>JBMOHR010000089.1:0-12363 GCA_049317745.1 Ignavibacteria bacterium
GAACAACTTTTACGACAAAGCAAAACAACACTTAAATTTCGTGTATAAAGGAAACATATAGTGCTATTTTTAAAGAAAACCAAAGAAAAGCATTTATAGGAAAACCTCTATAATGCTTCGTATTTAAAACTTTTTAGACTCTTTTTAGTTGTGCAATCCTTTTCTAAGATTATCATTGCTTTACTACTTCTTTACTACTATATTGATTTAATCATTTTAAAGTCGTAAAAGTAGCAAATCTAAGTAGTAAACAGGTGGTAATAAAATTACTTGTAACCTTTAAATAATAATCTTATGAAAATAAGCCTCAGAAGAAAGAAAAATGCAAATGGCAAAACATCCTTATTCCTTGAGTATTATTATGGGTACATAAAAGATGTTAAGGGGAAAATTAAACATCATAGGAAATATGAGTTTCTTGATATACAGATAATAACCGATCCTAAGAATGCAGAGGAAAGAAAAGAGAATAAGCAACTTGAGGAAATTGCGAATAATGTTTTAAAGTCTAAGCAGGTTGAAAAACTTAAAACTAATTTTGATTTACAACCGGATATAAAATCAAATGTAAATTTCTTTGATTATTTTACGCAGGTAGTTGAAGAGAAGGGGTTGGAGAAGAACTCGTCTACAAATTACAATAACGTTTTAAAACACTTGGCAAATTATTGTAATCCAGATACTACTACTTTTAAACAGATAGATGTGAAATTCTTAACGGGTTTCAAGAAGTATCTTAATGATGTAATTATTTTTGAAGACAAAAATCTAAGCGATAACACAAAATACTCATATTTCAGCATTGTTAAATCAGTTGTCACTCATGCTTACAAAAATGAAGTAATTTCCAAAAACCCATTTTTAAATATAAGGGGCTTTCCTAAGTTAGATGCCAAAAAAATGTTTTTGACATTTGAGGAAGTTCAAAAACTGAAAAACACTAAATGTAAAAAAGAAGTTATAAAAAGAGCTTTTTTATTCTCCTGTTTTTGTGGGTTAAGATTCTCGGACGTACAGGCATTAAAGTGGAATCAAATCGAGGTTGAAAATGGTAAATATCGAATGGTTTTAAAGCAAATTAAGACGAAAGAGAATGAATATTTTGGATTAAATAATCAAGCAGTTGAGTTTTTAGGGGAAAGAGGGAAACCTGACGATAAAATTTTTAAGGGATTAATGTATAGTTCATATTTTAATCCTATTATTGATCACTGGGTTATTAGCGCAGGTATAGACAAACATATTACATTTCACGCTTCACGGCATACTTTTGGAACGCTACTTTTGACAAATGGTGTTGATATTTATACTGTTTCTAAGCTATTAGGGCACAAAAATGTTAAAACAACTGAAATATATGCGAAGGTGATAAATCTAAAATTGGTTGAGGCTGTAAATAAACTTCCAGAATTAAAATAGAGTTTATATTTCGTGTTATAGTATTGAGTTTATTGGAACAGCTTGAAGATTAAAAGAACCATACATAAAAAAGACAAATGCTTCTAAAACATTTGCCTTTAAGGGCGTTAGGGCGTTTCCTCCCACACGCAAAGTTCAATCGCAGCGGAACACTGATAGCCTCTTGAACCACAATATAACATATTTAATTCTAATGATAATTTCAATGGTAATATATTCAAATAATGTCGTTAATGGTATATTTATGGGTGGTATGGATAAGGTAGTTAAAAGATTAGTTTTTCCGTTTTCAAACAAACAAAACATAATTACTGTAAAGTTTGATAAGAAAAGACAAAGGCAAATGCTACTAAAATATTTGCCTTTGAGGGTGTAAGGTCGTTTCCTACCTTACGCAAAGTCCAATTGCAGCGGAACGCTGATAACCTCTTGAACCACATTTCAATAATAAATAAACCGGCAGTGAATATCAATGATAATTTTTTAAAAAATGCTGCAACTTTTTTAACAAATATCGTGAAACGGCAGTCAGTAAAAGATATAACTAAGATTGATTGCGCTATATTGATCTTTTTCATAATGATTCCTTTATGCACTTTAATGTAATAAGAAGTTTTTTAAGTGATGTTTACCGGAACAGAACATAAACTTTATAAAAAGATAACCTGCTTTGAATATACCAGTAAGTTGTAAGAGATCCTTTTTCATTTACAGAAAGATTGGATACCTTTTACGATATAATCGGTTGTTTGTTTTTGAGCAGCAATAATTTGAGATTCTTCTGATTGAGTAAAATCTGTATTAGTAAATGAGTCATTAGAAAAATAAAGGCTTGCATATTTAGAGTCCGGCACTGCCAGAAATTCTATAACACAATTCCACATCATATATTCACGGATTCCCATAATAAAGATATATTCTTTCTTCATATGTGAAGGTGTAAGTTTTTGATCATTCATATAAGAAAAAATCCAACGGCAGAGTTTAACAGAGTCTATTTGATCATACTTCAAAGAAATATCAGTGGCAATGATATGTTTTCCATTATAAATATGTTCGTTGGTGAGTGAAGTTTTGGTGATAGTTTGACCGGCACATTGCAGGGATATAAAAAGTATCAATATAGTTACCAGTTGTTTCATAGACAAATTGTTGTTTTAATTATGTTAAATGGTACTTTCATTTTTTAAATTCGGGATTATTACAAATAGCGATCAATTCATTGATTAATTTTGGAGCATAATTTTTGAGATAAGCAGCAGTCCTCTTATCAATGGTATCTGAATTATATTTTAAATAACAAACGCTTAATTGCAGTAAGTCTTTATTATGAGTATCGGAAGAAGGATTCCAGTGTTTAATCCATATAGCAAAGTTATAATCCCCATTACCTAAATCTTTATTTGCAATAATAACACTATCCATCCAATAAACAGTTTCTTCAAATTTATCCTGTTTGATACGATTATACAGGGCAGGTAAAACTTTGTCAAGTTTCAGTTCAGAGGAATAAACGTATGCAGCATAAAAATATTTATCTCCTTTTACTTCATTGCGTTTGCTTGTATGGGAAACAGATTGTGAATATGCACTTGCAGACAACATAAGTATAGCAAATAATATAATCAGTTTTTTCATTATGTTTCTATTGATTACGATAAATGATTGTTTCATTTGAGTAAGAACTCCTCACAGATTGCAGTACATTCTTTTAAGAACTTGGGAACATATTTATCCAGTGATGCAAGCAATTCATCAGAGAGTTGTCTTTGATCTAAATCTTCATAAGTAATTGATAGATAAAGTAATTTACCGGATGTGTTATAAGAAAGATCCGCAGAACTATAAAAGCAGGCTCGAAAAAATACACTTCTATCTGTACTTCGGCGTGCGACAATTGCTCCATCACGTTTAAACCCTTTCATATCGTTTTCTGTTACGGTAAACCTTTCTTTATTAAACTTCTCAATTATCTTATCGGCTAAAGGTTTTAAATTGAATTGAGAGTTATCAAAGAACATTTCAGAGGTATAATAAGATCCATTGTAGCCGTCTCTATGAGTATAAGTATGGACTGGTTTAATGGTTTGGGAATAGACTGATCCGGTGAATAAGCAGATCACGAATAGCAATATGATTTTCTTCAAAATAACTCCTTTTAAGTTACAGTAAATGTAGTAAAGGGTTTGTTTATAGAGATGTTTACCTACATTAAGCATATACTTTGTGAAAAGATAACCTGCATTGAAGATACAGGTGAATGTGAATAAATCCTTTTTCATTTGATTAAGAACTCCTCACAGATCAAAGTGCACTCTTTTAAGAACTTGGGGACGTATTTATCCAGTGATGCAAGTACTTCATCAGAGAGTTGTTTTTCATCTAAATCTTCATAAGTAATTGATAGGCACATTAATTTACCAGTTGTATTGAAAGACAGATCTGTGTAACTATAAAAGCAGGCACGGAAATATATATTATTGGGTGTACTCCTTCGGCAGAAAATTGCTCCATAACTATTAAATCCCTTCATATCGTTTTCTGTTACGGTAAATCTTTCCTTGTTGAACTTCTGAATTATTTTAGCGGCTAAAGGTTTTAAATCAAAGAGTGAATTATCAAAGTATATATCGGAAGTATAAAAAGATCCATTAAAGCCGTCTCTATGAGTATAAGTATGGACTGGTTTAATGGTTTGGGAATAGACTGATCCGGTAAATAAACAGATCACGAATAGCAATATGATTTTCTTCAAAATAACTCCTTTTAAGTTATTACAAATGTAACAAAGTGAATAAACTATTGTAATAATATGTGTTGGATCCTTTTTCATTTGATTAAGAACTCCTCACAGATTGCAGTGCATTCTTTTAAGAACTTGGGAACGTATCTATCCAGTGATGCAAGTACTTCATCAGAGAGTTGTCTTTCATCTAAATCTTCATAAGTAATTGAAAGATAAAGTAATTTACCATTTGGGTTTAATGATTGATCCGTTTTACTATAAAAGCAGGCACGAAAAAACACACTTCTATCTGTACTTCGGCGTGCGACAATTGATCCATCACGTTTAAACCCTTTCATATCGTTTTCTGTTACGGTAAACCTTTCTTTATTAAACTTCTCAATTATCTTATCGGCTAAAGGTTTTAAATTGAATTGAGAGTTATCAAAGAACATTTCAGAGGTATAATAAGATCCATTGTAGCCGTCTCTATGAGTATAAGTTTGTACTGGTTTTATGGTTTGGGAATAGACTGATCCGGTAAATAAGCAGATCACGAATAGCAATATGATTTTATTCAAAATAACTCCTTTTAAGTTATTACAAATGTAACAAGGTGAATAAACTATTGTGATAATATGTATTGGATCCTTTTTCATTTGATTAAGAACTCCTCACAGATCAAAGTGCACTCTTTTAAGAACTTGGGGACGTATTTATCCAGTGATGCAAGCAACTCATCAGAGAGTTGTTTTTCATCTAAATCTTCATAAGTAATTGATAAGCAAAGTAATTTACCTGTGCTATTGTATGAAAGATCGGTTTTAGTATGACAAGAAACTCTAAAGAAAACTTCTCTTCCGGTAGATTTTTTTGCAATAATCCATCCATCTTCAAGCCCATAAGATCCATTTTTATCTTTGATTATATTAAACCTTTCTTTCTGAAATTTAACTGCAATTTTTTCTAACAGAGGTATTAATTCAAACTTAGAATTATCGAAGAAAATATCTGATGTATAATAAGATCCGTTGTAGCCGTCTCTATGAGTATAAGTATGGACTGGTTTAATGGTTTGGGAATAGACTGATCCCGTAAATAAGCAGATCACGAATAGCGATATGATTTTCTTCAAAATAACTCCTTTTAAGTTAGCGTAAATGATGTTTTTAAACATCTACACAACAATAAATGTATTTTATTTGAAAACATTATCATTCTGTGATAATATTTTGAGAAAAGAGTTTAACCGGTTATGGACTTGCTGAATCCTTTGATATAAAACCAAAAACCGATAACAATCTTTTCTGTCAACCCGATTTTTACAATTTACCCCAAAGGACTTAATGGTTTGTAATAGGCATTAAGTACTTTACTGTCTTGATCCCTGAAACAAGTTAAAGAATATTATTAAGATTAGCAATAATGATTATTTGTACACTAATCGAGCAGGAGAAAAGATTTACAAGTGAATACTTTCATTTGAGTTTTGATTATATTATCAAATAAAGGTAAATTATGCATTAAGAAGGTATAAAAAAGGTAAAACAAAGGAATGGGTGAGGCTGGTAATTAAATGTTTACTAAACCAACAAAAAGCAAAATGATTAACAAAAAAGGAAAGTGTATAGAAAGTACAAAAAGGGAAAAGGATTTAGGAGAAAGAGTTTTTGAAATGATGAAAGCAAATCCAGACATTTATCACTTACTACCAAATGCTCCATTTATGGATGCAGACGACTCTGAATGTGTGCGATATGATATATATGAGCCGACATACACACATCTAATTGAAACTAATAGTCCTTATTTTGATAGGCTATTGTCTGATGTAGATAACAATATCTGCAATTTAAAATCGGTAGATAGGGAGATAGCAAAACTTAAAGAGTTAATAGATATTAAAATTGAAGAGCTAAATAAAATAATTATTAATGATATAAATTGTTTTAGCGAATCTGATACAATTAAGCGTTATTTGTTAGCTAATGCTGATGAAGAAGTTGTAGGTCGTTTTATAGATCTTATGTTTTCTAATTATGACGCCGTTTCTAAAGAAAGATTCTCTCGCCGACAGGCAAGCAAGAATGTTAAAAAAATAGAAAAATTAGGAATATCCATTTCCTCTGAGGAATCACATTATTTATCAACTATGTATTTGGGGTATAATGATCGACTGAATTATATATATGCATTAAGAATATCACTAATGATAGCAAAAGCTAAGAAAGAATATCAGAAGGGTGTAAAGAATTATATATTTGACGACTATTATTTTAATTTAATTGATATACTCATAATAAAATTTTCAAGAGGTCTGGCGACATTGCAGGAGCAAATATTGTATTTGATACAGGCAGAAGAAAAACTTAGGCAGGCAGGAAAATATTCAAAGGAAATTGAAACAGAAAAGATGAGGATTGAAAATGTATTAAGGTATGAAAAAGGTATTGATAATTTGAGTGCAAGTAATAATATACCAGCACCCAAGAAAAACATAATTGAACAGAGTCGTCCTGATACTAAAGCAAAATATAGAATCGAATGGAAATTAAGTGATTCAGAGATAAGGAGACTTTTAAAAATTCTTAATGATGGGAACGTAATTAAAAATTATACAAGCTCAAACTTTAAAAGTATAGCAGGAGATTGTTTTATCAGGGCAAATGGTAATGATTTTTACAGTAATAAATCCAAACTGGATAAAACAATGCGTTTTAAATGTTTTTCCAAGACGATTGCTATACATAGAATAGATTGGAATTTAGAACCTACAGATATAATTGATTTTTTTATAATCCTTGAAAGAGAAGGTATTATTTCGGAAGGTACAAAGGATCGTTACAAAGTAATTGCAAGGGATTGTTTTGCAAAAAAAGATGGTAGTGATTTTAATAATGATAAGTTAGGAAATTTACAGCACCAAAAAATTAAAGGTGAAAGCAAAAATAGTTTTAAGATTCATAAAGCTTTAGACATATTTAAAATTAAATAGTTTCTATATATAGCCTATATAACGCCTATATTCCTTTTCTTATACTTTGATTGTAGCTTGGCTTAACTTTATAAAATAAAATAGTTAAGCAAAATGAAACCACAGAAGAATTTAGAGAAGGAACTTGCAGAGATCAAGAATCTTCTAACAGAACAACAAACAATGCCTCTTGGTGTTGTTGAAACCTGCCTATACTTAGGCATATCAAAAGCATACCTTTACAAACTAACCTGCATGAAACAAATTCCATATTACAAACCCAATGGTAAGATGTTGTATTTCAAAAAAACCGAATTGGATGTCTGGCTATTCAGGAATAAGCATAAAAGCCATTCAGAGCTTAAAATTGAAGCAGATAATATAATTAAGGAGAGGGTATCAATATGATTAGCCATTATTTGAAATACACGAAGAAGCCAGAAACCAAGACAAGATATAACTTAGTATCTTATTCTAAACCTGTCTATGAAAGTGAAAGATTTAATCCACTATCAAAACGATTCATTTATACTGGTAGGAATAGAAACGTAAGAGCTATTACGGAAAGAAGTTCAGGTATGCAGTTCAGTTGGAATGGCAGGAATTTAAGTTCAGTGTTTTTTATCAACTTTGAACATCCTGCATTCGCTTATGCTGATGTTGATAAAACAGAGGATCTTATTCTTATAATAATGGACAAAGTTACAATTGAGATGTTTATACTAAAAGATAAAATAAGCCATTTGCAGGCGGTTTTGGATTTATGGATTGATGAAGAATTAAACCAAGAGATTAAATATTTCAGGGATAGTGCCGTCAATTTGGATTCTGAGGAATGATATGTTTTTATCAACTTCTATAATATATACATGTTTTGTGACACTTTTTGTCACACTATCTAAGATCAGAATTGTGTTTATAATCTTTAATAAGAAAAGAGTTTATAACTCAAAAAGGGGGGAGTGGGGGGAATCACCCCACTTAGATAAAAAGATCTTAGTTCTTAAGTGAGGACTGGGATATGTTTGATACAATAGGGTTTAGGTTTATTACAAATGAAAAAGGTTTTTGGCAGGATCTTGAGTTAGTTAAGGAGATAACGGATAAGAGTACCGGTATGTGTTTGAATAAAGGGAAATTAAAGAATTTGTATGTTGGTGAAATACAAGAGGGAATAATTATTAATGGTAGTCTGTCAAAGTATTATTTTGGAAACAATCTTGAAACATTAACCAGAAAAACAACTTTGCAGGCAGTTGAAAGTATTTCAGATGAGCTACATTTAAAGATAAGTAATTCAAATGTGTACAGATTTGATATAGCTCAAAATTTATTAATGAGTGATCCTGTAAAGAATTATTTAAACTGTCTTGATGAGTTAAAATGTTTCAAAAAATCAATAATCAATTCTAAGAGTGTTTATTTCAATTCTGATAAAACTCAATTAGTCTTTTATGATAAACTTTCAGAGATGAGCAATAAAAGGCAGGTAATACCAGAGTTATACAAGCAGTATAAAGGCCGGCTTTTGAGATATGAATTAAGACATTTAAGGGGATTGAAACAAACCTTTAAGCAAGATGTATTTATGAAAGACTTAACAGAGGAAAGATTTTATACTGATTTATTCAAGAAGTGGAAAGAGCTTTATTTCCAGATAAGTAAGAAACATAAACTTAAATTTAAAGATATGGCCTTAAAAGACATTAAAACATTTGAAACTCAATTAATGATTATTGCTCTAAATCATTTAGGGCTTGATAGGATTAATGATATGATTGAATTATCAAGGAATGATATAGGCAGAGATAATAAAGGCAGGCAGAAAATAAGCAGGATTAAAAAGAAAATTAAAGAATTAAAGGAAAGCAAGGAATTAACGGAGCAAAACCCACTGATTAAAGAGCTTGATGCGAAAATCGAAATGGCAACTCTATATCGCCGGTAATAAGTTACGCAGGTAATCAAAACAAATGCCGTAGAGAGGCTGCAAACATCCTTATTTCGAAGATGAGAGCCGGTTTCTGGGCATATTTAATCATAAACCATACCTAAAAAAACCTTACTTTTTGGGGCAATTATAAATTGAGCATAATTCTTATATTTAAGCAGGTTATTTAGTACCTGCTTAAACTAAAACAGGATAAATAATTACATTTGCATACCTAACAAAACCTTACTTTTGGATTAGGTATAAATAAAGTAAAAAATACATTTCATTGCTACTAAATTACTCACTTAAGATATATTCTTTTCTTGTCATCAGTAAAAACCAAATTATTATGTTCTTTGTATATCTTATAAAACCATTATCGTTCGTGTTTTAAGGTTTGGACTTTTTTTGATTATTAAAGAGATTATATTGCATTAGATTTGAATTATAATAAAGCGACACAATTATTATACGTTCTTTATAAATAAGATTTTAACGTAGCTTTTTGCTCGACTCAACTTAGAAAACTGGTAATTTTCAATTCGTCAAGAGCAGGCAAGAATGTTGCGTCCTAATATGGACGCACTTTCTTATGTCTTTGACGATGGGTATACCAGTACCTCTAAGTTGGATGTAATGTTAGTTGCGTCCTTTTTTTATAGGTGTAAAATATTATCATTGGATGATAGTGTTTTAAGTTTGACAAGATATAATTTTGATAAGTTAGATTAAATTAGAACAAAGTAAATAGAACCGGAAGGATAATAAATGGCAGAAAATAATTATCTCATTGAGAAACATGCGAAATGGGGTTATCCTGATGTCAATATATTTTATAATTCTAATGATGTAGATGGGATATGTAGTGGAGCAGTAGCAAAAATGTATTATGAAAGAGTAGAGAAGGCTGAGATTTTAGAATGCACAGGGATAACAAATGGAGATAAGGAAAAACCAGACTTAAGATTCTTAAAAGATAGTACAGTGGTATTGCTTGATACTCATTTCGATATGATGTTTATGGAACAGATTTTGAATGTGGCGAAAAGGTTTGTTTGGGTTGATAATGATAAGTATGCTGAAGAAGAATATGCAAAATATCTTACAGAAAGAAACGGAAACGATGAAAATGGTAAATGGCAAACTTTACATAATATAGATAGAGCTTCCTGTGAACTTACTTGGGAACACTTTTATCCTCAAAAAGAAACACCGGAGGCTTTGAGGTTTCTTGGAGAATATGAGGCAGGAAAGAAAGAAGACTTTGATAATTGGTATAATTATATACTCCCCTTCAAATATGGAATGGATCATTATTATAAGAGTTTAGATGATATTGATGTAAAAATATTTAATGATAAAGAATTGACATATGAGATAATGAATGCAGGTAGGATAATATTACGACACCAAGAACAGCGGGATAAAAAAGCTTGCAGAGGGATATTCCGTACAATGTTCGATAATCGCAGGGCATTGTGTTTAAATATTGGAGGAGCAAATTTTAATACATTTAAAGCAAAATGGGATGCAGAGAAATATGATATTGCAATTGCTTTTTACTACTCAAAGTCTTACTGGAAGTACAAAATATTTTCGGATAAACCGGAAATAGACTGTGGTGACATTGCAATAAGACATGGAGGAAATGGGAAGAAAGAGTTTGGTTGGTTTTATAGTCATACAAATTTGCTGATGTACGATGTTATATAATAGGCATAAACATTATAATAAGAATATATAAAAATTATTATAGATTATGTTAGAAGTAAGTAAAGCCGATATTGTTGAAAAACTTATATTCCTTGAGAATTATTTAAAACATAAGTCTTATAAAATACTTGAGCCTTTTCATGTCCAACCTAATGATATAATATTTATACAAAACGCCGCAAAGATTATTGGTGACTTTGTAGGGCTTCATGATGTAACTTTTATTGTGGCTGCTTCAAAGCAGACGGAAAATGCTGCTGCACATATTGATCTTGATAATACATTTACATCTTATATCGAATTAGATCCGGAAGTCATATCTGATGGGAACGCAATTCTTGGTGTTTTATCGCACGAAATATCACATAAATATCTTCACTATCATGGTATAAGGAAACAAGGGGGTAAAATATATGAGATGGAAAATGAGATATTAACAGATTTAACTTCCATATATCTGGGATTAGGAAAATTAATATTAAACGGATGTGAAAAAGTTACTATTCAAACTTCCAGAAGCAATGATCAGGTAAATACACAAACAATAACCAATAGGTTCGGATATATAGGGAAAGAGAAATATGCGTTTGCATACAACCTTATTTGCAACATGAGAAAAATTCCTGCAGATATTAAAAATAGCAGATTAGAAAATGATGTTATGAATATAGTTAATATATCCCAAAAGAATTTTGCAAGCAGATATTTTGACTCTGAATTTCATAATTTAACCAAGAGGCTGGAAATATTTAACTGGATAAAAGAAAGTATCGAACAGACACAAGAATCCCTGATGGAAATTGAGAGGGGAAGTCTTTTAATGGAAAAATATATAGAAAACCAGAGAACACTCCTAAGCGACAGTCATAAATTATTGATGGGAATATTAAGTTCAACAAAGTCCTCTATTAAGACAGAAGAAGTAAACCCACATCTTCGGTTTTTAAAAAGTTTAAAACTAATAGATGAATACGAGGGTATAGACGATAAATTAGGAGATAAAAAATTTGCTATAAGGAGACAAAGCAATCAAATGAATGAGCTGCTTGAATCCTTGGGTAATAAGAACGTCCACAAACTATTCGAGGAGTACGAAAACAGTAATAAAATTGTATGTTATAATTGTGGGTTTACAAAAGTTGTTAGTAAACGAATTGAAGGGCAAAGCGTTAAATGCCCCAAATGTGATTATGAGTTTATATATGATATGTCCTTTCCTTTATTAGAAGATGAGATAATTGAAACTGTTAGCACAAGTGCCAAACCAAAGAAAAAAGGATGGAAGAAGTTGTTCGGATAGAGTTGTAAATCCTTTTATGAATTTATTAGGATGTATCAGGAATAACAAATTTATGTCTGTCTTGTTTTTCAATTCTATTTAAAAAATCCCTTACTCATTACTCAATTGATAACTTTAAATTAAATTCATAGATTAATAAAAAGCAGTAAATTATTGGTATATTTACTACTTCTTTACTACTTTTAAATTTAAAATAATTATAACTTATATGTTTATATGATAATTAATCTAAATGGACATATTAATAAAGGAAACCTATAATGACTAAAAAACTAAAACTGCTCTTAATAATAATATTC
>JBMOHR010000090.1:0-12065 GCA_049317745.1 Ignavibacteria bacterium
ACTGATGTATTGTGTAAAGGTCAAGTAATGCCTGTGTCGGGTGCTGGTCTTTTCCCGAACCGCCGTTTACTATGCTGATAGGTCTCTTTGTTTTGTTTAGCATCCACGCTGCCTTCTCTGCCATACCTTCTTCAAAGTGACGCATTATAATCATGTCAGCGTACGAACTGAAAGTCCGGATTGTATCTTCAGGAGTTTCACCTTTTAACTCTGACGATGTTGATGTCGAACGTATTTCACTAACCTGCATTCCAAGTATGTAGCAGGCACTCTGGAACGAAACGAATGTTCTTGTTGATGGCTGTACGAAATAAAGCATCGCTCTTTTGTGTGAGAGGAGAGTTCTTAAATAATCAAGACCTTCTTTTGATTTTGCAATCTTTCTTATTTTATTGGCAACTTCAAAAAGTTCTTTCAGTAGTTCAGGTGTGAACTGCTGTGCAAAAAGACAATCAAACATTCTGCCGTTCTTTTCAAAATAAGGCGTCTTTGTCTCAAGCTTTGTCTTATAAAAGTTTTCCCAGGAAAGACTTTTTAAACCTTCGATTTTCTTTAATTCTGCTTTTGTCATAATTGTGTTTTATATTTTATTTTTAATCTGTTATTGATGTATTAAAGTACCGGCTCTTTCTTCAAGCGCTTCGGTCAGTTTTTCAATGTGTGTAATGATAGCTTTATTGCCTGTGTTCTGTACAAACTCAATAACTGCCTGTACTTTTGGTCCCATACTTCCTGCCGTAAAATGTCCCTGATCGAAATAAGTTGTGGCTTCATCAAGGTTCAAATCTCTGAGTTTAATCTCGTTTGGTTTCCTGAAGTTTATGTAACATTGTTCAACATTCGTCAGGATTACAAGTAAATCCGCTTTTAAATCTATAGCAAGTTGTGCTGACGCAAGGTCTTTATCTATTACTGCCTCAACTCCTGCAAGTTCACCTTTTTCATTGTAGTAAACAGGAATCCCGCCTCCTCCAACTGAAATTACTATGTATCCTTTACTCGTTAAATCTCTTATGATGCTTGTCTGGACTACTGATTTAGGTTTAGGTGATGCAACAACTCTTCTGTATCCTTTGCCCGCAGGGTCTTCTTTGAATACCCAGTTCTTAATCTTTAATATTTCCTTTGTTTGCTCTATTGTGTAATATGGCCCGACAGGTTTTGACAATTTTTCGAACGCAGGGTCTTTTTCATCTACCAGTACTTCAGTAAGTAATGCAAGAGTCTGTTTCTTTACACCGTGTTTATCAAAAGCATTCTGCAATGCTTTTTGAAGTACGTAACCGATTTCTCCCTGTGTTTCTGCTACGCATACATCCAAAGGCATAGGAGGAACTTTTGCTGAGCCTTCTTCCTGCTGTATTAATAAATTACCAACCTGTGGCCCGTTACCGTGTGTTAAAATAACATCGTATTCCGGGGACTGGAAAAGGGGAACTAACTGTTCTGCAGTCATTGCTGCTGCAGCTTCTCTTTCTTCAATCGTTCCTTTTGATTTTGAATCTAGCAATGCATTGCCGCCAAGTGCAATAACAAGTAATTTCTTATTCTCTGACATTTAAACTGAAATCCTAAAATTATTTTATAAAACACTCAAATTATCAATAATAAAAGCAATACTCAATTCAATTGCATATCATAATAATAATGGATTTTCAGGTATATTATTCAGGAAAAAGTATGGGAAGATTCCTTGGACTAGAAAAACTTAAGTGTAATCACCCTTAATATCTGATGATAAAATTTCAACGCATAGAATGAAAAATTGTGATGACTGTCATTATCCTCGGAAGATGGAGGTTTATAATCACCGTCTGAAGGGTTCCATCCATAATATTTATATACATCTTCTTTATTCATTTCGCATTATAAGTTTATATATTAAACAGCAATTTATGTGCCACACAAAAATAGCGATAAACGAACAGAATTAACGTATCGTTCATAGAAAAGTCTCAAAATGAGACATATATTCTCATTTTGAGACAACTTTTGTTTCTAATAATTACTGTCAAAGTCCCGGAGGGACGACATAATAATAGCAGAAAACATCATAAATATCAAAGTCCCGGAGGGATGACATATTTGTCAATAAGATACCCCGTACTTTGCTGCGGGGGAGAATTCATTATCTCTTTGTATTAAAAAATATCCGTGTATATCCGTTTCATCTGCGAAAATCCGCGTTCAATTACGTTTTCAATTTATGAATGACTTAAAGATATTTTGCTCTTATCATTCTGGTCATACTTCACGTATATCTGCTTTCCAGGTTGATATTTCCCTGTTGAAGCAGATGAAACCAGAGCATAACAGGTTGCTTCAAAAGCAGGCAGATTCTCGGGCATGACAACTATCTCAAAGAAGTTAAGTGGATTCTCGCCGTTAACGTATATGTTAGTCCAGTTACAACTTTTTATTATACCCTTACATTCTATACCCGTTGCTCTTATTTTGTTAGATTCAGCATCTATGTCTTTAAGAATTTCATTAATTTGTTCAGGTGTCTTTCCAGGAAAATAAGGACTTGAATTTGTAGATGAAGGTAGGTCTGATGCAAACTGGTCTGTATAATTTGTATATCCCATATTTGATGACTGACTTCCGCTGCTTAACGTCTCGCCAAGACTTTCAATTGCAACAGTCTTTGTGTCCATCGGGTCATACTTTACGATACACTGAACTCCAACCTGATAATATGCTGTCTGCAGCCTTGAAACTACCATAATCACTTCCGAAGTAAAAGGAGCACCTGTCTGCGGTGTAACCTGTATCTTCATACCAATCTGAGGCTGTTTATTAATCGTTACTCCCGTATCCCACATTTCTGTAATAAGTCCGTCCGCTCTTCGCCCTGTAGCAAGTAATTTATTTCTCTTTCTGCTTCTTAAGTATGGTATGCCAAATGCCAGGCCAAAAACCACGATAAAGAATAATGATAACAAGCTGCCATATAGAGGATCTGCAGCAATGGAAACGGCCATACCAAGTAATCCACCCAGTGCACCAATTATAGTCCCTGCGTAAAACATTATCTTTTGTCCCTTTGGTTTCATATCATTCTCCGCTTTATTTTTGAAAATAAAAGCAAAGTAAACAATCAAAACTTCTATTACAAGTTATTCCTGTAATCACCAAAAAGAGTAATATAAACTTCCAGCTTGTGGCTGCTTTTCAATAATTATACACAAACAACCCCTGACCGCCAGTTGATATCCATAACTCATTCGTATTGTTGCCTCTCACGTCAAGTTTTCTCACCGATGGTATCACTCCGAACCCTTTAAGGTATATATGCTCCCAGCTATTCCCGCCGTCCCTCGATAAATAAATCTTGTTGTAAGTGTCGCCGCTCTTCCTTCCGAACAATGCAATCGTATTACCCGAACAGTCAACCGTTGAAACAGATTCCCATTCCGCTTTTTTCGAAAAGTTCTCGCCTCTGTCTTCCGATTTATACAATCCGTAATTCTCTAACCCTGCCCACAATATTCCCGAACCCGTCGGGTCTATGTCAATCGCTCCTCTGTTCCTGTAGTCTATGCTCGGATTGTCCACAACGTAGTTCTTAAAGTTAAACGTCCTTCCATAATTCGTACTCACAAACAATCCTCCCGCCATCACACCTCCGTCATTGCCGCCTTCCAGATACAAATAAACTCTCGACTTGTCAACAGGGTCAACATCGATGTAATCTGTAGGGCTGAACAAACCTCCGACAATTGAATTTCTGTATATCTCATCCGAACTTCCTTCAAATACAGACTTCTCAAAACTCGCTCCGCCGTTCGGACTGTAATAAACTCCGTACCAATACGCACCCGTATTGTTAACGTCATAAACTTTTCTCTTGTACTGTCCTCCGCCTATCAGCACGATAAGGTTGTCATTCACTCCGTCGGTTGTAATATCACCGTCAGAAATTATTGCATCGTATCCCGATCCGAATTTCGGATAAGCCAGTAGTCCTTCAGGACTCATTATCTGATATGTGTTCGGTTCTCCTCTGCTTTCCGATTTTGCTATCACAGGATAGTATGTAAAAACACTTCCGCCTATTAAATAAATTCTGTTCGGATTGTTTGGTGATACTAAAACTCTGCATACATTTGGAATGTACGAATCCCCGTTATTCTCCGGCGGGGGAGGGTCAAGTGTGTATTTCCTGGAATAATCCAGCACCTTTGGCAAAGTAGCATCGTTTGTTCTTGCCATACCCCAGTCAGAAATCGGTATGTAAATATCTCCAGTAGACGAAAATGCCACGTCATAAACGACAGTCATGTTTATTCCTGTTCCGTTATACCTCCACGACTTTCCGTTATTGGTTGTTATAAACGGTCCCGCACCGCCGCTTACGTACCATGTGTTGTAATCCTTTGGGTTCTGAAATCCTATTATGTTTGAAGTATAAATCTTATCCTGTGTAAACAAAGTATGCTTTGGATTGTATTCTTTCTCGAGTATGTATTCGTACCTTGCGCTCCACGTCTCACCGTCATCCGAAGAATATTTCGATTCATTTCCCATTCTGCTTACTACGATTCTGTCCTCTCTGTAATCAACAAACTGTAATCCCATTATCTCGCTGCCGTAACCTGAGTAACTTCCGAATTTATAAGTTAAATCTGTAATACTATTACAGTCATTCTCAATCCTGTATAAATTTCCTGTCGTAACTATCGCCATTAAATTCTCATTCCTGTCTTTTTTGAAAAGCATCTGATAAACACCGTTTATCTGCGAAGGAAACAACTGCTCCGACCAACTTATACCATTGTCCTTCGTTCTCCACAAACCTTTATCAGTCCCAACCCATACTTCATCAGGAAAAGCAGGATGTACCTGTATGCAAACAACACTTCCCTGAATGTTGCTGTTTCCGCTTATAAGGTTCCACGTTCCGGCATCGCCTTTAGAATTACTCATATACACATAAGGTCTTCCGGTTGATGGGTCAGCAAGTGTTCCCGCAAAAATTCTTCCCTGAACAGACGGATGCCATCTTAAAGCAGGTCCCCCAAGCTTCACCCTGAACACATTCCCTCCAAAGTTTACTTCAGGATTTCCCGTTTCAGGTCCTAAAACCTGTTGCCATGAAGCACCTTCATCATTGCTTTTCCATACACCTCTTCCCGCATCATCTGGCAGATAATCCATACCGCACGCAATTACAAGTTCATTCTGATTAAAGGGACTCAGGTTAATGCTCTGAACCATCAGAGAAGCAGGTGTTTTGGCATATTCACCTATAAATTCCCAGTTTGCATTACCTGTTTTCTTGTAAACACCGCCCACATCAGTTCTTGCAAAGACTTTAGAACCGTCATTTGAAGGTATCTGAGCAAGCACAAACCCGCCCGCCTCAAAATCTACCTGTCTCACTGTCTGCGAATAGCTGTTTCCGGTAAATGCACAGCAAATCAATAAAAGGAATAATGTTGTTTTCATAGTATAAGTTTAGTCTTAAATATAATTAACCTGATGAAAATTTAAACTGTTATTTCCTGTTAAAAGTTTATACACATCTGCGTCCTATACCTGCTTTATCATTACCCCGTTCCTGTCTCTTTTCTTCTGACTCCTGACTCCTAGCTCATGTTTTCAGCCTCCTGGCTTCTAAATTCTAACTTCTAAATTCTAACTCCTTCCTCTTTCCTAATCCCTGTTTTTATAAAATAATTTATCTTATTTTCCCCATAATATAAAATTTAAGATTTTGATTTATGCTTAAAAAATCACTCATTGCCGCATTGTTTGTATTAACCCTTGGAATAAACTATTCCTTTGCACAAATAATTCTACCTGCACCGGAAAAGAAAGAAAGTAAAGAAGAAAAGAAAGATTCCACCGAAACTAAAAAAGATAAACCTAATGATTTTAGTATCATCGATGCTAAATCACCGGCAGAATGGATTCAAAAAGCTAGTTTTTTAATTAACGATTTGTTCATAAAATCTGTAAAGAAAGTTGACAGTTTGAAATGGTCTGCTGATTTTGATTATCTTGATAAGCAGATACTGGACATCACGAATGAGGTAGTTAATCTGAAAAATATTGACCTTAGTATTAAAGAAATAAAAGACCTGAATTCAAGGGCACACGGCCTGAAGAGTAAACTTGATTTATACAGCGAGGATATTAAATCAGTTTCAACTCTTCTTATCACACGATATAATCTTGCTTCTCTTATTAATGAAGAATCGTTTTTAAAAGTTATAAACAAAGATACTTCCTTGAAAACAGTTTTTAATGATGAGTTTGCTTCTTTAAAAGAAAGTGCAGATACTATTAAGGCTAAGAATTTGAGAATGATAAAAAATCTCACAGTCAGGGAAAACAGGAAAAACGAACTTTCAATCACACTGGCTGTTGTCCTTGAGATTATTAAACAAAAGTCTGAGAAATGGCAATCGAAAATCCTTACTCAGGATGAACCTGCTATCTGGAATATGTTTGGAAAAGAGTACACACCGCCCGGTACAATACTCTCTAATTCTTTTAACTTTGTTTATAATTCTTTTACTACATACTTCAGGAACCAGTGGTCTAAAATTATGCTGATGAAGATTCTGCTGGTTATTATTTCTATTGTTTTGCTCTTCTATTACAGAAACTTCAGGTTAAAGAATAAGTTTAATGACTTCCAGGATTTAAATCTGGAATACATAAATAAATTCCCCTGGATAATACCTTTCCTTGCTATATTATTCTTCATTCAGTTTGTATTCCCTTATCCGCCTTTAATCTTATCGCAGTTTATTCTTCTGCTGATTATGATACTGGTTAGTTACATAAGTTATAAGAAATTTAATAATCGCAGCTACGTCATTCCATACATAGTGATTTTTGCTTACTACATTCTTGTTAAGGTAAACGATTTCATACTTGAAATATCAATATTCGAAAGGATATTCTATTTCCTGAGTCTGGTACCTGTCTTCTACCTGATTATAATGGTTAAAGACATTAACAAAAATCCTTTCGGCAATAAAAGATTCGTCATTTCTCTACTCGTATTTCTGATTCTTCATTTGCTGTTAGGTTTCTTCCTGAATCTTATAGGGATGGTAGCATTCTGCAAGGTTGTAATCTCGGGAGGTATAAGGGGATTCTATATGGCAATTTTCATTAATATAGTTCTTTATACTTTTATGGACTACTTAAACCTGGCGTTTTATTCATACGGTGCCAGAAAGTCGTCTATTGAAATGGATTTAAGTAAAATCAGACAGAAAATAATCCGCCTCCTTTTCTTCTTTGCATTCGCAATATGGATGTATATGTATCTAAACTATATCAATATTCTGGATTCTGTTTTAGATTTTACGAATACTTTATTAACTGAAGAGAGAACCATCGGATCATCATCTTTTAATATTGGTACTTTTGCAATATTCTTCTTTATCCTGTTCTTGTCTTTCTACATTTCAGGAATGATAAAGCAGATTGTTGAGGTAAACGACATCAAACAGGATAAAATCAGACGTAGTAATGCTGGTGGTATTATGCTTGTGATGCGATTAATAGTGATAAGTCTAGGTTTCCTTCTCGCAATTGCAGCATCAGGTTTGCCTCTTGATAAACTTACCATCTTAATCAGTGCTCTCGGTGTTGGTATCGGTTTCGGACTACAGAATATAATTAACAACCTTGTCTCTGGTGTTATAATTGCTGTCGAAAGGCCTTTCCGTGTCGGAGACCTTGTAAATTTCGGAGGAGTTGACGGAACTGTGAAAATGATTGGCATAAGGTCTTCCGTTGTTACTTCTCAGGACGGTTCTGAACTGATAATACCAAATGGTGATTTAATCTCTAAGAACTTAATTAACTGGACTTCTAACAACAAGTTCAGGAAAGATAGTCTGAATGTTGAAATTAATTCCGGCATTGATGACGGTGATTTTATTAATCTTATAAACGAAACAATAAAAAATTCGGAAATCAATACGTTTATAACAGGTCATCAGTTGAGCATCATTTCCTACAATAAAGGAATTCAGAAATGGGAATTGAGTTTCTGGATTACTGATATTGGTAAGTATTCATACATTAAAAGCAAAACAATCCAGATTATATACGAAAAGCTGAAAGAGAATAGCATTGAAGTAGTAACATTTCAGTAACAAAGTTTCTGTGTAAGTAAAAATGCCCTTTCATTAACAATGAAAGGGCATTTCAATTTTATAATTAATTCATCACTTATTAAAATAATACCTGACGCCCGCTGCAGCATTCCAGTCGAAGTCAGTCTTTGGGGTTATGTTCAGCATCGGAACAGTTTCGATGAACATATCAAACGGTTTTGTAGAAGGCTGATATACTACCCCTATTGGAATTCTAATTCCAATTCTTGAATCATCAGACCCGCTGCTCAGCTTAAGTCTTCCGCCTACACCTGCGTAAAGAGGGAAGTCACGGCCTATTTTTACCACATCGTACAAATAGTCTGCGTGTAAGTGAAGCGCACCGTAATTTATGAATGACCAACCTATGGCTGCGTCAACTGAATTTACATCCGATAATTTCATTTTACCCGATATTCCTGTCGGCTCACCAACTATAACTCCTAATCCATATTGCCCCTGTGCGTTTAAAATGCCTGAGAAGGCGAGTAAAACAAATAACACTAAAATTAATTTTCCCATATTCCTATTTGATATAATTAATGATTTATAATATAAATTTAATAACTGTATTCAAAATAATAAAGTTCTTTAACAATCAACTGACTACGAAACAACCTTGTTTCGAAAACAGATTTTAATTAATTTAATTTCTGAATTTTTCTAAACAATAAAAATACAATAATATGAGGATTGTTATTGCTCTGATTTTTGTGACCTTCTTATGCGGTTGCGGTAAAAAAGATGATATCAGGACTGCTGATAAGATTGTAGAAAATAAAATGGTAATCAACGAGTACAAGACTAAATCGGGAAAAGGTTTTCAGGTTATTTCACGTAAACTGAACGCAAGTCTGTCGGATATTCTTGTCGTTGGTGCTGGTTTCGAAAATTTCAGGGATACAATAAAGTTTATGGAATCAGAACCGTTTAATACTGCATTTCTTGCTGACCTTAACAACGACGGCTTTGAAGAACTTTACATTATCACAAAGAGCTCAGGCTCAGGTTCATACCTGAATATTCACGGTATATCTTCTAATAAGGACAAAAGTTATTCGCTAATTGCCGTACAGACAATCAATGAAAAAGATTTGAATGAAGGTAAAGACTTCTTCGGTTATATGGGGCACGATAAAATCACTGCCGAAAAAGATGCACTCATGCGTGAATTTCCTGTGTATAAGCAAGGAGATACAAATGACAAACCAACAGGCGGAAACCGCAAAGTGTACTATAAACTATCTGCTGGTGAAAACTCATACCAGTTAAAAGTGGCACCGAATGAAGTGTCTAAATAGAATATATTCGAAAAGCCCTGTGAACATTACTTTACAGGGCTTTTGTAATCTTTAAATCCCTTAGGGATTAATTAACTAATCTTCCTTCAATCCTCTTATCCTGAATGAGAGCATCACCATAAACAATCCGCTTAGTAAAGCGAATATCCCGAATAAATTTGTTACTGCCATAGCACCGCCAAGCAGGTTAGTTGAAATCAATATACCAAATATCACTGATAAAGCTCCGTTCAGTATCATCAGCCATTCATTTGCAATCACTTTTCTCAGTTTGATTGCATTAATTATATTTATTGCCCCCGTCATAATTGCCCATGCTGCGATGAATATCATTATTCCGCCTACTGCAAACGCAGGATTGAAAATTACAAATGTACCTGTCAGAATAAATAACACTCCTTCCACAACCCTCAGCCATCTGCTTTCAGTCTCACCAAGGAATGCAAGTGTCACAATCGCAAACCCCGATAGTATTAAGAAGAAACTAAAAATTGTAAGCAGCGAAAATATCACTGTTAAAGGCGAAAACAATGCCGCAAGTCCGAACAGTATTGCAAGTGCTCCTCTTAATGCTACCAGCCACCAGTTTTTTTGCAGGTTCTCTTTCATCTTGTTTTATAAGTTAAGTTTGTAAATTATTTATTCAATGTGTAAACTGTCTTGCCTTCTTTTATTGTCTCAAGTACTTTAATGTCCTTTATGTTCTTTGCATCAATTTTCAAAGGGTTCTGGTCAAGTATCACAAAATCAGCCAACTTGCCTTCCTTAATACTTCCTTTAATCTTTTCTTCAAAATACTGATGCGCTGCACTGATTGTGAAAGCTTTTAATCCTTCGTATGGTGATATGCATTCTGAAGGTCCGATTACTTTTGCGGTCCTTGATAATCTGTTCACGGAAGTCCAGAGTATAAACATCTGGTCCATAGGTGTTACGGTATAGTCAGTGTGGTTTGTACATTGTAATCCCAAATCCAGTGCAGATTTCATCGGACTCAGGTACGATGCTCTTTCTTCTCCGAGATTTGCGACGTGTACATCGCCCCAGTAGAAAGTATGATTCGTAAAGAAGGAAGGAATTAATCCGTACTTTTTATACGAATCCAGTTGGTCAGGTCGAATAATCTGCGAATGGACTATTACAGTCCTTCTGTCTTTGTTATTGTCGCCTGTTTTTGAAATAGCATACTCGTGTCCTTTAATCATCATATCAATTGAAGCATCTCCGTTGCAATGCGAGAACAACTGAACATTATTTTTATAGCATAACTCGAACAATTCATTCACCATATCCTGTGTCAGATTTGAAAAACCTTTGCAGTCGTGTGTACATCCCGGAACGGGTGTCTGGTATGCTTTTGTTAAATAAGCTGTCTTGCCCTGCGGGGAACCGTCCACTGTCATCTTCAAAGCTGCATATTTCAAACGATTATCGTATTGAGCCCATTTGATTTTATTCGTTCCTACTACGTCTTTAGCCATCGTATACATTGGGAATGCTATTACATCAATCTTTAGTTTTTTATCTTTGGCAGCAGCTTCAAGGATTTTCATTTTTATATCCGAAGTCATGGCGTCGTTTGCTGTTGTGATTCCGCAGCTCGTGTAGTATTCCTGGATTTTTACAATTTTCTCGATTTCCTGATCCATCGGTAATGGTACTGAAAGGAATGCCTCAAAGGGTAATAAAGCAACTTCCTGAATTAAACCCTCTGGTTCAGTTGTTCCTTTTTTTCTTACAATAGTTCCCCCTGTCGGGTCTTTTGTTTCAGAAGTATAGTTTACTTTTTTCATTGCGGCGCTGTTTGCCACAACCATATGACCAGAAGTGTGTAAAACCAGAACAGGATTTGTAGGGAAAGCAGCATCAAGGTCTTCTTTTGTTGGATGCCTTTTCTCTTTCAGAAAATCCTGGTCATATCCTGAACCTACTAACCAGGCTGTGTCAGAAGCCTTTAATCTTGTTTTCAAATCCTGCATGGCTTTTACTATGTCGCCGATGTTTTCAATCTTACCAACAGGCTCAGGGTTAAGGTTTGCCTGATTCAAAGCATCCGCACCCATAGTTATATGGCTGTGTGCATCAACGAATCCCGGCAGAAGTGTTTTGCCTTTAAGGTCAACCTGTGCGGCATCCTTGTATTTCTCTGTTGCATCTTTCCTGCTTCCTACAAAGACAATTTTGCCGTCTACCTGCACTATTGCTTCTGCGTACTGAGGTTTATCGCCCTCCATTGTTAAGATATCGCCGCCAAAGTATAGAGTACCTGATGCGGTTTTCGTTTCTTTCTTCCCGCAGGCTGAAAATAGAATTGCTGTGAGGACAAGCAATAAAGTAAATTTGAATTTTATCATTTAGGTAATAAATTAATTAATAATTAGTTTGAAGTTTGACTGTGCCTTTAGCTGCACATAAATTATCAAATAGTTTTTGATTGAGACTATCATTACACAGATTTATATTAATAAATAAATGTCCCCACATTTACCCTTGTAATTATATGTCTCTTAAACTTGTAAGAGTAAGAATATTAATATACTATTTTTAAACGATATATTCACCGAAGATATTTTAAAATGACAAAAACGTCACAAATAACAGGGGATAAAGAGGAGGCCAAGGTGAGACTAAGGAGAGG
>JBMOHR010000091.1:0-11863 GCA_049317745.1 Ignavibacteria bacterium
GGATTCAACGCACCGGCACTCAAAGCCTCAACAGCCGCAGTGCTTCAGCTTAACCGTCCGAATTATTTAACTGACGGAAGGTTTGCGAATAACGGATGGCTTCAGGAATTACCAAACCCGATTACAAAATCTGTCTGGGATAACTATGCATCTGTTTCGCCGACATACGCAGAACAGCTTGGCGTAAAGGCAAACGATATGGTTGAAATCACGGCGGGCGGGAAGACAGTCGCAGCGCCGGTTTTCGTACAGCCGGGTATGGCAGACGGAGTTGTTGCAATCGACCTTGGCTACGGAAGAACTAACGCAGGACCTATCGGTAACGGCGTTGGCGTTAATACAATAAATTTCATCTCGAAGAATGCAGCGGTTTCTGAATGGCTTTATAATGACGTGAAGATTGCGAAGGCAGCGGGTACGTATGAAGTTGTTTCTACACAGGAGCATTTCCCGATTGATAACGAAAGGTATAACGACATTCATCTGAAACGCGAAATCATTCGCGAAGGTGTATTCGAAGAGTATAAAGAAAACCCGAAGTTCTTAAAAGAAGAAATCGGTGACGTAAAACTGTTTAACATTGTTCCTTCGTATGAGTTTACGACGAACAAATGGGCAATGTCTATTGATTTGAATAAATGCACTGGCTGTAACTATTGCGTTGCTGCCTGTAACGTTGAAAACAATATTCCTGTAGTCGGCAAGGAACAGGTCGGCAAGAACAGGGAAATGATGTGGATGAGAATTGACAGGTATTACGGCGGACACTCGGACGACCCGAGAGTTTCATTCCAGCCTATGCTTTGTCAGCATTGCGATAATGCACCTTGCGAAAACGTCTGTCCTGTTGCGGCTACAAACCACAGTCCTGACGGCCTGAACCAGATGGCTTACAACAGATGCGTCGGTACAAGGTACTGCGCAAACAACTGTCCTTACAAAGTAAGAAGGTTCAACTACTTTAACTTCAGGGACAATCTTGCAGACGCATATTATGAAAAAGATTCGCTGAGCTTGATGCACAATCCGGAAGTAACTGTCCGTTCACGCGGCGTTATGGAGAAGTGTACATTCTGCGTTCAGAGAATTATGGACGAAAGACAGCATGCAACAGAAGAGAAGAGAGATTTAAATGGCGATAACGTAAAGACTGCGTGTCAGGAAGCTTGTCCGACAAGCGCAATCGTCTTTGGCGATTTAACAAAGAAAGATTCAGCTATATTAAAACATAGAGATCACGAACTCGGCTATCACGTACTTGAAGAAATAAACGTGAGACCAAACGTAACATACATTGCAAAACTTAGAAATATAAAACCGGAGAAAAAAGCGTAGTGAGTATTATTGATTACACACAAGAATTACCGACGGTAGAAGGAAAACCTTCTGCACAATCTATTGATGATGTAATATCAAAACCGCTTGATACCAAACCCGGAAACCTTTGGAAGATACTTATTACAATAACATCTTTAATGCTGTTAGTTGGAGGAGGTGCTTTAGGGTGGACGTTCTACAAGGGTATTGGTGTCTGGGGAAATAACAATCCCGTTGGATGGGGATTTGATATTGTAAACTTTGTGTTCTGGGTTGGTATTGGTCACGCAGGAACACTTATCTCGGCAGTCCTTTTCCTCCTGAGACAACGATGGAGAACTGGTATCGCCCGTTTTGCCGAGGCGATGACAATCTTTGCCGTTATGTGCGCAGGTATCTTTCCTGCAATACATACGGGAAGAGCCTGGCTTGACGGATATTTATTCCCTTACCCGAATGCAAACGGTATTTGGGTAAACTTCACTTCACCGCTGCTCTGGGACGTATTCGCAGTATCAACTTACTTTACTGTGTCGGCAATCTTCTGGTACATTGGTCTGATGCCTGACTTTGCAACACTGCGCGACAGAACAACTAATACTCTGAAGAAAAATATTTACTCTGTATTAAGTCTTGGCTGGAGATATTCTTCACGCCACTGGCAGCATTACGAAAAGGCCTACATGATTCTTGCAGGTTTTGCAACACCGCTCGTTCTTTCGGTTCATACAATCGTATCTTTTGACTTTGCCGTATCGGTTATTCCGGGATGGCATACAACAATCTTCCCGCCGTACTTCGTAGCGGGTGCTGTGTTCTCTGGATTTGCAATGGTGCAGAATGTTTTAATATTCGTAAGACAGGCATTCAACCTGAAACACATTATTACAATCGGACATCTTGAGAAAATGAACCAGGTTATGCTTCTTGTAGGAACTATGGTCGGATATGCATACGCGATGGAATTCTTTATGGCATGGTACAGCGGAAATCAGTTTGAAACATTCACGTTTATAAACAGAGCACTCGGGCCATATGCCTGGGCTTACTGGACGATGGTTTCGTGTAACGTAATATTCCCGCAGTTATTCTGGTTCAAGAAAATAAGAACAACAATCCTGCCGATGTTTATACTTGGCGTGGTTGTTAATATAGGTATGTGGTTCGAAAGGTTTGTTATTATCGTCACTTCTCTGTCGCGGGACTATTTACCGTCGAGCTGGGGAATGTACACACCGACGATTTATGATTTGGGAATTCTGATGTTTTCGTTCGGACTATTTTTCACAAACGTTTTATTATTCGTAAGAGCTTTACCTGCTGTTTCAATCGCTGAGGTTAAGGCGGTTGTTGACGGCGCACAGCCTTCGCGTAAAGGAGGTCATCATTGATGGATACTAAAAAGATTCACTCTGTAACAGCAATATTCGATACACCTGACGATATTATAATGGCTTCACAGGAAACTGTGAAGGCGGGGTATACAAAGTTTGATACAAACACTCCGTATCCTGTTCACGGAATAGAGAAGGCAATGAACATCGGTACTTCGTACCTTGGTTATTTCACTCTCTTCCTCGGACTCTCGGGTGCGGCATTCGCATTCGCTTTTATATACTGGGTTGCGGCGATCGATTATCCTTTAATCATCGGCGGTAAACCTTTCTTCTCGTGGCCGGCATTCATTCCCGTCACGTTTGAAGTTACAGTGCTTTCTGCAGCAGTAGGAACGGTCGGAGTCTTAATCGCGGGACTGTTTAAGTTTCCGAATAACTCTCACACACTGCACGATACTGCTTATATGAAGAAAGTTTCTTCTGATAAGTTTGGTGTCTGCATAGTTTCTATCGACCCGCTGTTCGACGAAGCAAAAGCAAAAAGTTTCTTGCAGGGCATTGGCGGAAAAGATATAGAAACAATATATGAACCGGAAAGAAAAGCAATCAATGCTTTCGAGCCGAAGTTTATAATGGGACTGATTCTTGTTGCACTGTTAACAGCAGGAGCAACTTATTTTGCACTTAATAAACTAATGTTTATGGAGCCGTTCACCTGGATGGCAGAACAGAATAAACTCGTACCGCAGTCGAAGAATGTTATGTTCGGCGATGGTTATGGAATGAGGACACCTGTCGAAGGTACAGTACCGCGCGGGTTTACGCCTTATGAGTTTGCAGGTATGTCAGATTCTGCTGTTAAGAATCTTTCAAACCCTCTTCCTGTAAGTAAACAGGTTTTATCAAAAGGAAAAGAAAAATATGATACGTACTGCAGTCCTTGCCACGGTTATTACGGCAAAGGTGACAGCAGAATGAACGGACAGTTTCCGAATCCTCCAACGCTTCACAGCGATAAGGTCACAAACTGGACTGACGGAAATATTTATCACGTGATTGTTAACGGACAGAACGTTATGCCGAGTTATGCAAAGCAAATGACAAAAGACGAAAGATGGTCTGTCATACATTACATCAGAGTGCTTCAGCGTTCGCAGAATGCAAAAGACTCTGACGTAGAAGGAAAGTAATTTTTTTAAAAACAAAGACTTTAAATATAACACTATATAAATGATTTACGAAAAGAAAGAGTTACCGGGTAAGGTTCAGAAGATTGGCTTCCTGCTTACGGGCTTGGGGCTGGTGCTTGTACTGGTTTCGTATTTGGTTGACCCGAAACGCGAGGCGTTTAATAATGTCATCGGTTTGATGTTTTTCGCAAGCATTGCACTCGGTGCGCTTGTACTCGTTGCACTTGAATATCTTTCGGGTGCCGTGTGGAGCACACCATTCAGAAGAATCAGTGAGTTCATCGCATCATCGCTGCCTTTAGTTCTGCTTTTTGCAGTTCCGCTTTTCTTCGCAATGCATTCCATATTTCACTGGACACATACTGATGTTGTGGCAGCCGATAAGATTCTTTCTGCAAAAACACCATACCTGAACATTCCGTTCTTTATCGGAAGAACAGTTGGCGTTCTTGCACTATTCTATATATTCTATTTATTGTTCAGAAGAAATTCTAAGAAACAGGACGAGACAAAAGACCAGAAACTGACCAAGACTAACGTTAACCTTTCTGCAGTATTTATGTTCTTTGCAGGTATCGGATTAACCGTGCTGGTAGTTGACTGGGTGATGAGCCTTGAACCTCACTGGTTCTCAACTATTCTCGGAATATATTTTATCTCGGCAACATTGCTCGCAGGACTTGCGGCAACAACGTACGCAGCGGTCAGCTTAAACGAGGGCGGTTACCTCGGAGTTAAAGTCGGCAGGGATAATTATTATTCTTTCGGTGCACTTCTTTTTGCAATCACTAATTTCTGGGCATACGTTGCTTTCAGTCAGTTCCTTTTAATCTGGTATGCAAACATTCCCGAAGAAACATTCTGGTTTATCGCACGCTGGGAAGGCGGATGGAAGTATATCTCAATCCTTTTGATGATAGTTCGCTTTGCTGTACCTTATGCAATGCTGTTGTCTCAGCCGTCAAAGAGCGACCCGAAAAATTTAAAGAGGGTTTCAATAGTAATCCTTGTTGCGCATTTCTTTGATTTGTACTGGCTCATTATGCCGACGTTCAGCAAAACAGTTACGTTTAGTTTTTATGAAATAGGATTCCCTGTGCTGGTAATAGGACTTATAATACTTGTGTTCTATGCACAGGCTAAGAAAAATAACATACTTCCGGTTGGTGATCCAAAGCTACAGCGCGGACTGGATTTTCATTTATAATTTATAATTAAAAGTTTATAGAATATGATTGGTCAAAATGACAATATAAACCTCGAAGTAAACGACAAGAAGAAAGTTGTTCTTGGCTTTTATGGTTTATTCTATGTTGTGATAATTTTAATAATCGTCGTAGTCGGTTATTCTTATCTCGGAAAACTTGAAACGTTTTCCCGCGGAGATTTGATACCTGCTACACTTGCTGCTGATACAACTGCAAAGACAAACGTTGATTTGCCCGTAGTGAAGGGCACAACAACAGCACCCGTCGATCTGGTGAAGGAAGTTGTTTCCACGCCAGACAAAGTTGCACTCGGTAAAACACTGTTCGATGCAAATTGCGTTAGCTGTCACGGAACAGAGGGTAAGGGAGATGGTGTCGCAGGAAAGACCCTCAACCCACAGCCGAGAAACTTTACTGTACTTACAGGATGGACTAACGGACCTGCGTTTTCGGGTATGTACAAAACCCTTCAGGAAGGTATAACCGCAAGAGGTATGGCATCATACAATAACTTGCTGCCCGAAGAAAGAATTAATTTAATTCTTTACATCAGGTCTCTTGTTCCTGGATATCCTGCAATCGACCAGAAAGAAATTTCTACGGTTGATGCCGCATACAGTCTTTCAAAAGGGTTTAAACTTCCGAACCAGATTTCTGTGAAGATGGCAGAAGATAAAGTGCTCGAAGAAACAAAAGCAAGGACCGACAAAATTGAGAATATTACAAAGAGTGTATTAAACGAGAAAAACGAAAAGGGCGCAGCAATATTCGGTAAAATGAGCTTCGATGTAAAACGTTCTGTTACTGTTCTTGCAGGATATACGAAGTGGAATGAAAATGAAAACGCATTTGTTAAGTTTGTGTCTGTAAACCCTGTTGCCAAAGGATTTAATGTTTCGCAAACAGGAATTACTTCTGAAGAATGGGGTATTGTTTTTCAGTACCTCAAAAATTTATTTGCTAAGTAATTGAGAAAAATTTTAGTAATACTATTTATCCTTGCAGCATTCTTTAATGTGAATGCCCAGGATAAAAAATCACAGGTCGGTATAGATGAGAAACTCGGACAAACAATTCCGATGAACCTCACGCTTATCGATGAGTACGGCAAACCTGTTAAGTTAGCTGACTTAACAAAAGGTAAACCGTTTGCTCTGACGCTTGTGTATTATCGTTGCCCGGGTATATGCAGTCCGCTGCTTACCGGATTTACAAAAACTATTGACCTTACAGATTTAGTACCGGGAAAAGATTACGAAGTAATAACTGTCAGCTTTGACCCGACCGAAACATATTTAACAGGTGTAGAGAAGAAGAAGAATTATTTTGCCCAGCTTAAACATAAACAGCTGAATAACGATGACTGGAGATTTCTAACAGCCGACAGTGCTACTATTGCCGTATTAACGGATGCCGTCGGTTTCAGGTACATTAAAAAAGATAATGAGTATATTCATTCGGGAGTGCTGACACTTTTATCTCCCGAAGGTAAGATAACAAGATATTTATACGGAACGGACTTTCTTCCTCTCGATTTCAAACTTGGTATTATTGAAGCAGCAGAAGGAAAAGTCGGCACGACAATTTCAAAGGTTGTAAGTCTTTGCTATACATACGATGCCGAAGGAAAAAAGTACGTACTTGATGTTACAAGAATTGCAGGTGGCGGAATGCTGCTTTTGTTAGGAGTACTTGTTGTGGTTTTAATAGTTAAGAAGAAGAAAAATTAAATATATTAAATGGATAATGTTTCATACTTAGATTATAAAGGAAAGCACAAAGGGCTTTTGGGGTGGATCCTTTCTACCGACCACAAGAGGATTGCTATTCTTTATCTTGTATCGTTGATTATTTTCTTTCTTGTTGCAATGACTTTCGGGTTTCTGATGAGACTCGAAATGCTGTCTCCTGGAAAGACTATCATCGATCCGCAAACATACAACGCACTCTTTACGCTTCACGGAGTAATAATGATTTTCCTTTTCATTATTCCCGGAATACCTGCAGTGTTTGGTAATTTCTTTTTGCCGATTATGCTGGGCGCGAAAGACGTGTCGTTCCCGAGGCTTAACCTGCTTTCGTGGTATTTCTATATCGGTGGTGCGGTTCTCGTGTTGCTTTCGTTATTCGTTGGCGGCGGCCCGATAGATACCGGCTGGACGTTCTATGTGCCTTATAGTTTAAGAACACAGACAAACGTTTCGCTCGCAGTCTTTGCGGCATTCGTTCTTGGCTTCTCATCAATACTTACAGGTTTAAACTTTATAGTTACAATTCACAGAATGAGATGCCCGGGTATGGGATGGTTCAAGATGCCTTTGTTTGCGTGGGGACTTTATTCTACTTCGTGGATTCAGGTACTTGCAACTCCTATAATTGGTATTACATTATTATTAATAATACTCGAAAGATTCTTTGGAGTTGGTATTTTTGATCCCGCACTCGGCGGCGACCCTTTACTCTATCAGCATTTGTTCTGGATTTACTCGCATCCCGCAGTTTACATTATGATTCTGCCCGCGATGGGTCTTGTGTCTGAAATCATTCCGACGTTTTCAAAGAAAGATATTTTCGGATACGGTCCGATTGCAATGTCGTCTCTCGCAATCGCATTCCTTGGTTATCTTGTCTGGGGGCACCATATGTTTTCAAGCGGTATCGGCGATACTTCAAGGGCAATATTTTCTTTCTTAACGTTTATCGTTGCAATACCGACAGGCATAAAGGTTTTTAACTGGGTTGCTACATTGTATAAAGCCTCCATAGATGCACGTGCACCATTCTGGTTCGTCGTCGCATTTATTATTATATTTTCTATCGGTGGATTAACAGGATTAGTTTTAGGTTCTTTAAATACAGATATTCACTTAACCGATACTTATTTTGTGGTTGCCCACTTCCATTATGTTATGTTCGGAGGCATGGGTCTTCTGTTCTTTGGAGGGTTGCACTATTGGTTCTCGAAAATGTTTGGAAAAATGTACAATGAAAAGATTGCTAAACTTGGTACTTTAATCTTCGTTATTGGTTTTAACGGACTTTATTTCCCGATGTTTATTATGGGATACCTTGGAATGCCAAGAAGATATTATGATTATTTACCGCAATACCAGATTTATCATGTAATCTCAACTATAGGTTCGTGGGTTTTAATAATTGGAATTCTGATTCTTATTTTCAACTTGCTTAAAGCTTTATTGAGTAAGTCAAATACTACAACAGAGCTTAATCCCTGGGGCGGAACAACACTGGAATGGACAGTTCCTACACCACCGCCACTGGAAAACTTTGATGTGATTCCAACAGTAACTCACGGTCCGTATTACAGACCAAATTTAATTAAACCGGAGAAAAGTCATTAATTATGAGTAATGAAGCAGCCGTAGCACACGTCCACAGGGACGACGAAGGTTCTAAAATGGGAATGTGGCTCTTTTTGTTCACAGAGCTTCTGTTATTCGGGGGAATGTTTATTCTGTATGCATCATACAGGTTTATGTACCCGGATAATTTTAAAGTTGCCGCAATGCGGCTTGATACATTAATCGGTGCGGTTAACACGATTTTACTTTTGACGAGCAGCCTTACCGTTGTTTTGGCAATCGTTGCACTTAGACGCAACCAGAAAACGTTCAGTCTGTATATGCTTGGATTTACGGTCGTTGCCGGCGGTGCATTCCTTGTCAATAAGTATTTTGAGTGGAGCGCAAAGATTCATCACGGCATTTATCCGAAAGGTCCCGAAATGGCAAACCTTTCAGACGGAGAGAATGTGTTCTATGGTCTCTACTATGTTATGACGGGGCTTCACGCACTGCACATAATTGTAGGGCTTGCGTTTATAATCTTTATGATGGTCTTCATCGCAAGAGGTAAACAAACGGGTGATAATTGTCAGAAACTTGAAAACGCGGGACTGTACTGGCACTTAGTCGATATTATCTGGATTTTCCTGTTTCCTTTATTCTATTTAATACATTGATAATAAAATATTATGAGCGATAATACAAACACACATACACACGAACATCCGGGATACGGATTGTACATCCTGGTCTGGGCAGGTCTGGTTGGTTTAACTACCATCACAGTTGCTCTCGCAGGATTTAACCTGGCAAGTCTTACTGTCGTTGTTGCGATGGCAATTGCCGTGATTAAATCCCTGCTCGTTACTAATTATTTTATGCACGTTAAAACAGATTCTGCTATCTTTAAAGTGTTTATCTTCGTTTGTCTTGCTATATTTCTAACGATGATTGTTTTAACGTTTTTTGATTTAACTTATAGATTTCCATTAAAATGAAGCAAACAATAGTTCAAAGTACCGACACAACATTTTTAATTATCATAGGGATTTCGTTCTTCTTCCTTGCGATAGTTACTGTTGCTATGTTCTACTTTATGTATAAGTACAGCAGAAAGAAGAATCCGGTTGCAACAGATATAACGGGCAATACGACAATTGAAATTTTATGGACCGTGATTCCGACAATACTCGTTATGGTTATGTTCTTCTATGGCTATGCGGGTTTTAAACAGATTAGAAACGCACCCGCCGATGCTATGACCGTTAAAGTCATTGGCAGAATGTGGGTCTGGAATTTTGAATATGAAAACGGAATTAAGAGCGATACGCTTTTCGTTCCCACAGGAACTCCTGTTAAGCTTGAACTGAATTCTGTTGACGTCAATCACAGCTTCTACATTCCTGCGTTCAGGATTAAAGAAGATGCCGTGCCGGGAAGAAAAAACTATTTGTGGTTTCAGCCGACCGAAGACGGAGAATACTTTGTTGAATGTGCCGAGTATTGCGGCTTAAGTCATTCGTATATGTTGTCAAAGGTCGTATCTATGCCTAAAGATAAATACGATGCGTGGTACAATATGCCCCGCCCGAAAGAAGGAGCGGATACAACGAAACCAAAAACAGATTCTGTTAAAACTAAATCAGATACATTAAAGACTAAGTAATTATTGAGCGATATTAATAAATATAAAAACGAAACAGCAATGGCTATTGAAGAGTCGCCCTTGTCTTTTGTCGCATCAAAGATAAGCATATTGCTGGAGCTTGTAAAATTCCGTATCACGGTGCTGGTATCTTTTACCACGGTACTGGGATATTTTCTCGCTTCGAAAAACCTTGGTTTTGCTTTTGTATATCCTGTCGTAGGAATATTTCTTCTTGCCTGCAGTTCGGCAGCATTAAATCAGTACCAGGAAGTTAATACTGATATGATGATGGACCGCACAAAGAACAGACCTATTCCATCGGGTAAAATATCGCGTAACAACGTATTAATAATATCAGTAATACTGCTTCTTGCGGGTACATCAATATTGTTTTTTAAAACAAACTTCGGCGCCTTGTTCACCGGACTTTTAACGTTCTACTGGTACAATGCCGTTTATACACCATTAAAGAAGAAAACAGCACTCGCAATCATTCCGGGTTCACTCGTCGGCGCACTGCCTCCTGTCGCAGGATGGCTCGCAGCCGGGGGAAGCCTGCTCGACCTTAAAATCGGAATCGTTGCACTGTATTTCTTTGTCTGGCAGATACCGCATTTCTGGTTACTGCTTCTTCTTTATGGAAATGATTTTAAAAAAGGCGGATTCCCTGTGCTGACGGATTTGTACAGCGAAACATTCATTAAAAGAATCACTTTCGTACTGCTAATCGCAACACTCTTAATCGGAATCGCAATTCCATACATCGGTACAGGTTTATACCTTACTACTCAGATTGTTGTAATCGCTTCATCGGTACTTATGTTTTTTGTTGCACTGTCATTCTTAAGAAAGAGAAACATTGAAAGAAAAGATATAGTGAAAACTTTTGTTTCAATTAACTTATACACATTAACTTTAATAACTGTACTTTCAGCAGATAAATTATTTTTCTTACTATGAATATTTTAGATCAATTTGTAATACCGCCAAGTCAGGAGCACATAGGGCTTCTGACTGTAATGCAGATTATTTCCCTGCTTACATTTTTACCCTTTGTGGGTTTAATGATCGGCTCGTCTGTTTTCTCTGTTTACTTTAACAGGAAAGGGAAGAAAACAGGCAACCCGCTCTTCGTTAAAATCGCAAAGGATATTATTGATAAGCTGACTGTCGGTAAAGCCGCTGGTTTTGCACTCGGTATCTTACCGCTCATTACAATTTTTCTTATCTATGCGCAGATGCTGTATGGTGCAAAGGTGATTTCAATCAGCCTGCTGTTTCTTTCTCTGGTTCTGTACATAATAGGATTTATATTTATGTATAATTATAAAAGTGCATTCCAGTTCGAAACAATATTTAATTCTCTGAAAAAGAGCGGAGAAGTTCCTGAAAAAGCCGCACGCTACGAAACCAAGGTCAACCTTCTTGGGATGCGTTATGCAGTCTGGGGAATAACACTGCTGTTTATTGCATCATTCCTGTTTGTCGGAAGCACAACCATTGCTGCAAAGCCGGGTATCTGGGCTTCGGTAGATAACATACTTAAACTTTTACTCTCCGGACCAATCTGGATAAACTATTTATTATTTATATCTACATCGTTCGCAATAACAGGCGGCGCAATTCTTTATTTCTTCTTCGGCTGGCAGGGTGGTATTCCTGACGCAACAGATGAATACAAAGAAACAGTTAAAAAGTTTGCAGTCGTTGCCGCATTCGTCGGTTCACTGCTTCAGCCTGTGTTTATTTTTGCAGGAACACTTTTTATGCCTCTTTCAGGTTCATCATCGGGAGTTTATGTATTTGCAGGATTCACACTGCTCGCAATCCTTCTCGTCTGTAATTTACTCTATTATAT
>JBMOHR010000092.1:0-11778 GCA_049317745.1 Ignavibacteria bacterium
GAAGCATAAGTAATGTAAACAAGCAGAGCAATCCACAGAAACAAAACCCATTTCATTCTATCTTTATTCGTAACCTCTGTTTTGCTCTTATTTACAAAATACAGCAGCATCACAAACAAATTCGTCAGGCCAAGATAAAAGCTTGTGTTAACAGAAGACAACGGCGGATATATGAGCGAGCCCAGAGTGCTTAGTGGTGTTTCGGAAGAAGCCGTTGAATACTCATAATTGTCACCGCCTCTGCCGTTTGTCTGAGCCATTAACTCTGATACAGATTTAAGATAAGGGTAACAAACAGAAAGAACCAGAACAAGTGAAAGCAAAACAGTAACGACAGGAATAACAATATTTTCTTTTTCACATTTCAGGAAATTCAATCTGGTATACCTGAAAACAAAGAAAGCAAAATGCGGCACAAATATAAACAACGCATAGTACAAATAATAAGGATACCCCGCTGTGATTGCACATACCGCACAAACAAATAGAAGTATTGAATATTTAAGATAACTCAATTTTCTTTCCGACAGAAATACTTTATTAATTGAAAACAATATCCACGGAATCCAGCAAAGAGTATGTATGGCATTCGGGAAACGTAATATCTCAAGACTTCCGATAGAAGACGTTACAAGAAAGGCAGATATAAAAGCAGAAACGCTATCTATCTTCATTGTTCGGAGCCATTTATAAATACCAACGGATAATAACGAAAAGGCAAGAACAGTAAACCTGTGATGATCAACAGAAGAATATCCGCCGGCTAATTTATAGAATAAAGCTAAAGGAATGTTTAAAGGATAAAAGAACTGAGTAAACGGGTTTGAATAAAAAGAATATCCGGATGCTTCCGATGGGGACCAGTATGGAATTTCTAATCGACTAAGAAAGTGCAGAAGATAAACCTTATAATTATAATACAATATTCTGAAATCGTTACCAACCGAAATGTCATAACCGGAAATGTTTAAAGGAAGCACATAAGGCAGCAAGTATACAAATGGTGCGATTACAAGTACAAGTATTAATAATTTTTCCTTATTGTCTTTTATGAATGATGTATTCCCCAATAAATATTTTCTAAAGTGTTTGTTTTAAATTACAAAAGTGTAAATCAATTTACCAAATTCATGTTCAAAATATTATGGAAAAAAGTGAATTATAGTGATAATAAAATTTAAAGTGATGTAAACTCATAAAAACATAATTATTTAATATAATAGGTTTCAAATATAAGCGATACTCTGAAATATGGGGAATTATTAACCACCATTGTTTTTATTGCTTTTGATACTTGTCAATCAGAATAGATTTATATATATTTGCTGTAAATATTTTATAACAACAAATAAAAGGGGCGTCAAAATGAGAAACAAATTATCTTTAAAGAAAGCCACGATTGGAATTTTATCCGTAATAGTAATTATGGGTGTTTCAATCCAAGCTTATTCTGTTGCCAATGGTATAGCCGGAAGAACTTTAAAACCGGGTTCAACTCCGGGTTGTACTTGTCATCAAAATTCTTCAAACGCAGCTGTATTGGTTTCTGTAACCGGTCCTGCAACATTAAACCCGGGAGCGACAGGTACATACACATTATCAGTGAGCAGATCATCGGGTACGTTCAGCACAGGCGGTATTGATATAGCGGTAAGTACTGGCACATTAGCCCTGGCAAGCGGAAGTACAGGATTAAAAATTTCATCCGGAGAATTAGTTCACAGTGCAAAATTTACAGGGGCCACAACAAAGACATTTACATTAACAGCACCTGCAACACCAGGACCAATAACCATTTATTCTACGGGCGCAGGCGGAAGCAATCCACCTAACTGGAATCACGGTGCAAACTTTATCGTAAACGTTGTTTCTGGTATAAACCAGATTGAAGAAATTGCAACGACATATTCATTAGCACAGAATTTCCCAAATCCGTTTAACCCAACAACAAACATTTCTTTCAGTTTGCCAAAGGCAGGGTTTGTGAATATTTCAGTTTATGACATTACAGGAAAACTTGTCCAGGAGTTGGTAAACAATAACCTGTCAGCAGGTAAATATAATACAACCTGGGATGCAGACAATTTTGCAAGCGGTGTATATTTTTACAAGATACAGGCAGGTGATTTCACAGAAATGAAAAAGATGAGCTTAATTAAGTAGTTTCGTTTTAATAATTTTTAAGTTAGTATGTATGGAAAGCCCTTGTTGATTATTCAGCAAGGGCTTTTTTAATTTACAGTAAAAAAAAGGGGTTACATATTTAATGTAACCCCTTTTTAAATATTCGTGTGATTATTACTTAAGCAGCATCATCTTCTTCACTTCGGAGAGACCTGTCGTTTCCAGTTTATAGAAATATATTCCACTGGCTAAAGATGAAGCATTATAGTTGACTTCATAAGTACCTGCTTCTTTTGTACCGTTCACAAGTTCGCTTACTACTCTTCCAAGCGCATCGTATACGGTCAGTTTAACGTGATCTTTCTTTGGAATTGAAAACTTTATTGTTGTTGCCGGATTAAAAGGATTCGGATAGTTACTGTATAACTTATAATCAGAAGGTACAGTATTAATTTCTTCAGTAGTACCTGTTACTAAATCAGGATCAAAAACAGAAATACTGTAAAAATTATACAACAGACTTCCGCTAACGATTGTTCTTACCAGTGCACCTGTTACACCGTCAACCTCGAACACACCAAGACCAGTTGCGAGAAAATTACCGTTAGGCAGTTTCCATAAACCGCGTATTCCCTGTGCACCTTTTAAAGTATCGGTTAATACTCCTAGTGAATCGTAAATTCTGATACCTGAGAGAACTCCGCTGAATTCAGCAACACCAACTTTTCCGCCCGGAAGGTTTACCATTTGCTGAGGGAAATTTAACGCCGAACCAAGATAATTCCCTAAATAGGCTCCTGAATTCTTATTATGTTTAGTGATATCGTTTACGCCGCTTGAATTTGAAACAAGCAAATCATTACTTCTGAACAAGAGACAATAAGGACTGTTTAACATATCTGATGCAAAAACGCCTATGTATGCACCAGTTGAAGTAAACTGCTGCACTGTGTTCAATGCATTTCCAGCAGTTCCTGCATTTGTAACAAGAATTGTCCCGTTCGGATGAAATTGTACATCACGAATATTATCAAGAATAGTATTATTTAAACCGCCCAGTGGGGCAAAGACCCTTACGTAAGTCCCGCTGGTATCGAACAACTGAACCACATCGCTTAACTGATCGGAAACAAGAATATGTGTCTTGCTCAGCTGAAGAACATTACGCGGAGTCTGAAGCATTGGACTGCTGTAGGGAACATAAGCAGTGTCGACAAGGTCGCCTGTGGTGAAATCGAAAGCCCAGACATTCTTTCGGGTTGCACAAGGTATTAAATACAACTTAGTTCCTACCGTTCTTTTATTAAGAACTATTTGCTCTCCTGTATTATCAACCGTTCTGTCTCCGTAAATAATTCTTGCTTTAGAAAAGTCAAAAGACTTTTGAATTTCATCGAACGATGTACAGTAAGAACCGTTAAACGGATTAAGGAAATCTGTAATTACGGAATAGACAACTCTGTCATTATCAACTGCAATTGCTTCTATAACTGCTTTATCCTTTACATAAATATTGTAGGGCAGACCTTTGCTCACAGCAAGGTTCTCCGCATCAATCCTTAACTGCGGATTACGTTCTGCATTAATGTATAAAGTGTTAAAGTCAGTCTTAATCTGAGCATAAGATACAACAGATATGAAGAACAAAAGTAATGTAATTAACTTTTTCATAGCACTTCTATTTAAGTTTTTGATTTGAGTTAAATATATTCACTTTACCCTCTTAAAAAAATCCAATTCTCCTTTTTTGAAAGAGCATATTCTGGCATAAACGCAAAATAGTATTACGGAAACCCGTAATACTATTTTTAAAAAAACTTTGACGCTTATTAATTAAAACGACCTGTCGCCTCTGTATCTTGTCATCGCAGAAAGTTCTGCTTTGCGAAGTCTTATATTCTTAGGTGTTACTTCTACAATTTCGTCATCGTTTAAAAACTCAATTGCACGTTCCAGCGTGAGCGGTGAAACGGGTGTAAGGATTATTCCTTCGTCCTTGCTTGACGTACGCATGTTTGAAAGTTTCTTCGGACGGCAGGCATTAACGTTTAAGTCGTTATCCTTATTGTGTTCACCGACAATCATTCCTTCGTAAACATCCTCTCCTGGTGATATGAATAAAACTCCGCGAGGCTCAAGGTTGAACAGTGCATAACCTGTGGTCTGCCCCATTCTGTCTGACACGAGTGAGCCTGTAAGTCTTACAGGATAATCACCGCGGTATTCTTCGTAGCCCTGCAGATAACTGTTCAGGATTCCAGTACCTTTTGTGTCAGTTAAAAATTCATTTCTGTATCCTATCAAACCGCGCGACGGAATTGAGAATTCTATTCTCACTCTTCCCGTGCTGTGATTCACAAGGTTTATCATTCTTCCTTTGCGCTGCGAAAGTTTATCAGTAACAACTCCGATGAAAGTTTCTCCGCAATCGACGAACAGATGTTCTATCGGCTCGAGTTTCTTTCCGTCTTTGTGTTTATAAATTACGTGCGGACGTCCGATGCTGAGTTCAAAACCATCGCGGCGAAGTGTTTCAACGAGTATTGCCATCTGAAACTCACCTCTGCCTTTTACTACGAAGTTGTCCTTTGAATCGCCGTCTTCAACTTTCAAAGCAACGTTCCTCAGAGTTTCTTTATAAAGTCTTTCGCGAATCTTTGCAGACTGAACGTACTTACCTTCTTTGCCTGCGAAAGGCGAAGTGTTGATTCCGAACACCATGGAAATCGTCGGCTCATCAACGGCAACGCGCTTCATAGCTTTCGGCTGAAGCTGATTACAAATCGTATCGCCAATGTGCACATTATCAATTCCCGCTATTACTATTATATCGCCTGCTTCTGCAACTTCAACTTCTTTCAGCGACAAACCTTCGTATGCCTGAAGCTTTGAAATCTTTAAAGGTATAATCTGATTATCTTCGTTGATACAAACAAGATTATCATTCATCTTTGCAGAACCGTGTGCAACCTTACCGATTGCGAGTCTTCCGATATAATCAGAATAATCCAAGTCGGCAACGAGCATCTGAAACGGCTCTTCGAGGTCATAAATCGGCGGAGGAATTTCTTTCAGTATCTCATCGAACAGCGGCTGCAAATCTGTGCCTCTGCCTTCTGCGGTAAGCTGTGCGATACCTTCGCGCCCGACTGCGTAGAGCACAGGAAACTCAATCTGTTTTTCCGTTGCATCGAGGTCGATGAATAAATCATAAATCTCATTCAGCACTTCCTGCGGACGTGCATCTTTTCTGTCAATCTTATTTATTACAACAATAATTTTCTTGTTAGACTCGAGCGCTTTTTTCAAAACAAAACGCGTCTGAGGAAGCGGACCTTCCGAAGCATCGACGAGCAAAATCGCACCGTCAACCATCATCAAAGCACGTTCCACCTCACCGCCAAAATCGGCGTGACCCGGTGTATCGAGAATGTTCACTTTCACACCCTTCCATAACACGGAACAGTTTTTCGCAGAAATAGTAATTCCGCGTTCGCGTTCCAGATCCATAGAATCCATCACACGGTCTTCGAGTTCCTGATTAGCGCGGAACATTCCGCTTTGCTTAAACATAAAATCCACAAGCGTTGTCTTTCCGTGGTCAACGTGGGCAATAATAGCAATGTTTCGTAACTTTTCGTTTGTATTAAGTTTTTTGTTCATTTGAAGATTAAAATTAGAATGGATAATACCTTTTTCAGACATGACAAAATAGGCATTAAGAGGTTTGAAAAATAGTTTTGGTGTTTTCAAAAACCGAAATCCCTTTTTTGAAACTCCATTTTTGAAGAAAACAGTTGAAAAATCTGAAGGAATAAGTCATTTTTCGCATTCCGCCGCTCGTTGGCGCCTTTCCGCCGCCCGGTGGCTTCTTTCAGCCAAGCCGGGGCTTCTTTCAGCCTAGCGGTGGCTTCTTTCAGCCAAGCCGTGGCTAATATCCGTCAAGCCGTGGCTTCTTCCAGCCAAGCCGTGGCTTCTTCCAGCCAAGCCGTGGCTTCTTCCAGCCAAGCCGTGGCTTCTTTCAGCCAACGAATGGCGGAAACCAGTTTTTTACTTCAAAAGGCTAAAATTTGCATAGAATCGAGGAATTTGTTAAATTTCGATGAGTTTAAAGGTCTGCGGAAACCTATTTTTCCATATCAACAGATTTCAGCTTATCTTTTGTGATAGATTTAAAGAAATCCGCCGACCAGACCTCGAGCTGCCTCTGGTCTTTGATGAAAATTTTAACATCATTCACTGCCTGTTTGAAATCGATAACGGAAAATTTTTCTGTTAGAAGTTCCTGAAGCATTTCAAAACTTAAAACGGTACTTTCATCAAGATGTCCCGACTGCTTCATTCTTTCCGACAAATGAAAAAGATTTACAGGTACATTATTCGAAAGATACCAGACATAATCAAACAAGTCTCTGCCTTTGATTCTTGTCTTCCACTTCCTGCAAAGTATGGAATGAATTTTCCCCGCAAACAAAGATGACAAAGTATATATCTTTAGATTATACGGAATCGGAATAAGGCTGTATTTGATTTCTGAATGCGCACCATCAGGAGGATTGATATCAACTTCCATTTTTATTTTCAGCATTTCATTTTCGCTGACACCCGAAACGGGCGGCTTAATAGAAGAGATTTGCAGCAGATGAAACAAAGTTCCGCCTTTAATAAATGCCGAGTCAATGTTTGTGTCAACCGCCTTAACTTTTTTAATAACTTCCATATTAAAACCATACGCAGCAAGTTCTTCTTTAACTGCATCAGTATAAGACTCGATTGAGAAATTGCTGTCAGGTTTTAAAAGTGAAAAATCCAGATCCTCAGAGAATCTTTCTAATCCATAGAATATTCTCAGTGCTGATCCGCCGTAGAACGCGGCAGTCCTGAAGAAGCCCGCTTTTTGCAGACCAAGCAATGCAATCTCCTGAATAATTTCCTTCAACGCATTCTTATAATCCTGCGTTGTCCGGCATTCATACTTCTGGAGCATACTTTCTATTGCACTATTCATCCTGCTTTAGTTTTAACAATAATTTGTAAAAGAGTTTAATGTTCGGCTGTGTATAAATTTCAGAATAAAACTTTATATCTTCCTCGTTCAACTTTTGTAATTGTTCTTTATCAATCCTTAAATCTTCATACAGCAAATATGAAATTTTCTTAACCGATTCAACAGAGCGAATTTTTGATAGTGTATCACAAAGAGCTTTTTCCTTTGAAGCGATTAGAAACGGTTCGCCGTTTTCTTCAACACGAACAATTCCATAAGGATAAACAGACTTGCTCATGTATCTGTATTCAAAAACTCCAAGTTCGGTTTCATAAGCACGGTTCTTGTTTTTATTAAAAGTAGCGGATGTAATCACGTCCACGCGTTCAGGAATTAAGCCGTAATAATTCAGCGCATATTCAAATGAAATGTACGAAGGGTTGTAAATAATATTTGCAAGTATGTTTACGTTCGCCTTCGAAGTAATTCCTGCAATGAATAAATCCCTCTTAACTTTTATCACTTCCCCGGATTTTATCAGATTAGTAATCTTTGCTTTCGGCGACTTATATTCTGCAAACTCCTCAAGAAGAGTGTTATAGTCTAAGTATTTTGTGATATTGTATATCATTTTTCTCCAGTAAGTACAAATATATTATACTTTTCGGAGAAATACAAGGGATTATTCTAGAATTCCTGCCAGGATTTTATGGAAAGCGATTCCAGACTGCGGCGGCAAAATGCATAAATGAACGCGCTGGCGAGACGGGAATTCGTCACGAGCGGCACGTTGAAGTCGACGGCGGTTCGGCGGATTTGGTAATCGCTGTTGAGCACGTCGCGGCTGAGCGACTTGGGAATGTTAATCACCAGGTCAATCTTTTTGCTTTTGATGAAGTCGATTATGTTCGGACTCTTGTTTTCGTCTGGGAGAAAAAGCTGTTCGGATTCTATTCCGTTTGCCTCAAGAAACTGATGCGTCTCGGGCGAGGCAAAAAGTTTGTAACCATTTTCGAAAAGCATACGCGAACTGTTAAGAAGTTCGATAGTCGAACGCGCATCGCCCGTAGAGAGCAAAATGTTTTTCTCGGGAATTGTGTAGCCGACGGAAAGCATTGCCTTCAGAACTGCTTCGTAGAAATCTTCGCCGATGCAACCCACTTCACCCGTCGAAGCCATTTCAACTCCGAGCATCGGGTCTGCCTTCTGCAAACGCGAGAAAGAAAACTGCGGAGCCTTGATGCCGACGTAGTCGAGGTCGAAGATTGACTTCATCGGTTTCTCCACTTTCATACCAATCATAATTTCAGTAGCGAGTTCTATGAAGTTTATCTTCAGCACTTTCGAAACAAACGGAAAACTCCGTGACGCACGAAGGTTGCACTCTATAACTTTTATGTAATTGTCCTTTGCAAGGAACTGAATGTTGAACGGTCCTGATATATTCAGCGACTTTGAAATCTGCTTTGCGATAGTTTTTATACGGCGTATAGTTTCTATGTAAATCTTCTGTGCGGGAAAGACAATCGTTGCATCGCCAGAGTGCACGCCTGCGAACTCGATGTGTTCGGAAATTGCGTAGGCAACAATCTCACCATTCTGCGAAACAGCATCCACTTCAATCTCTTTTGCGTTTTCAATAAACTCTGAAACAACAACGGGATAACGCTTCGACACCTTCGACGCAAGAGTCAGGAAATGCTCGAGTTCAGATTCGTTCGATACAATGTTCATCGCCGCACCCGAGAGAACGTATGACGGACGCACAAGAACGGGATAGCCCACTTCCTCAACAAACTTTTTAATGTCTTCAACAGAAGTAAGTTCATTCCACTTCGGCTGGTCAACTTTCAGAGTGTCCAGCAATGAAGAAAACTTATTTCTGTCTTCGGCCATATCTATTGACTTCGCAGAGGTACCGAGAATTTTCACGCCTGCATTGTCAAGACGCCCTGCAAGGATGTTCGGAATCTGTCCGCCCGTGGAAACAATCACACCGTCGGGCGACTCAAGCGAAACGATGTCCATCACACGTTCGAAAGAAAGTTCATCGAAGTAAAGCCTGTCGCATACGTCATAGTCAGTGCTCACAGTCTCAGGGTTGTAGTTAATCATAATTCCCTTGTAGCCGTTTGCGCGTATAGTGTTCAGCGCGTTCACGGAACACCAGTCAAACTCAACGCTGCTGCCGATGCAGTAAGCACCTGAACCAAGCACAACAATCTTCTTATCCTGTTCGAAGGTAACATCGTGTTCCGAACCGTGGTATGTAAGGTAAAGATAATTTGTGAGCGCAGGGTATTCAGCCGCAAGAGTATCAATCTGTTTAACGTATGGTTTTATTCCCCGCGAAAGTCTGTTTGCGCGTACTTTCAGGGAATAGTCTGTAACATCATCTTCCTTGTAAAGAAACTTTGCCATCTGGAAATCCGAGAAGCCCGACTTTTTTAAATCGAGTAGAAGATCGTCAGGGATTTTTTCAATAGCGTTGTATTCATTCAGCTGATTTGAAAGTTTGAATATATTCTTGAGTTTATGCAGAAACCATTTATCAATCTTAGTGAGGTTATGAATCCTTACTACAGAAAGGTTTCTTCTGAACGCTTCTGCAATAACGAAAATTCTTGTATCGGTCGGATTGCTGAGTTCCTTTTCGAGCGAATCGATATCTTCAAGTTCAAGGTCACGGTTGCCGACAAAGCCGTGCATTCCCTGACCAATCATACGCAAACCTTTTTGAAGTGCTTCTTCAAATGTCCTGCCGATAGACATCACTTCACCGACGCTCTTCATACTGGAGCCGATTTGTTTTGTAACACCTTTGAACTTCCCTAAATCCCATCGTGGGATTTTGCAGACAATGTAATCGAGTGCAGGTTCAAAGCAGGCAGTTGTGGTTTTTGTAACTGCATTCTTAAGTTCGTGAAGGCCGTAACCGAGTGCAAGTTTTGCAGCAACGAACGCAAGCGGATAGCCAGTAGCCTTTGAGGCAAGAGCACTCGAACGTGAAAGTCGTGCATTAACTTCAATAACTCTGTAATCTTCTGACTGAGGGTCGAGTGCATACTGAACGTTACACTCGCCGATAACTCCTATATGACGGATTATTTTAATCGCGATCTCTCTTAATTTGTGGTACTCATTATTTGTCAACGTCTGCGATGGTGCAACGACGATGCTTTCGCCCGTATGAATACCAAGCGGGTCGAAGTTTTCCATATTACAGACAGTTATGCAGTTGTCGTATTTGTCACGGACGACTTCATACTCGATTTCTTTCCAGCCTTTAAGAGACTTCTCTATTAAAATCTGATTAACGTATGAAAAAGATTTAGTAGCAAGTTCAACGAGTTCATTTTCATTCGAACAAAAACCGCTTCCCTGTCCGCCGAGTGCAAAGCCTGCGCGGATGATTACGGGATAGCCGAGTTTCTCTGCTGCGAGTTTTGCTTCTTCCAGATTAGTTACAGCAAAACTCTGAATTGTTTTAACATCTATCTCATCGAGTTTCTTAACGAACTCACTTCTGTCCTCTGTATTAATGACTGCCTCAATCGGAGTTCCGAGAATCTTTACGTTATGCTTTTCAAATATTCCTTTACGGTAAGCCTCGATGCCGCAATTCAGGGCAGTCTGTCCACCGAACGAAAGCATAACTCCGTCGGGTTTTTCCTTCTCGATAATCTTTTCAACGAAGTGAGGAGTGACAGGAAGAAAATATATTTTATCTGCAATACCTTCGGAAGTCTGAACGGTAGCGATGTTTGGATTAATAAGAACAGTGCTGATTCCTTCTTCCTTCAGTGCCTTCAATGCCTGTGAGCCTGAGTAGTCGAACTCTCCTGCCTCACCAATCTTCAGGGCACCCGAACCAAGAATCAGTATTTTCTTTATTTTATCCATTCGATGTATAGGAATAATTATCAGAATAATTCACCACAGAGCGCACAGAGTACACAGAGCATTTATTGATTTTATTAAAGCTTAAGAAATTATTTATAATAAAAGATAGAGACTTTACCATTTCGTAAAAAGAAAGATTAAAAAATTTTACCACAGAGCACACAGAGTACACAGAGCTTTTGAAGAATGTATTTAAGTATAAGACCCTATAATATCTTAGTGAACTTAGTGTCTTAGTGGTGAAAAGAACTTTTTTGGTCATTTTCATAATCATCCCTTCTTATATTTAATAACGTTCTCAATAAACTTATCGAAGAGAAAATCTGTATCTGTCGGTCCGCTTGAAGCTTCGGGATGAAACTGAGTAGAGAAAATCATTTTACTTTTATGAATAAGACCTTCGTTTGAATTATCGTTTAAGTTTGTGAAGTATGGACTCCAGTCATTGCCGATAGTGCTTACGTCACAGGCGTATCCGTGATTCTGCGAAGTGATATAGCATTTATTCGTACCGTTCTGAATAACGGGCTGATTATGACTTCTGTGTCCGTACTTGAGTTTATAAGTGTCGCCGCCCGATGCAAGACACAGCAGCTGATTGCCGAGACAAATTCCAAATATAGGTTTATCACCTTTGATTGCTTTGCTAAGATTACTGACAGTTGGGTTACAGGTCTTTGGGTCGCCGGGACCGTTTGAAATAAATAATCCGTCGTAGTCATCGTTGGTGAAATCATAATCCCACGGAACTCTGATGACAGTGG
>JBMOHR010000093.1:0-11189 GCA_049317745.1 Ignavibacteria bacterium
TAGTCCAGACTAAGTTCAGGTTCAATGGATTGCCCGTTGAATTATTCAGTGGGCTCAATAGCAATGGAGCAAAAGGAATTGGTACTATAGTAGTAAAGTTCCATGTAGCGCTGAAACCTCCCCAACCTGTCTGATTCTTCGCTTTCACTCTCCAGTAATATTTTGTAATATTATTTAGACCGGATAAAACTTTTGTTGTATCAGTCAATGTTGAATCTTGACCGATAACTACTGTGAAGGTCGAGTCTAAAGAATATTCAAACCAGTAATTTGAAATTGTCATCGGATTATCTGTTAGCTTTCCATTCTGATTTTTGAATTTTGAATTCAGAATTGAATATGTCTGGTCAACTGCCTTACCCCATTTAAACGTAATGTTTATTGGTTGATTAACCGAATTATTTGCAGGCGAATTCAAAACCACCTGTGTCGGCGTTCCTTGTGTCTTAAACTTCCAGGTATCAGACCATAGACTATTACCATTAGCTGATTTCGAATTCATCCTCCAGTAATACCACGTCAAAGCACTCAATCCCGAAACCGACTTAACAGAATCAGTTCCCAGCATAGTCGAATCATTAATTATGATATTAGTGAACAAAGAATCCGTTGCCACCTGCAATCTGTAATTCGAGGCTCCAAGTGTTTTATTCCAGCTAAAAATAAGTGAGTTTAAATTGCCGGTTGAATTATTAACCGGGCTTATTAAAACAGGAGATGAAAGATTATAATAAACTTCTAAAGAATTTAAGGCTGTATTTACTGCTGCAATATCAATTATTCCATCGTTATTAAAATCTGCAGCGGAGATATAGGGAGATCCAGCAAAAGAAGAACTAGGGAAGGAAGTGAAAGTACCTGTTCCGTTATTTTTGTAAATTGAATTCCCATTGCCGCTACATCCTGCAATATCTAAATCACCATCTCCGTCGATATCAACAAAAAGAATACCCCAAGGCGTTACACCCGTTGCTAAGGTTGAAGACAAAGTAAACGTTCCACTGCCATTATTCTTTAATACCGAAATACTATTAGATGATTGATTTGTTATAGAAAGGTCTAAATCACCATCTCCATCGATGTCACCCGTTGTTATACCCTGCGGGCTTGCACCCACTGAAGAAGAAGACAGCAAAGTGAATGTGCCTGTGCCGTTATTTTTATAAATAGAAACATTGTTATTGTTATAATTTGGGGCTGCAATATCAATAAACCCATCATTATCAAAATCACCGGAAGTAATACAATATACTCCGCTGCCTGCTGGAATATTTGATGACACTACAAAACCACCGCTTTTATTGTTTAATAGAACTGTTATTGTATTTGCAGTATAGTTGGATATTGCAAGGTCTAAATATCCGTCACCGTTATAGTCTGCGGTTGTTAAATCATGATTCCAGCTAGGAACATTAATAACTGAAGAAACAGTAAATAGACCGTTGCCATCATTAGTTAAAATTTTTATGCAAGTTAGATTACCAACACCTACTGCAATATCTATATCCCCGTCATTATCAAAATCACCTACAACAAGTCTTCTGTTGCTTCCCGTAGAAATGTCTGCTGATTGTTTTGTAAAACTTCCATTACCATTATTCATTACAATTGAAACTGATTGTCCGGCATCATTGGTAACAGCAATATCAACGTCTCCATCATTATCAAAGTCACCAACAGCAGGTGAAACAGGTCCGTTTCCAACTGAAACAGTACTTAATTTATTCAGAGCTGCTGTAGAAGGTTTTGCCATAGTCGTAAAACTCCAGACAAATGGTACAATCGAAATACCCGCACCTGTCTTTATCCCTGAATCAAGTATAGTACTTACTAATTCACCATACTTAAAAGGAGTATTCGGAATAATCTGCATTGAGTTGTTTCCCGAATTATAAGATAGAGTTGCGCGTTTTCTTCCCGTCATTGATCCAAAGAATGTAACGCTGTTGCTGTCTATCGTCGGACTATTCATTGCCTGATGAAACCATACGTTCATATTTGAAGTCAACGGTACATTAATCTTGTTCTTATTCGGAGATACACTGTCAATAAAATAAGTGGTTGTGAAATTCCATTTATTGCTGAAGTTACCCCAGCCCGTTTGGTTCAATGCTTTAACGCGCCAGTAATACTTTGTAAATTTACTTAATCCGTATACAGTTTTAATAGTATCCGTTAAAGTTGAATCTCTTAATACTGATATTGCGAAAGAAGAATCAATACTATATTCCATCCAGTATTTAGAGACTATTAATGGAGAAAAAGTCTGGTCCACAGCTTTACTCCATTTAAAAGAAATACTTAATGGCTGTTCAACAGTGTTATTTCCAGGTGAGTATAAAACTACATCCGTCGGCGTCCCCTGTGTCTTGAACTTCCATGTATCAGACCACAAACTATTGCCGTTAGTTGATTTCGAATTCATCCTCCAGTAATACCACGTTAACGCATTTAACCCTGAAACAGCTTTTATTGAATCTGTACCTGTCAAAGTTGAATCATTTACTATAATATTGCTAAACAAAGAATCCGTTGCTACCTGTATTCTGTAATTAGATGCACCCTGCATTTTATTCCACAAGAAGTTAAAAGCACTTAGATTACCGGAAGAATTATTTGCAGGACTCAGTAAGCGCGGTGGTACAAGAGAAATCATTATTCTTGTTGAGTGTGTATTCGGATCAACTGATGCAATATCCAACGCCCCATCGCTATTGAAATCTGCAACCGTTGTTCTGATTGAATACGAACCTGTGCTTCCTGCCGTGGACAATAGAGTATATATCCCCGTCCCGTCATTTTTATACAATAATAAAGGATTTACCATATTAAGACAAACCACTAAATCCAAATCACCATCGCCGTCTAAATCAGCAGAATTAATCCCGAAAGCGTCTTTCCCTATTCCTATTGTCTGAGAGACTGTAAATGCCCCGCTTCCGTTGTTTTTTAATATTTCAAAATTGTAACCATAAGATTTCTGATTCGTAACGGCTAGATCCAGATCACCATCTCCGTCAAAATCTCCTGCGGTTATACCCGTTGGATACGGTCCAACACTAACAGAAGATAACTGAGTAAATATCCCTGAACCATTATTCTTATAAACCACTAGATTCCCGCCATAATAATTCGGTGCAGCGATATCTATAAAACCATCTCCGTCAAAATCACCCGACACTACTTCGTAAACTCCGCTGCCCGTTGATATTACAAATGTCTGCGTGAATGTACCGTTTCCGTTATTCATTAATATTGCAATCCTGTTATCAAGCCAGCCCGATGTGGCAATGTCAAGATATCCGTCGCCGTTAAAATCTGCTGTTGTTAAATCCTGGCTATAACCTGATACTACTGTCGAATTTAAAGTGAAGTTTGCATTACCATCATTTAAAAATATTTTTACTGAAGTCGACCCATCACAAGCTGCTACATCTAAATCTCCGTCATTGTCAAAGTCGCCCACAATTGCTCTTCTGCCTGTTGCAGATAAATCAGTGCTCTGTTTTGTAAATGTTCCGTTACCGTTATTAATTAAAATCGATACTCCGCCTCCTGCATTCGCTGTCGCTAAATCTATATAACCGTCTCCATTGAAATCACCCGGGGCTACCGAGTAAGGACTATTACCAACAGTAATATTACTTATATCATTAAACACCATGTTCGATGGTTTTGCCATCGAAGTAAAACTCCATATAAAAGGATATATTGAATTTCCTGTACTCGTTTTTACTCCTGAATCAAGTGTCGTACTTACTAACTCACCATATTTAAACGGACTATTCGGAATAATCTGCATAGAGTTATTTCCGGAATTATATGTTAACGTCCCTCGTTTTCTTCCTGTCATCGAACCAAAGAACGTAACACTGTTACTGTCTATCGTTGAACTGTTATTTGCCTGATGAAACCAAACATTCATATTTGATGTTAATGGTACATTTATCTTGTTCTTTCCTGGTGAAACACTGTCAATAAAATATGTCGTTGTAAAATTCCGTATAGGACTGAATGCACTATTTCCCGCTACATTATGTGCTCTTACTTTCCAATAGTATTTAGTCGTCGGCGCTAATTTTGTTATTGCCTTAATTGAATCAGTCAATAGTGAATCATTAAAAACAACCGTCGTGAATAAAGAATCTGTCGCAAGAACTAAATTGTATCCTGTTGCATACTGCGGTTTACTCCATGCCATATTCAGGTTTATCAGGTTGTCTGTTGAGTTGTTTGCAGGACTAATGAGTGCTGGCGATTCAGGTATTATTAAGTCTGACAAAGCACGACGCCATATTGATTGGTTGCCTGTCGATGCGAATATATAATTATTTACAATTAATAAATCACTAAAACTTGTAAGAGTTACAAATCCCTGATTTATTTGTACCCAGTTTCCTCCGTAATCTTTTGAATGAAATATACCTAAATCAGTGCCTGCAAATATATTTGCACCTGTATTTGCAAGTGCATAAACTGAGTTCTGGGTTAATCCGCTATTAACAGAGTTCCAGTTTCCGCCATTATTAGTGGAAAGGAATACTCCGGCGTATCGGGCTCCGGCGAATATATTAATTCCGCTTACTGTAAAATCAAATACTGATGAAGATAAACCGGCTGACGTCCAGCTATTACCGTTATCTGTTGAACGGAAAACCCCATTATAAATTGTCCCAACAAAAATGCTGCTCCCGCTCACCATCAGGGCATAATCGCGATAGACTCCAAAGCAATTTGACCAGCTCACGCCGTTATTTGTTGAACGAAAAACCCCATAGTTATATGTTCCTGCGAATACAGTAGTACCGCTTAATGCAAGCCTTAAGACCTGTGTATCTGTTAAACCGTTATTAACAGGAGTCCAGCTACCACCGTTATTTGTTGATAAGAATACACCCGAGTTTGCTGTTGCTGCGAAGATATTTATCCCTGAAATTAAAATATCATAAATTGTAAAATCCGTTAATCCGTTATTAATTGCTGTCCAGTTTGTACCGTTATTTGTTGTGAAGAATACGCCGCTACCCCATACCCCCGCATAAATCGAATTTCCACTTGTTTTAAGGCAGGTAGCTGGCATGTTCAGCCCAATTCCGTCTGATGTCTGTACCCATTGTGATTTGCAATCATCAACAGAAAATGTAAACTGTACTATAAAGAAAAGTATAAAAGCAAAAGTAGAAAATAACTTATTCATAATCTATTCCTCTTAATGAATTTGAAAATGTTTTATATTATTGTAAACATTATTTTTCTGCTAAACTGTCGGGAGAAGTCTCTCGGCAACATAATAACGTTTTATAATTCCGGGGCAAATTAGAACCATTAAAACAATCTATAATGCGCGCTTGGTATTTTGTGATTTTTCTTTACTGCTGTCTTTATCCTGATTTACGGATTAACCTGCCGATGTTATGATAAGGTTTCTTTAATTCCGGGGCAAATCAGAACCATTAAAATAATCTACAGTTTTCATAGTGTGTTAATAATTTGCATATAACTTATTTAATATACAATACATTATTACTTCATAGATTAACGATTAAACCGGATATTATCAGGCTGGCTGAGGGTTGTTCAGGAAAAGACTGGGACAGGATTGATTTCTACTCGTGCATCTTCCCTCTCGATAACGAGGCAAAGATTCCTATGAAGCAAAGGAATGAGAAAAGGGCGAATGCAATTCTTACACTTACGATAAGTTGCTCGTGATTCTCGGGTTTGATTTCTGCTTTACCTATAACTAAAGAAAAGATAACAATCACTACTGCCATGCTTATCATCTGTCCCATCATACGCATCAGAGATAGTATCGTTGATGCAGTACCGTAATTCTTTTTGTCAACTGAACTCATTATAGCGTTCGAATTTGGAGATGAGAAAAGAGCAAAACCAATACCGAGTATTCCCAGGTTTATTAATATAAATAAAACAGATGTATCAACCCCAACAAAACAAAGCAGTCCGAGACATATTGCAATCATAAACATTCCTGCCGAAGCTACATACTGCGGCTCCACTTTATCTGAAAGCCTTCCTGCAATCGGCGAAAAGAATGCCATAAAAATCGGTTGAGCAATTAATACCGTCCCCGCTTCCTGAGGCGTCATTGCTTTTATATTTTGAAGGTATAGACTCAGCAGAAAAGTTATAGCCGATGTTGCACTGTAATTTATGAATGCAGCTATGTTTGAGTATGCAAACCTTTTGTTGTTCTTGAATATGTCGAGCCGAAGTACAGGAAACTCTGTCTTTTCCGATATAATCTTGTAATAATAAAACATCCCAAGCCCGAGTACTATTAATATAAACCCTGTAAGCTTTGGGATAAATGTAAACCCAAGCATAAATGATGTTATCGCTGTCGTAAATACTACCGACCCTTTTAAATCAAACTTCTCGCCTTCCGATACTTTCCAGTCTTCGGTTATAAAAAACATTATCATAAAGTATAACACTATGCACATTCCGAAACTGAGATAAAATATGTACCTCCAGCCAAATTGCTGTGTGATTATCCCTCCAAGAAATGGCCCCACGGAAAGGCCTATGTATACTGACGAAATCACTATTCCAAGCACGTGACCTCTTTTGTTCGCAGGGTATGCAGAGACAATGATTGAAAAAGCATTGATAAAAATGAACGCAAGTCCTATTCCCTGAACGGCTCTTAATGCTAAAAGCATTACTGCCGAATTTGCGAAACCTAATGCAAGACAACTTACCGCAAACATCAGTATCCCGGATTTCAGATATTTTGCTCTGCCGTAAATGTCAGATAATTTCCCCACAGGAATCAGTGATGCCACTCCCGTTAATACATATGCCGTGGCTATCCAGCTTATTAAAACTGCACTTGCATCATACTCTTTTGCAATCGAAGGTAAGGCAACATGTATTGCTGAGCCCATAAAAGCAGTTATAAATGAGGCAATAACCGAAACGGTTAATATTATAAAAGGTGAATTCTTAAATTTATTCAATTATCAGGGGAAATGGCAACTTTAAATTAATATAGTTTAATGCTTATACCTGCTCTTGTTGTTAAATACATTCCCGTATTTATTCCTGCTACATTCGAAGGAACTAATGTGTCTTTTGTGATTGTGTAATCCTTCACAAAGTCCGCTTTTACAAAATTATACTTTACTGCTACGTCAACTGATATCCTTTTGCTTATCGCAAAATATGTTCCTACACCCAGCGCCAAACCAAGACCAACCTGTGATTCATTTGTTGCAGAAAGATTTACAGTACTGGTGCCTGATAAATTTATATTGCCGCCGAGTAACTTGTTGGAGTTTGTATAGTAGGCACCTAATTCAGCAGTACCGTATGGTAATATAGTTTTGCTTATCGGATCAAACTTATAACGAATCCCTGCAGTTACAGGAATTACCGTAGTAGTCCATGCTTCATCCATATTGTAATTAAAACCAAACTGATGTAAATCATCGTTCAGACTTTCATTCCTGTACTTAAAGCTGCTGTATCCCGCAGTCAGCAACAGTTCTACATCAGGCGTGATTCTATAACCTGCATTGAATTCCGCCGAAGGTGTTATTTTGTAAACATTTGCCATTTCAGTAACAGGTATACTTAATCCTCCGTTAACACCTATACTGAATTTATTCTGCGCATTAACATTTACAATAATTGCAAATATTATTGCAATCGTTAAAATTACTTTCTTCATTTCTGTAACTTTAGTTTATATATTTAATCTCAAAATAACTTATAAAACTATTAAATTAAGTCCAATTTATTGATACAATTCAATTATATTTTAAAAATCCAGTTTCACCTTCGCATAAAAATTTCTGCCCGGCTCATCAACTATCACTCCCCTGTTCGATGATAAATGATTTCTGTATTCTTTATCTAAAATGTTTTCAACTCCAGCAAACAACTGACAACTTAAAAACTTATACTTCAAAGGTATTGAACTGATACCAATATTGAACACTGTATACCCTGGAGTGTTTAACTCTCCTGCAGCAGTGAAATCCTGTTTGTCGAACAACGCCGTATTCAAATCAAAGTTGACATAATTATGAACTGAAAATTTAAGTCCAATCCTTCCGTTTAAAGGTGGTATAAATGGAAGATTAGTCTTGTTCTCAGTGTCTTCACCTCTTACATAAGACAATGAACCGTATGCAACGAATGACTTTATAAAGTTGTACATAAACTCAAAGTCATATCCGTAAAGTCTTGCCTGACCGACATTCGTTTTTATAAAAGCAGGTTTGTTTTCATAAGTTCCGGGAATCTCTGTTACAAGGTCTTCGAATGAATTGTAAAATACGTTTCCAGAAAATGTAACTTTGTCTCTCCAAACTCTGAATCCTAAATCCCCGAACATCCCTTTCTCAGGTGCCAAATCTGGATTGCCGACTCTGAGAGAACTTCCTAAATCTATATACTGATACCTTTCTTCGAGCGACGGTGAACGGAATGAACGTGATAAATTCAACGTTACGTCATAGTTCTTTGTAAGTGAATAAAGTGCTCCGATGTTTGCACTCCACGATATATCATCAGTTTCCCGTGCATTCCATATTGTTTTCTGCCCCGTTGGTGTGTTATTTCTCGTTCCGTTTACGATTTCATAAACAGGCTGCAATGTTGTCGAATTTGTTACTCTTATCTTATCAACTCTGCCGCCCGCATTTACTTTCAGTTTATCGTTAAGCGCTCTGTATTCATCCTGAACATACGCACCCATGCTCGTATAATCTGCATCAGGAATGGGCTTCTCACCTATCGTCTTTAAAATTGTGCTTGTAATGTTTCCCGTTGTCGTATCATAGTTCTCTATCTTCTGGTTCTTTTCCCTCTTCGAATCAAGAGCCCTTCTCCACATATCAATACCTGTTATCAGGTAATTGTACTTCCCGATTTCCCAGTCTGCTTTAAACTGCATTCCATTAGTATAATGTCTTGCGTTCGGTGTTATACTTAAGACATAAACTTTCTGCTTTAACTTTCCGCTTGTGGTTTTTATGCTCGATATCTGGTTAGGTATATTTTCAACATCTCTGAAAATCGACTGATAAAAATACTTTAACGATAATTTCTTTAAAGGCTTTATCAGATTCTTAATGCTGTATTCACCCGAAACCATATCCCTGTTTTCTTTTGGATACTTCACCACTGCCGTTGCAGGAAACAACGTACCGCCACCGGGAAGACCTGCATCGATTGCCTCGTACCTCTGATATGATAATCTGAACTCGTGATTGTTCAAAGGCCTGACTCCAAGATTCGCGCTTATGTTATTATCTTTAAACTGACTGTTCGGAAGTTCGCCTTTTGGAGTCATCGTATTCCTTGCATCCCTTATGCTTCCGCTTACTTTTGCGAAGAACTTCTGATTTGACGCATAAAATGAAAGGTATCCGCCGGGACTCTTATTAACAGAATTGTAACCGCCTATTAAAGATGAACCGTAAATAAATTTATTACTGAAGTCTCCGTTCTTCGTAAAAATATTTACCACTCCGCCAAATGCACCGGTTCCGTATAAAGATGAAACACCACCTTTAATAACTTCAATCCTGTCTATATCATTAATATCAACAAGCGAAAGCCTTGCAGAAATATCCGTTGCGGTTTCCACTCTGTTACCGTCAACATTCATTACCACATTTGCCTTGCTCAACCCGCGTATGCTTATATCCGATGCCCATATACCGTCTCTCGTTACTGACAAACCGGGTTTGTTATCAAGCGCGTCTGAAATTGTCTGATATGGTTTCTTTGATATTTCATCCTCCGATACAATTTCCATCGGCAAAGGAACATCTTTAAGAATCGTTTCGTAACGTACACTCGTTACTGTAATTTCACCCGTAGTAATTTCCGATGGTGTTAATTTTATCTCAACTATAACTGTTTTCTTTGCTTCAACAGTAACAGGGATAATCCCTGACTTATAACCGTCGTGATAAAACTTTAAATCATACTTGCCGGGATTAACATTTTCTATAAGAAAATTTCCGCGCAAATCTGTAACACTTTTCTGTGAGGTTGACTCTATATATACATCTACGTTCGTTAAAGTAACACCCGATACTTTATCATAAATAATACCCGATACCGAACCTGTTTGTGAAAATAAATTGTATGATGATACAAGAAGAATAACTGTAAGGAATAAGACCCTTTTCATAAACGATATAACTCCATTTGATTTTGTAAAACCCTGATAATTGAATCGCATTAAAATATCCCTTTTAAACATCATTTTAAATTCATAAATAATTGGACTTGAATAATTTGCTGCCGATATACATACAAAAACCATCTCTTTTATCCTTTAATTCCCCGTCCATTAATATTAATTTACACTATGAAGAAGTATTTTCCGTTTATATTAAATCTGTGCTTAATTCATTTCCTCCTGGGACTCGATATTAATATCGTAAGCGTCTCGCTTCCCTCCGTTGCATCTCATTTTAACGTTGCCGTCGGAGTTGTCTCAAGAGTCGTATGGGTTTATTTCCTTGTCCTCACCTGCTTCCTCCTTGCTTTCGGCAAACTTGGCGACATCAAAGGATTCAAGAAAATATACCTCGCAGGTATTTTCGTCTTCGTCAGCGGAAGTACTCTTTGTTATTTCGCTAATGACTTTAATATGCTTGTCTTCTTCAGAATCTATCAGGCTTTCGGAAGCGCAGTACTTTTTGCTCTTACTCCCGCAATTATCGCCGCAGGTATTCCTGTTGAAATGAGAGGCAAAGTTTACGGAATCAACTATTCTTTCACTGCACTCGGAGGAATCATCGGAAGAGCAGCAAGTGGTTTCCTCATCGAAGGACTCGGATGGAATTCTATTTTCCTTATTAACATTCCTATCGGCATTATTACTCTTTTCATTACTTACAAATATCTTGACAATTACAATTCATCGAAATCGGAATCGAAATTTGATGTACCTGGAACTGTGTTTATTTTCCTCGGACTGCTGAGTATGCTCTTTGCAATAAATACCGGCGAAGAATATGGATGGGGCTCATTGTTAATTATCTCACTTTTCATCGCTTCAATAATATTTATTTCAATTTTTATATTCCGGCAGTTACGTATTTCTTACCCTTTGCTGGACATAAGAGTACTTAAAAATATTAACATCTCTTACCCTGTAATTTCATTCGTATTTGTTTACATCATTACAAACGGAATGA
>JBMOHR010000094.1:0-11155 GCA_049317745.1 Ignavibacteria bacterium
CATTTCTTCTTTTATCTTTTCTTGCCATCTTGTGCACGTTTTCACTCGTAACTGTTTAATTAGATAAGATAGAAATTGAGATTATTTCGTGACTTTAGTGAATTTAGCGGGGTAAGTCGTTCTTGGTTTCTATTCTTTGACATTCAAAAACTTTTAATCAGTGATTATCAGTTCGAATCATCATAATCAGTGTGCCAATCTTTAGGAAATTGCTCTTAAACAAAAAAACCGCGATTGCTCACGGTCTCTCTGCTCTTTTATCAACTAAATTAAATGGTTTTAATGCTATTTCCTGGTTTTCTTTTTCCCGAATGACTGAATGTATGTTGTTATGTTTAACTTTTTATTTGGAGCCAACAGAACGAAATCATACGATGTTACGTAACCGTCAAGATTAAAGTCGCTTATTTTGTACCCGTGTTCTGCTATGATTGTCGAATTATTGTATATGTTGTAATCGTCTATATCAACGTGGCCGTCATAATCTGCATCGCCTGTGTACATTCCATAAAGACCTGCCTTCAGTAACCTTGCCTCGTTACCCCAGTACATATCGGTGCTTGTTGTGAAATCGTAAACATCTGAATATTTATAAATGTATGTCTCGTAATTTGACATTACTGCAATGTGGTTTCTGTGTCTGATTACATAATAATAGTATCCCGGTTCCAGTCCGAATTTTAATGGAATCATCGTTTCTCCTGTTGTACTTAATAACTTTCCGTCGTACCTTACAACTGCTGCAACAGTATCGACTGGTGTATAATCTTTTGAATTTAGAATTTCAATAACTACCCAGTCAACTATTCTTTGTTCGGTTCCTGTGTATGTATAACTTCTGTAATCCTCCAATATGAATGGATTTACGTTGCTGCTGAAAGTCTCAGGCGGTGTAGCAGGGAAGTAATTCCTTTGCTTTAAAGCACAACTCATCGTATCCGAACCTGTGCTGTAAGGACCGCTTAAGAATATCTTTATGTTTGCATAAACAGGTGATAACTGCTGGAAATCCTGATAATCTACTGTGTAGTTTAAATCTGTGTAAACTCTGTTTAAAGGACTGAATACAATGTTGTTCTTTACTGGAACAACCGTTCCTGTCCATCCTGAATCAAGAAAAGCACTGTAGTATCCGCTTGCATTCGAAATAACATTACCTGAAATTCCCTGCATTTGTGCGCCCTGAATTGCCGCTCCGTTATCGTCATAGACATATCCGCTTAATCTGAATCCTGCTGTGACAGAAGAACTGGTATTAGAAGTAATCTTGTTGTAACTTAAACTGTACGGCTCAATCATCCATCCGTCTTTTGACATATAAGATGAACCTGACCAGCCATGAAATACTGTTGCAGTAATCATTCCGCTGTTGTTTGAATAAGGTTCGCTGAGCAGTTCTGTTGCCTGAACTCCCGCAACTCCCGACTGCTGGACAGGGGATTTAACTGAAATAGTTAACGTATATGTTTTCTTAGCAGTTGTAATGTTTTGCTGTAATGGTGATACTATACTGTTTACTGAAAACGATGCAGGTGTAAAATCATAACCTTCTTTTACGGGGATTATGTTTCCGCTGAATCCTGAAGGCACATATGCCGTGTAATTACCGTTGAAATCTGTGTATGTATTCGTTAGTCCCTGTAGTGTAACTCCGCTGATTCCTGAATTCGACTGTGATGAAGTGACCCTGCCTGATATTTTCACGTAATCTGTGTTGACTACAGTTATTTTGTAAGCATCTCTGTATCCCGTAACGTTATTAGTCAAATTATTGTCTCCTGTTAGTTTTAAGCCAATCCAGTAGTTTCCTGAACTGAGACCTGAAACTGCTACATTGCTAAGAAGAACTTTTTGAGCGCTTAACGAATTGATACTGCTCGTAACATTGTAGGTTTGTAATAGTACGTCTGAATCTGTAATAATTGAATCCTGTGACAGATATATTGCTGCATTGACCTGCTGATTCGTATAATTTACACTTGAGTAATTTGTTAAGTAAAATGATATTGAGTCAAGATTATTTCCCGCCTTTAATGTCTTTGGGTATGCTGAAACTGTTAATGGAACAATATCAAACGATGCGGGTATATCTTTATTCAGTGCATACGTAATCGCATCAAATTTGTTGATGTTTATCTTGTTAAATTTAATACCTGTACTTGTTAAAACACCGTACGTAACAAGGTTATTGTTCACCGAAGTGTATAAAGGGCTGCCGCTCATACCTGCTATACCAGTACGGAAAGAATAAACGTATTCACCTGTAACATATTCCATTTTGCCTTTCCAGTTATAGAGCAGTTCACCGTTGAAATTACCTGCCGACGGGTATGAGGGATTAAAGAATGTTTTATTGTTTAAGTAATAATTGTTGTCGTTATTGTAACCGTATCCGACCCATCCTGTTAAAGAACCGAGAGGTCTGTCGAGTTTTATTATTGCATAATCTGTTGCTGAACTTACTGCATAATTATTCGGTAAATAAACATATTCAGGATACGCAAAACCATAAGGTGAGTCTGCTAATCCGTATGCAGGGTAGAACTTTGTAGTCCCAAAACTCTGGTTTAATGCAACTGTATGTCCTGCAGTTAAAACATGGTAAGGGTCGATTAAAACACCCGTTACACCGCCGAATTTTACTGTCATTCTCCATGGAAAAGCATTCGGGTCGTTAACTAAGTCAATATTATCAAAGTTTCTTAATGTGTCAGCTGAAAGGTTTGATTGTAAAATCCCTGTATTACTGTTTGTGTTGTTAGACGAAACAGTGGATGTTATTGTATAATTTAACAATGTAGTCGTATTAGTAGGAATATGGTATTGTTTCCAGGTTTGACCTGTCAAGTTTGAAACCCAGAATGCGAAAATTAATAATGTTGTTAAAAGTCTGCTCATTTTCTCTATTTTTAATATATATACCTTTGTATATCAAATATTGTGCCAATGTGAAAAGTGCGATTTATGCACAAAAATGAATACTATTCGGTAATATGACATTAATCTTGTCTCAAAATGAGACAGATTTTCTTATTTTGAGACTGATTATCGGTATGCTATGATTAAACTTACTCTATTATACAGGCATTTATCCTGTTGGGAACCGCAGAATATGCCACTGTTCCCGATAATATTTCTCCACAATTGACTACAGTATCTGATTCAAAATATCCCCGTCTTGTTTCATCCCATTGTTGGTTTTTATTTGTATCATTTCTCTTATTAATTAAACCTGGTATGGTTGATGATAAACTCACTTTTGATATCCGCCTCTGCTAATCTATCAAGTTTATTTTCTGTTTCGTGATATTTCATTCTTGATGCCTCTGCCATAAAACTAACCTTTTTTGATTTATACTACGGTTACGTTAATTATGAGGCAACGACTATACTTTCTATCACCTCATGGTTACATTATTTATGACGCAATGCGGGTATTGCTTGGGGTATAATTTTTATCTTGACATTCATAAATATTATTAATAAGATTGAATCAAACTTATCAATTAATTCAAGAAGGTTATGATTTTATAGTTATTGTAGCTTTTGACGGAAATATTAATTAAGTATGTGGATAAGTTTTTCATCTTTATTTAGCAAAGTAAGATTTTAAAAGTATAATCCTTTTTTACATTTTTAAAACACTAAACTTTATTAGAAAGGTGCACTATGAAAAAAACAAATCTGTTACTGCTTTTGGTAATCTTTTTATTGGGAGCGGGCTCTGCCTTATCCCAATCCTCCGTCGACCCCGGACCATTTGTTAATGGACCTGTAGTTCAATCTAATGGACAAAGCGGAGAAGGGATTGTTAAGTTAAATAATTTAACGAACAATCAGGGAAATAATTTAAGAGATAATGCTTTGGAAGTTGGCGAAACTTCTGTTAACAAAACAACCGGTATTATTAATGCAGCCGGTAAATATGTCGCTATACCGTACAATACAGCTTTTGAACAGAATTTTGATGGTTCAATAGAAGCCTGGATAAATCCGACTATTGTTTCTGCTACTCAGCAGATTGCGCATAAAGGTGCAACATCAAATTTTTCGTTCTTGTTTGGTATTACTAATCCCGGGAACTTATATTTCAGGATTGGTTCTGCACCTGTTGTAAATACAGGTGGTACACTCATTCTCCCAAATACATGGACACACGTTGCAGCAGTCTGGACAGGAGGTCCTTCTGCTTTTATGATTTCATTCTACGTAAATGGTGTACTTAGCGGAGCCCCTGTTGCCTGCTCAGGGACATGGCTTTTAGCAACAGATTCAGTAAAAATCGGCGGTGGACATCCTGTCTTTCCAAGTGAGTTTTTCCAGGGAAAACTTGAAGAAGTAAGATTCTGGAACACTCCCCTTACTGCTGCGGAAATAGCTGCAAACAGGTTCACAGTACTTGGTGACTGGGGCGGTGCTAATACCGCTTTTGCTATTACAAGCGGTAATGCTTATGCAGGTTTAACAGCATCTTATCCTTTTAACGGTACTTCAACCACTTATGCATGGGATGATATAAGTGGATTTAACGGTTATTACAGAGGAGGTCTTATTGGTGAATATGCTCTCCCTGGTTATCCGATTCCGTATAACCTTGCGTTATATTGCCCGGGTTTAGGAAACTTCGCTTCTTTTGCTCCAAGTGCAGCTTACAACCAGGTTGCACAGGGCACAATGGAATCCTGGATTTTTATGACTCAGCAAACTACAACTCATATGATTTGTACTAAAAGTCCAACCGCTTCGTTCAACCTCTTCTGGGGTATTCGAGCCAGCATAGGTAACAGACAGGCATTGTGTATAAACAGTACTCAGTTTCAAAATGATGACGGTATTACAATTGTTCCTAACAGATGGACACACGTTGCAGCTTCCTGGACTCAGTCCGGTGCAAACTACATTGTTGATTTCTTTGTTAACGGTAAAAAAAGCGGAACCACTAAAACTTTAGCAGCAACCTGGAACTCTTCATTGGATTCTCTCAGAATCGGTGCCTGGAACGGCGGCACAGCCAACAGTTTCTTCGGCTATATAGATGAATTCAGAATATGGAATAAATCTTCAATTGCAGATTCTGTTTCTAAAAAAATGTTTGTTTCTGCAAGAAGCTTAACTACAAATCCAAATTTAGTCTTTGCAGTTCCTTTTGAAGGAAACCTGATTAAATTCGGAACAGGTGTTGTTGCTTCACAAAATTTAGTAGGCGATGTAAGGTTTAGCGGATATGTTAATGAAACTACTACAGGTGCTTATAGTAGTAATTTTGAAGCTCATACATCAGTATTAAATGCTCCTGTTTTCGGAAGAGGTTTTACTATAAAAGCAATTAATAAACCTACAGAAAATTCACTTCCTGCTGTAAAAGATACAATTCTTATTTCCGGTTACTCAGGTAACGTAACAAGTGCACAAGTATTTGCAGATATTAAACATACCTGGACAGCCGATTTGAGTCTTACTGTTACTGCTCCAAACGGAACATCAGTAATCCTTTCAAACGGTAACGGCAGCTCTTCAAATGGCGGGTATCTAACAATATTCAGTGACACAGCCACTAATTTAGTCACAGGTACTACTTTACTAACACCCTGGTCTAATATGGTTCGTCCGCAAAATCTTATGAATACCTTTGGTAATAGTCCTGTGAATGGACGATGGGTATTTACAGTCTCTGACGGTGCTGCAGGAGATTCAGGAATGGTAGTCGGATGGGGTATCAGATTCAACTATGATCTGATTTCAGGATATCAGAATATCTCAACTGAAATTCCGGAATCGTTCAACGTAATGCAAAATTACCCGAATCCGTTTAACCCAACTACAAAAATTAAATTCAGTATTCCTTCTTCATTAAATACTCAGCTTTCTGTTTACGATATTACCGGTCGCGAAATTATGATTAAGAATTTCGGTAACATTAAAGCAGGAACATATGAATTTGATTTCAATGGAGCCGGTTTATCTTCAGGTGTTTATTTCTATAAACTTACTGCGGGTGATAACTCCAAAGTTATGAAAATGATATTAATGAAATAATTGTATTTATCTATAAGTCCTTTTAAAAAAAGGGCTGCCTTCTCGGGCAGCCCTTTTTTATTCTCTTGGGGTAAATACCATCCGGCTTGAGGAGATATTCTATATATATAAAGTTCCTTAGGGTCGGAATAACAATAGAAAAATAGTTTATAAAAATTGAATCAATTATGGACGACAGATTGTTAACGAAAGCGAATCTATAGAGACTTGTATTTTAACATAAAGTGATGTTTGCATACATTCTTTAGAACTACGAACGTGAGAATCTCTTGTCGAGTTCTTCTGTGGTTAGTCTTATTACTGTCGGTCTGCCGTGCGGACATACATACGGCATCTGGGATGCAAAAAGCGAATCGATTAAGTTAAACATTTCCTGATGCTGAAGTCTCTCGCCTGCTTTAATGGCACTTCTGCACGAGAATGATTTTGCAAGGTTATCCCTCTTTTCAAGGTTTAATGATACTTCGTACTCTTTGTACTGGTCAATCAGTTCCTGCAAGATTTTGTCTTCTTTGCCGGGTTTAACATCAGCAGGTATTCCTGTTATCTCAACCACTTCTTCGTTTATAAACTTTAATGCGAATCCGAGATTGTGTATCTCTTCCTGCAGTCCCTTTGCAATCTGGTAATCTATCTTTGTGAGTTTTACTTTTATCGGTAACAATAATTGCTGTGAGAATGCCGACTGCGAATTCAAACGCAGTAATGCTTTCTCATAAAGCACTCTTTCGTGTGCTGCGTGCTGGTCTATAATCATAAGTCCTGTTGCAGTTTCGCACATAATGTACTTGTTCTGATATTGCCACAGATTAAATTTCTCGTCTTCGTCTTTCTTGTGTTCGAATATATTCTTCTGAATGCCTTCTTCTGAATTAAGTGGTATTCCTGATGAATTATCATTTCCTGTGTCCAGGTCATCTCTTCTCGATGCTTCGAAAATAGAATGTATTGAAGAGGTTCCCGGTGTAGAAGGTGAGTTTGAGAATCCTGAATTGAATCCTGAATTAAATCCTTTTGGTGTAAAGTTAATATCGGGTTTTTTATGTTCAAGACTGTCTGGAGTATTCTCAAACGACATTGTATTGCCGAAACCTATGTCGAACGTAATGTTGCTTGCACGCAGAGTTTCTTTAATGGCTTTGCGTACAAAACCGAACATTGCGCTTTCATCCTCGAACTTTACTTCAAGCTTTGAAGGGTGTACGTTCACGTCCACTTTCTTCGGGTCTATTTCTATGAATAAGAAGAAAGAAGGGTAGTCGCCCTTTTCTATTAAGTCATCGTATCCCGAATAAACTGCAAAGTTTAAACTTTTATTCGTGAAGAATCTTTTGTTCAGGTAGAAGAACTGATCCTGCTTCGACTTCTTCGTAAATCCCGGCTTTGATACAAGTCCGTTCAGTTTAACTATTGAATGTTCAACACTGATTGGTATTAATGTATTTGCAAACTCTTCTCCGAAAAGTTCTTTCAGCCTTTCGGATAAAACAGTTTTCCTTAGATTAAATATTAATTCTTCGTTGTTAAAAAACTTAAATGCAATGTGTGAGTTTGAAACTGCCTGACGTATGAATGTATCGTATATATGCCTGAACTCTGTCTGGTTTGACTTCAGGAAGTTTCTTCTTCCCGGTGTGTTATAAAATATATTCTTTACTGCTATAGATGTGCCTGTTTCAAGACTGTCTTTTGAAACTTCAATCACTTCATTACCTTCAATCTTAACCACAGTGCCTACATCATCGCTTACAGTCTTTGTCTTTAACTCAACCTGTGCAATTGCAGCAATAGATGCAAGCGCTTCACCGCGGAACCCGAGTGTCTGTATATTTTCAAGGTCTTCGTAAGTTGAAATCTTGCTGGTTGAATGTCTCTGAAATGCGACGATTGCATCTTCTTCAGACATACCGCTTCCGTTATCAATTACCTGAATTAAAACTTTACCTGCTTCTTTAATAAGTACAGTAATTTCATTGGCACCTGCGTCTATGGAATTTTCTATAAGTTCTTTAACGACTGCTTCGGGTCTTCCGACTACTTCTCCTGCTGCAATCTTATTGTAAAGATTCTGCGGTAATATTTTAATCTTATTGTCCAAGGTTGTTACTTGTCAAATATTGCTTTTATGAAATCCTCACTGTCGAATACCTGTAAGTCGTCAATCTGTTCGCCAACCCCTATAAACCTTACGGGAATCTTCATCTCATTACTAATCTTAACAACAATACCGCCCTTTGCTGTTCCATCAAGTTTCGTAAGAATAATACCTGTTACTTCTCCGAGTGCATTTGCAAATTCTTTAACCTGATTCAAACCGTTCTGTCCTGTTGTGGCATCGATAACAATAAAGGTTTCGTTTGGAGTATCGGGAATAACTTTCTGCATCACACGTTTAACTTTTTTGAGTTCTTCCATTAAGTGTGATTTGTTGTGAAGCCTTCCAGCAGTATCGATTATAAGCACATCAGAATTTCTTGAAACGGCTGCTGAGACTGAATCATAGGCAACAGATGCAGGGTCTTTTGTCAAAGGATTTTGTATTATATCAACACCCGCACGTTTAGCCCATATCTCGAGTTGTTCGTTTGCGGCAGCACGGAAAGTATCTGCAGAACCTATTAATACAGATTTGCCTGCTTTCTTAAAGTTGTGTGCAAGTTTACCTATTGATGTTGTTTTGCCTACTCCGTTAACGCCTACAACCATTATAACGAATGGCTTCTTTGCAATGTCAAAATCGAATGTCTTGAACGATGAAGTTGATATAGTAAATATCTTCTTTATCTCATCGTATATTAAAGCATTAAGTTCTTCATCGGTTTCGTATTTATCTGTCTTTGCTCTTTCTTTAATGTTCCCGATTATCGTTTCAACAGTATCGTAGCCAAAATCTGATGACAGGAATATTTCTTCAAGTTCATTTAAAAAATCATCGTCAATCTTCTTCTTTGCTGTTACAAGTCTGGATATCTTTCCAAACAGGTCGTCTTTTGTTTTAGTTAATCCTTCTTTAAGTTTACCGAATCCAATCTTATCAAGAAAAGACATTATTCCTCCGCATATTTATAAAAGTTTTGTTAAGTTTTTTGCTATTATCATTCTCTGGACTTCAGAAGTACCTTCGCCGATAGTTACGAGTTTTACGTCGCGGTATAGTTTCTCGACAGGGAAGTCTTTCGTAAAGCCGTATCCGCCGTGAATCTGTACTGCTTCGTTTGTTGCTCTCACAGCAACTTCACTGGCATAAAGTTTTGCCATTGAGGCAATCATATTAATGTTCTCGCCTGCATCTTTCATTTCCGCGGCTTTGAATATCAGAAGTCTTGCAGCTTCAATTTCAGTTGCCATATCTGCAAGTTTAAACTGTGTTGCCTGAAAGTCACTTAAATGTTTACCGAATTGTTTTCTTTGTTTGGAATACTTAATCGAGGCATCGAGTGCACCCTGCGCAATACCGAGTGATAATGCAGCAATGGCAATACGTCCACCGTCGAGTATCTTCATAACCTGTTTGAAACCTTCGTGTTCAACTCCGATTAAGTTCTCTGCAGGAATTTCAACGTCTTCAAAAATTAATTCTGCCGTATCCGATGAGCGCATACCAAGTTTGTTTTCTTTCTTTCCCACTCTGAAACCTTTCATACCCGGTTCGAGTATAAATGCTGAGATTTTATTCTTGCCGCCTGTTTTATCCGTAACGGCTGTTACTACATAAGTTCCTGCGACAGTTCCCTGTGTGATGAACATCTTGCTTCCGTTAAGGATATACTTGTCGCCTTTCTTTTCTGCAAAACTTGCCATTGCAACTGCATCAGAACCTGAAACGTTTTCCGTCAGACCCCAGGCACCGTATTTCTTTCCCGAGACTAAATCAGGTAAATATTTCTTCTTCTGTGCTTCGTTCGCGAATGAATTTATGTGGTTGGTACAGAGTCCGTTATGTGATGCAACTATTAAACCCACGGAAGGATCAATCCTTGAGACTTCTTCAATTATAATTGCGTATTCCACAGTACTGAAATTAGCTCCTCCGTATTCTTCAGGAAAAATAATTCCCAGAAAACCCATCTCGCCGAGTTTTTCTGCCACTTCGTGTGGAAATTCCTGCGGTTCATCGTACTTCATGATAACAGGTGCAATAACTTTTTCTGAGAAATCTCTTGCGAGTTTCTGAATCTCTAATTGATGTTCCGATAGTTTAAAGTCCATATAATGTTAAATTTAATTTAGCGTTTAAGTTATAAAATCTCATCAATTTAAACAATTGATTCCGAATAAAATTCTATTGTTTAAAATAGTATTCAGATTTTATACGTTAAACACACTGATAAACGTAATTAACTTATTTCTATACAGCTTAAAATGTTTTGCCGTATGTTTTATATTTCTTTGCCGTATGTTTCATAGGAAACTATGGGTTATCTTGTATCAATCTTATAAACGAATGCCGTTTGGTTGCCGTTTTAGCTGAAAATATTATTGTCTGATAATCATTGAAATTAAAATGTTAAAATTCTAATTTTGTTTACAGTTAAGTAATACAGGGTAACTTTAAATGTTTTAATCTCGGTTTATTAATTACATCATATTTAACGTCAGTGATGTCTTTATTCCCTCTTTAATTAATATACAGAGATTGAATTAAACTAATAATATGTTGAGTATGGTGTATTGTACTAAAAGAATTTTAGTTCTGTTTATACTTGTCTTTCTCTCACAGAATGTCTTCCCGCAGCGCTATTTCACAAAAACTTACGATATAGAGAACGGCTTGCCGACAAGGATGATTTATGATATTTGTCAGGATACTACAGGGTTAATCTGGGTTGCCACATATGAAGGCATTACCTGCTATGATGGCTTTAAATTCATGAATTATAACGGCAAAGACGGTTTACCAAACCAGAAATACAAAGGAATCAAAACTGACGAAAAAGGTATAATCTGGAGTATACCGTTGTTTGTGTACGATACTATAGTTAATTACAAAGACAATATCTTTGAAAGGATTCCGCCTGCTGAAAAGAATGAACAGATATATGAAACGAATGATTTTGATATTATGTATCACTACTGTCCAGTTGTTAGTTGAATAAAAACAGTTGTTTAGTAGTCATGT
>JBMOHR010000095.1:0-10950 GCA_049317745.1 Ignavibacteria bacterium
AAATACTATAATAATATTAAAAGAATATTTTGTCTTCTAAAAAAGAATTATTTCTGCTATTATTATCGGATATCATTTTCGTTAACCTTTCGTGGTCAATATACTACTATATAAGAATTGAAAGCGGATGGATTCAGTTTACTAATCCTCCATCGTTCCTGGCTCCAATGATTTTAGTCTTCGCTTACTGGTTTATATTCTTTTATTTCTTTGGTCTGTACAAACACTGGTTCGTAAGGTCGCGATTTGATGAATTTACTACGTTATTCAGGGCAATCAGTATAGGTTGTCTGATACTATTCTTCGCAATATTTCTTGATGACTATTATAAAGAAGCTAAGATTGTTTCCAGATTCCTGATATTAATGTACTGGGGATTGATGATTTTCTGGGTATCACTGGGAAGAATGATAATCAGAGGATTTCAGTTCAGGATGCTGAAAAAAGGTTATGGTCTCAGGAATACACTTATTATCGGATCTGGACTTAAAGCCAAAGAAGTAAAAGAAATGATTTTTGCATACCCTAAACTCGGTTATAAGTTTTCAGGGTTCATTAGTATAAAAGAAGATGTCTCGGGTGAAGATGAAATCGGATTATTAAGTGACCTTCATGATATCGTAGGTAAACACGGTATTGATGAAGTTATTATTGCTTCAGACCAGAAATATGAGGAATTAATAATTTCAACATTGAATGTTTGTTCCGATTTAAACGTTAGTGTTAAAATTGTTCCAGAAGTATATGAAATAGTAAGCGGAATGGTAAAGTCTGAGCAGGTACACGGAATCCCTCTTGTTGAAGTAAAGACTGATTTAATGCCGTTTACTTCTACCATTATGAAAAGGATTTATGATGTTACGGTATCATTATCATTTCTGATATTCTTTTCACCTTTGTTATTAATTATTGCATTATTCAATCTTATATTGCTTAAAAAGCTATTTGTTGTTGAGGATAAGATTGGGAAATCATCAAAGAGTTTCAGAAATATTAAATTCTATACTACTGATTCAGGGTACTCTAAGTTTTTGAAGATGTTCTGGCTGAATAAAGTACCTCAGTTATTAAATGTTTTATTCAATCAAATGAGTCTCGTTGGACCCGAGCCTGAGAAAGTAGACGTCGTTAAAAAATTAACTGCCGAGATTCCTTATTACTTAAGGAGGATGAAAGTTAAGCCAGGGATAACAGGCTGGGCACAGATTAAACAGGGTTATTACGAGCAATCGGAATATTACATTAAGAAGCTACAATACGATTTTTATTATCTGGAAAATATGAGTTTGATGTTAGATTTTAAAATAGTTTTAAATACGATAATCTTAATATTCAGTTTTAAAAGAAAATAGATGAAGAAAGTTTTAGTCATAATACCGACATACAATGAGTCAGAGAATATTTTAAACATTATTCCGGAAGTTCTTAGTAAATCTACTTCTGAATATGAGTTTAATGTATTGGTAGTTGATGATAATTCTCCTGACGGTACTGCAAAGATGGTTGAGGATTTAAAGAATCCTCACGTATTTATTTTAAAGCGTGAAAGGAAAATGGGATTAGGCACTGCATACATTGCAGGTTTTAAATATTCAATCGAACATAAATACGATTATGTCTATGAAATGGATGCAGATTTTTCTCACGATCCGAAATACCTTCCTGAGTTTCTAACGGGGATGGAAGAGGGATATGATTTAGTCGTTGGTTCAAGGTATATCAACGGTGTTTCAGTTGTTAACTGGCCTATTAGAAGACTTTTCCTTAGTTACTTCGCGAACATTTATACACGCGTTGTGACAGGAATGAAAGTTCACGATACTACAGCAGGGTTCGCATGTTATGATGTCGCCAAATTATCACAAATTGATCTGGATAAAGTGAAGTCCAACGGTTATTCTTTCCAGATTGAAATGAAATTCAAATACTACAAAAAGAAATTTAAGATAAAAGAAATTCCTATACTCTTCATAGACAGAAGAGCTGGCCATTCCAAGATGTCAAGAAAAGTTGTTTATGAAGCTTTCTACATCGTTTGGAAATTGAAACTTAAATCTATTTTTGGAACGCTCTGAACAGTTTAACAGATATATCGGTTGTAATCGTCAATTACAACGTTAAAGATTTAGTCGATAATTGTATTGCCTCGGTTTATAAAGCAGGTAAGAATTATAAACTCGAAGTTTTCTTCGTTGATAACCATTCCGTAGATAATAGTTTCGAACACATCACAAGTAAATATCCTGATGTAAAGGGAATATTTAACAAAAAGAACATAGGCTTCTCGAAAGCAAATAACATCGCTTTAAAACAGGTAACGAGTAAATATGTTTTAATCTTAAACCCCGATACAATCCTTGAAGAAGGCACATTCGAAAAACTTATTGACTTCCTTAAAGCGAATGAAAAAGTTGGAGCAGTTTCATCTAAATTAATTCTTGGTAACGGGAAGCTCGACAGTGCCTGCAGAAGAAGTTTCCCAACATTAACTGCTGCTATCCCAAGGATGCTTGGTCTTTCTAAACTCTTTCCAAAGTCAAAGTTGTTCAGTAAATACAATCTGACTTACCTTGATGAGAACGAGACAACCGAAGTTGATGCAATCTGCGGTGCTTTTATGTTTATGGAAAAGACTGTACTCGATGAAGTTGGTCACTTTGACGAAGACTACTTTATGTACGGCGAAGATATTGATTTGTGTTTCAGGATTAAAAAAGCAGGCTATAAAATATTTTATTTCCCGAAAGTTACTACCATACACTTAAAAGGGGAGAGTACAAGCAAGACAAAGTTCTCATACGTGAGTAATTTCTACGGGGCAATGTCGATATTCGTTAACAAAAACCTGAACAGCAGTTCACGAGTACTTTCGTACATCCTCAGGTTCGCAATATTTATGCGCTCATTAGCCTCGTATTTCAAAAGAGGGATGAAATTTTTCTATCCGATTCTTATCGATGCAGCGTTGTTCTTTGCGTCCTTTATATTGTCAGTATATCTGAGGTTTAATATACTGCCGAATAAGCCGTATCTTTTCATTATTACAGTGTACGTTTTAGTGTGGACTCTGATAATGGCAATCTTCGGTATTTATCTGCAGAAGAACAGGTTCTCAATATTCAAAACCTTAAATGCAATCTTTGTCGGGTTCTTCGTTAACTCTTCAATCACATACTTCTTTAAAGAATATGCATTCTCAAGGGAAGTTATTCTTACGTCAACTCTTTGGTCGCTTTTCTTTCTGCTGTCATGGAGGATTATTCTTATAATCAGAGACTTTGTAGTTGAGAAAAATATACTTCTCAATAAAATAAATTTGCTGGTTGTAAGTGAGAAGAAGTTGAATGATAACATTGAAGAAAGATTCAATTCCAAGCATAATATTCTCTATTATGAAAACGACGTCAGTAAACTGGATTTTGAAGATTTAAAGGAAACCATCATCATCAAAAACATTCACGAAGTGGTTTTCTCTGGAGAGAATATCGAGTCTAAGGAAATATTCAGGTTAATGTGGACGTTTAAGGACAAGAATGTGAAGTTTAAGATAGTTCCTTCCAGCAATGAGCTTATTTTATCAAAAATAAGAGGGGATATTGAGAATTTATCACTCATTGAAATTGAATATAATATTAATAATAAATTAAATATATTTTCAAAGAGGTTGTTCGACTTTTTAGTGTCGCTGATACTCTTGGTTACTGTATTTCCGTTTGCTTTCATTTATTCCAAATTTGCAGATTTGAAAGACGCGAAAATACTACCAAAGCTACTTGCTTTGCCTTCGGTTTTCACCGGAAAGTACAGTTTCGTTGGTGTTCCAATCTGGTATGATGATTACGACTACGAGTTTCTCGGAAAAAAAGGCCTCACAGGTATGATTCAATTGCACAGTTCAGAGATTACAAAGAAGGAAGATGAGAACAATTATTTAATTTATTACGCAAAGAACCAATCTATACAATTTGACATAGAGATTTTATTAAAGACTTTTATAACAATTATTAAAAAATAATTATATGGCATTAGAATTTGAAAAACCGATTTTAGACCTTGAACAGAAGATAGATGAAATGCGCAAGATGTCAGACAGTCTTGACATCAGCGATGAAATCAATCGCCTCGAGAGCAAGGTTAATGAACTCAGAAGGAATGTTTTTGATAACCTGACACCGTGGCAGATAGTCCAACTCGCAAGACATCCGAACAGACCTTATACTTTAGATTATATCTATCTGATGACAGAAAACTTCGTTGAACTTCACGGTGATAGAAACTTCAGGGATGACAAAGCCGTCGTTGGCGGTTTTGCAACACTTGGCGACCAGACAGTTATGTTAATCGGTCAGCAAAAAGGAAGAGACACAAAGTCGAACCTTTACCGTAATTTCGGAATGATGAATCCTGAAGGTTACAGAAAAGCATTAAGACTTATGAAACTTGCTGAAAAGTTTGATAAACCTGTTATTACTCTTCTCGATACACCGGGTGCATATCCGGGAATCGAAGCAGAAGAGCGCGGACAGGCAGAAGCTATCGCACGTAACCTGATTGAAATGTCGAGACTTAAAGTTCCTATGATAGTAGTTGTCATCGGTGAAGGTGCATCAGGCGGTGCGCTGGGTATTGGTATCGGCGACAGAATCTTAATGCTGAAGTATTGCTGGTATTCTGTTATTTCACCTGAATCCTGTTCCTCGATTCTCTGGAGAAGCTGGGATTTCAAGGAGCAGGCAGCAGAAGCACTGAAACTTACTGCAAACGATTTGCTGAAACTTGGAATCATCGACAGAATAGTTGATGAGCCGAGCGGCGGTGCACACAGGAACCATCAGGAAGCGGCGCATATACTTAAGGCAGCACTACTTGAAGAACTGGATACAGTATCGAAAATAAAGAAAGACAAACTGCTTGATAACAGAATCAAGAAGTTTGAAAAGATGGGCTTCTGGAAAGACTAATGGACTCTAAATTTCTTATAAAAGGCGTTAAGCCGTTAAACGGTTCTGTAAAGGTTTCGGGAGCAAAGAATTCTGCAACTAAACTTATGGTTGCATCTTTGCTTTCATCCGAAAAATCTTACTTCACTAATTCTCCAAACAAGATTAGTGAACTTGGCGTTACAATTGACTTATGCAAAATACTCGGAAGTAAAATAGTTTTAAACGAAGATACTCTGGATATTCAGACTGAAAAGATTAAGTCTTCTGAAATTCCTCCTGACTACGGAAACGTTAACAGAGTTTCAATCCTTACTGCGGGTGCTTTGATTCACCGTACTGGCGAGGCATTGATTCCTATTCCGGGCGGATGCAAGATTGGCTCGAGACCTGTGAACTATCACATCGAAGGTTTGGTTAAACTCGGATGCAGTGTGGAAGTTACAGAAAACTTCTACCACCTAAGAGCAGATAGGTTAGTCGGGAACAATATTCATCTCGATTATCCGAGCGTTGGTGCTACTGAAAATATTCTTATGGCAAGTACTCTCGCAAAAGGACGCACGATAATTTTTAATGCTGCCATCGAACCGGAGATTTATGATTTGATAAAGTACCTGCAGAAGATGGGTGCGATTATTGAAATCAGCACTGACAGAAAGATTACTATCGAAGGCGTTGATAAACTCTACGGCGCAAAGCACAGCGTTATCCCTGACAGAAATCAGGCGGTTTCTTTTGCAGTTGCGGGACTTGCAACGAAGGGCGATGTGTTTATAGAGAATGCTATTCAGGATGATTTGATTACGTTTTTAAATACCATAAGAAGAGTCGGCGGTAAGTTTGAAGTGAAGGATAACGGAATACGTTTCTTCTACGATGGTCCGTTTAAGCCCATCGCTATTGAAACGAACGTTCATCCGGGATTTATGACCGACTGGCAGCAGCCGTTGGTTATTCTGCTCACTCAGGCAAACGGAATTTCCATCATTCACGAAACTGTTTATGAAAAAAGATTTGGTTATGTTTCCGAGCTGAAGAAGATGGGCGCTGAAATTGAATTGTACAATACCTGCTTGGGTGGTTCGACGTGCAGGTTTGCGAATAAAGAATATTATCATAGTGCTGTTGTGAAAGGTCCAACGGTTTTACGTGGTGAAGAGATTGATGTGCCTGACCTTCGGGCGGGGATGTCGTACCTTATTGCAGGTTTGATTGCAGAGGGCGAGACTTTGATTACCGGCGTCAGATACATCGACAGAGGTTACGAGCGCATCGACGAAAAGCTGCAGGGACTCGGAGCAGACATTAAGAGAATCAATTAAAATATTTTAGCTATGACTAACAAAGAAAAGATTGAGCTTTTAAAACAGAAGAGGGAAGAGGCAATGCTTGGCGGTGGTCAGAAGAGCATTGATACACAACACAAAAGAGGGAAGCTTACTGCACGCGAGAGGATTCATCTTCTTCTCGACCAGGGCACTTTCGAAGAGATGGACATTTTTGTGCGCCATCAAAGCCGCGATTTTGGTTTAGAGAATACACGCTATTACACTGACGGCGTTATCACGGGCGTTGGAAAAATCAACGGTCGTAACGTTGCAGTCTTTTCTCAGGATTTTACAATTCTTGGCGGCTCGCTTGCCGAGTACTACGCAAAGAAGATTGTGAAGATTATGGAACTTGCCATGAAAGTCGGTATGCCCGTCATAGGAATTAACGACAGCGGCGGTGCCCGTATTCAGGAAGGCGTTCTATCGTTGGCTGGATACGCAGACATTTTCCTTCGCAATACTTTAGCAAGCGGTGTTGTTCCGCAAATCTCTGCGATAGTTGGCCCGTGTGCGGGCGGCGCTGTTTACTCGCCTGCGATTACAGACTTCATCTTTATGGTTGATAAAATTTCTCATATGTTTATCACAGGTCCGAACGTTATCAAAGCTGTTACGAATGAAGACGTTACTTTCGACGACCTCGGCGGTGCGAACACGCACGGAATTAAGAGTGGCGTCAGCCATTTCACCTGTGAAAATGAGATTGATTGTTTTGAAAAAATCAGAACGCTGATGTCTTATCTGCCATCGAACAATATGGAACTGCCTCCGATTGCTGAACACGATGAAGAGGAATATGATTTAGAAAGTCTGAACGAATTTGTTCCTGACAATCCAAACAAGCCTTATGATATGCGCGACATCATCAACAAGGTGATTGATAAAGATTCTTTGTTTGAAGTTCATAAAGATTATGCTGAAAATATTATTTGTGCGTTTGGAAGGATTAACGGAAGACCTGTGGGCATAGTTGCGAATCAGCCGCTGGTGCTTGCGGGAGTACTTTGCCTGAACTCTTCGATAAAGGGTGCGCGCTTTGTACGCTTCTGCGATGCCTTCAACGTTCCGCTTGTTGTGTTTGAAGACGTTCCGGGATTTCTGCCGGGCACAGACCAGGAGTGGCGCGGAGTTATAAGGCACGGAGCGAAACTGCTTTATGCATTCTGCGAGGCAACCGTTCCGAAGATTACTGTGATTATCCGCAAAGCTTACGGCGGTGCATACGACGTTATGAATTCAAAGCACATTCGCGGAGACGTGAACCTTGCCTGGCCTTCTGCTGAGATTGCAGTGATGGGTGCAAAGGGTGCATCGGAAATTATTTTCAAGAAGCAGCTGGATGTTGCCGAAGACAGGCAGTCGCTGCTTGACGAAAAGATAAATGAATTTAACAATAAGTTTCTGAATCCGTATATTGCGGCAGAGCGCGGTTTTATAGATGACATCATTGAGCCGAAGGATACGCGCAAGAAGTTAATCACGTATCTGGAACTGATAGAGAACAAGGTGGATTTCAATCCGCGGCGCAAGCACGGGAATATACCTTTGTAATTTTAAAACGGGAGCTTAGGCTCCCGTTTTTGTTTGGTTAAAACTTTATATTAGTTTGAGTGTTCTGTGTAGACGGTAAGCAATTTGCATTTTGGTTTATCGCAAGTGCCGGAGTTTTTAAGGTGCCAGTATGATTTTATGTATTTGTCGATATTTTTGTTCAGGGTTTCCTGGTCGTTTTCCTTCGCGAGATAGCTGTACCTTCCGATGTAATCTTTTTCAATTTCAAGGAAAACCAGATCGGTGATATCAGGAGGGCATTTGTGTCTTAAGTGATGGAACTTCCCGTATAGTATATCTTCTGCTATCTTTTTCATTATAATGTTTGTTTATTTTTAAACGTGATAATATATCCTTGTAAGAATGTAAGTATTGTATTCATTAATAGTAACGCAAAAGGCTTCCCTTGATAATAGGGGAGTATTGACTCCCGTTTTTGTTTATAATGTCTTTATGCGTTCCCACGCTGGAGCGTGGGAACGAGGGGTGTGTGTTTATTTTATTAAAAGCATCTTCTTTGTTTCAGAGAAGGTGTTGGTTATGAGTTTGTAGAAATAGACGCCGCTGTTTAGTGCCGAGCCGTCGAACGCGGCTTCGTACGTGCCGGGCTTGAGCGATTCGTTCACGAGTGTCTGAACTTCGCGCCCCTGAATATCATACACAACAAGTTTTACTTCTCCGGTATTTACGATTGAGAATTTAATGTTTGTTGTTGGGTTGAACGGGTTCGGATAGTTTTGCGATAGTGAATATTTTGATGGTGTTTCTGTGCTGATGTTTTGGATACCAATGATTTCTGAAAGTGAACGGCGCCAAACGAAAGCTCCATATGTACCGGCAAACACATAATTGTTTGATATCAATAAACTGCTTATTGACGGATTAACACCGAATCCCTGATTTTTTAAAAACCAGTTGCTACCGCTATTCGTAGATAGATAAACACCACCTAACGTACCAGCTATCAAAGTATTCCCGTTAACAGATAAGCATCTTACCTGATAGTTTAAAGTAGTTTTTGTCCAGGCACCCCCATTGTTTGATGAGATATAAACACCACTGTCCGTACCGGCAAAAAGATTACTTCCGCTTATGGCAAGAGAACTAACAGCTTTATTGTTCAAAGATGTTTGAACCCACGAGTTTCCGTTATTTGTTGAAAGAAATAGTCCACCAGTTCCTAAATTATAATTAGAGGCTGCTGCAAAAATGTAAATACCATTTATCAGTATGCAACCAGCGTCATTGTCATTTAATCCCTTTAATGTCCAGTTTACTCCGCTATTTGTACTAAGATAAATTCCTCCTGTACCCGTTGGAGTATTTCCAATCCCTGCAAAAAGACTATTCCCGCTTATTGCTAAAGATCTAACATACTGGCTGTTGAAAGTAGTTTGAACCCAATTTGTACCATTATTAGTAGAAAGATAAACGCCGCCACCTGATGTTCCTGCAAAAATATTACTTCCAGTTGTGACAATAGAACGAACAGACTGATTATTTAATGGAGTTTGTGTCCAATTAACACCATAATTTGTCGAAATAAAAACCCCGACATTTTCTGTACCTGCAAAAATATTACTTCCAATTTCCGAAATGGAATAAATAGTTCCTCCACTCCCCATCCCATTCGACATCTGCACCCACTGTGCATTTACATTCATTGCCACGAGCATTACTAAGATAACAAAGAGTTTTTTCATACTGATTTAGTTTATGTTTTAAATATCTTTTTCAAAGTTTATGTAAGTGCTGTCAGGTCGTGAGACCTGACAGGCACGAATGGAAGCGATTACGCTTCCCGATTAATAATAATAATTCTACGCACTAATTGTTACGCTGATTGTTTCGCTCCAGGGACCATATTCGCCGCGGGTGTTTACCCAGCGGAGCATATAGTGCGCGGATTTTCCTCCATCGGCTCCTTCGAAGTGGGCGACGTACGGCGTCTTTGTGTCGGTTGCAACATATTTTGTTTCGGTGTAGTCGAGCGGTGGTTCGCCGCCTATCTTGCACCAGATTTCGCAGCCTCGAACACCTTCGGGTTTTGCTTTGCTTTTTACGCTGCCTTCATCGAAGAAGTGAATGATGTGCTGAAGCCGCTGTTTGTTGTCCACGTCGGCGATTGGACGCGTGACGGGAACGGGTGCGGCTGTTCTTGTTCCTTTTGGAACGGTGATTCCAAGTTCTGCCTTTTGCGCATTTGTAACGCTTGGGTTTGCCTGAATCTTTTTGGTGTCTTCCCTGATAATGCTTGTTAGGGATGACTTTTCAGAAATTTTTGTTTGGGATGCGGCTTCGGAAGCAGCGATTGCTGCTAAGTGTGCGTTGTAAGCGTTTTCCCATTTCACAAAAGCGGCATCGAGTTTTGTTGAGTCACCTATTGTTAAGCCGAGTGCTGCGAAATTTACTTTCACATACTCGTTGTACTGCTTTGCCCAGGTATAAAAATCTGAGTCTGTGTCAGGAATAAAATTCATAATTTGGCTCCTTAAATTTATGTTTATAAAAAGTTTTGGTTTTGTCAGTCCATCCACTTTTTATTAAAAAGCCCCAATCGCATTACCTTTACAAATTTAAGAACACTGAATTTAAGAATCAATATGAAAAATAAAGTTTATTTCCAGTTATGTTTTTGGGAAAATGAATTTCTTTTTTATGGTTTTCAATTTCGCTTTTAAGGGATATTTCTTAACGCGTTCCCACGCCGGAGCGTAGGAACGAGGGGAGGTTTGTTGGGTGAGGGGAGGTGGAGGGATGCAAATCGGAGCATTTTATGACAAAATTAATTTCATATTCATAAATATGGCGGTGATTTTCATAAATATGGCGGTGGGATTCATAGATATGGCAACTGATTCATATTTATGGCGACGGGATTCATATCTATGGCGACGGGATTCTTCTTTATGAATTTGAGATTCATAAAGATGGCGGAAGGATTCATAGATATGGCGATGGGATTCATCTTTATGAATATGAAAATAATTTTGGGTTTTTTGCGATTCTGAGCGTTTTTTGCAGAAAAATGCAGTTTTATGACCTCTTTGGATTGAATGTAAATGGCGATTTTTGTATCTTTGAAATATCTACTTTATGGATGAAAAAGAGCCTAAAAAGGGCAA
>JBMOHR010000096.1:0-10788 GCA_049317745.1 Ignavibacteria bacterium
TTCAGTACTTCACTGAATTTTCTGACCTGGTCTGATACTTTATCATCTGACATTGCTGTTTGCAGTTTCATTCCCACAAACACACCTAATACAGTTAATACAACTATAAGAGGAATTATTATTTTCTTATTGAACATTATTGTTTTAATTGTCTTTTAATTAATATACATAAAAAACGGTAATAAGTTCCTAATTTATAAAAGATTTATATTAAAAGAATATATACCATATTAATATGAATACAGGTAACAATATAACTAATGAAAACTTATACATATACTCAAAAAAACCGGACATTTTAAGTCCTTTATGCTCTGCTATTGATTTAATCATAAAATTTGGAGCATTACCTACATAAGTCATCGCCCCAAAAAATACAGAAGCAATTGAAATTGCCTTTAAATATATTGTGTAATTATTCGCAAAATTAAGTACATTATCCTTTATATCAACAGATAAATTATTTGAGCTCATTGAACCGGTCAGGAAATTAAGGAATGTCGGTGCATTATCCAGAAAACTGGTTAATGTTCCGGCAAACCAGTATACATTACCAAGTTTATCCAATCCGAATATCTTTGAATTCTCTGATACGAATGACAATGCAGGTATCATAGTTATAAATATCCCCAGGAATAATAGTGCAACTTCCTTTATCGGCTCAAAAGAGAAATGATTCTTCTCGTGTATTACCTTTGAAGTTAATCTGTATGAAACAACAGCAGATAACAGCATAATTATTTCCCTTAAAAACTTCGGTTCATGTATTAATACTGACAGAACAATGATCGTAAGTGGAATTATATTCCATATCCCTTCCACCTTTATCCTCTCTCCTTCTTCTTCTACGTTTTTCTGTTCAACTTGTTTTACTTTCTCATAATTATATTTGTCAATTACAAAGAAAATTAGCAATAATATTCCAACTGTAAACAACCATACATAAATCAGATTATTAAAGTACCACAAGAAAGGGACACCCTTTAAATACCCAATCAATAAAGGCGGATCACCAACCGGTGATAAAGAACCTCCTATGTTCCCAATAATAAAAATAAAGAATATTATCTGATAATTTTGTAATCTGTATTTATTCGACTCGATATAAGGTCTGATTAATAACATAGAAGAGCCTGTAGTGCCGAAGATATTTGCGAGTATACCTCCGGTTAACAATAGTATGGCATTTCGTAATGGAGTTGACTTACCTTTGATTTTAATGAAGATACCACCTGAAACTACGTATAGACAAAATAAAAGCGTAATAAAACTGAAATATTCTTCTAAAGAGTTAAGGACTTTAAATCCTCGTCCGTCTACGAATAAATAGTAAAATACAACTACAATCGAAAGTGATATTGAAACCTTAGAATAATTCTTACTCCAGAATTCCGGGTAAGTTATCGGTAATATTGCAATAGATAATAGTAATAATATAAACGGGAATACTATTAATAAGTCCTGAATCAATTCTGTTCGGGTTGCTTCGGTTTAGTTTCAAGACTCTTCATCATCTGAATTTTTGTATTATCTAAATTCAAAAGAACCTTCTTTACGCTCTTCTCAGAAACCCTTAAGAATGTATTTGGATATACTCCTATCCATATTATAAAAATAAGTAATGGAATTATCGTTGCAAGCTCTGACTTTGTTATGTCTTTTAATTCTATGTTCTCTTTCTTTTCGATAGGTCCCAGCATAACCCTTTGGTACAGCCACAGCAAGTAAACCGCAGAGAATATTACTGCTGTTGCTGAAATAATTGTGTACCAGCTATTACCAAGATTGAAAGAATTAAACGAACCAACTAATACAAGAAACTCACCTATAAATCCATTCAGTCCGGGCAATCCGATTGAAGACAAACTGACAACCAAAAACAATGCTGCGAATACAGGCATTACCTTCCTTAAGCCGCCAAACTCTGCAATCAACTTTGTATGCCGTCTTTCATAAATCATCCCTACAAAAAGGAATAACGCACCTGTAGAAAGTCCGTGATTTATCATCTGAATAACGCTGCCCTGCATCGCCTCATTAGTTAAAGCAAATATACCAAGCACAATAAATCCCATATGACTCACAGAAGAATAGGCAACCAGCTTTTTCATATCCTTTTGAACTATAGAAAGCAAAGCTCCGTATATAATTCCTATTACCGCCAGTATTGCAATAATTGGTGTGAGCTTTATAAATGCAGCAGGGAATAAACCTAAAGAAAATCTTATGAGTCCGTAAGTCCCCATTTTTAGTAATAATGCTGCAAGTATAACACTGCCAGCTGTAGGTGCCTGTACGTGTGCATCGGGCAGCCATGTATGAAACGGGAACAAAGGTACTTTTATTAAAAATCCAAGTGTGAATAAGCAGAATAAGATTATCTGTTTATCCAATGGAATATAAGTAGTAAACGAAACTATCTGTACTATATCGAGCGAAAAACCACCTGCATAAGGCATCACTAAAAACCCAGTCCATATAATGCCAATTAATAGCAGTACACTTCCAAACATCGTGTAAAGAAAAAACTTAACCGTTGCATAAATTCTTTCCTCGCCTCCCCAGATACCTATCAGGAAGTACATTGGGATTAAGATGAATTCCCAGAAAACGTAAAACAGAATAAGGTCCAGTGATGTAAAGACTCCTATCAATGCACCTTCCAGAAGCAATAACAGGAAATAGTATTCTTTTATCCTGATTTTTATAGGATTGAAGGACGCTATTATAGAAATCGGAAATATTAAAGTAGTAAGTAATATTAAAAGTAATGATATTCCATCTACTCCGACATAATAATAAGAGTTAATTATTTTAACCCACGGCATTTTTTGTACAAATTGAAATTCACCATTGTCAGCATTAAACGAGAAATACAACGCTATAGATAAAGCAAAAGTTATAAGTGATACTGTAAGAGCATAACCCTTAATTAATTTAACATTATCCTTCTTAAAGAATAATATCGGTATCGAGAATAATATCGGTAAAAATATCAGTATGCTTAGTATGTTTGCCAATTACTTTTAATAATTAATTTATAAAATACTCTTTTAAAGAGGGGTGCAGTATCCCGCACCCTCATTACATCTACCCTTTCATTCTTAAACCTTTTTCTTCATTGATAAATATCCATCCGACTATCTTGCCGATGTTTACATCATTGAAATTATGCCAGTAATTATGATGGAATGTTACTCTTGAACTGAACGAACTGTCAAAATTATTATCAGTATCTTTCATTATAGTCGCAAATCTTTTCTTCCATTCTTTCCAGTTTACCTCTCTTAAATCTAGCCAACAATCGTGTGTCCATTTTTCAACGTTCTGCTTTGTAAGTTTAAGAGCCTCACCTTTTGCCATCGCAGGGATCTTAACATCAGGCCCCCTGAATACACTCTTGCCGTCAGGCAATAATATAGGAACACCAATTGAAACTATCTCATTCCTTAAAGCAGAATTTTTCCTTATTAAATCAAGAATTTTCTTAGTGCTGTTCTTAGAAGAATCTTTAATGAATTTTTCAAAGTTGCCATAAACAAGTTTTATGAGATGTGCTTCATAAAGCAGTTTTGAGAGTCTTGGCGGTCCGAGCATTTCAAAAGCAACGGAATGTGTATTATGTTTTTTCTCAAGCTGTTTAATCTTCTCTACTGCACTGTGCTGTAAGAACCCTGCCCTGTAAGAAGGTTCCATCGCAGACGAATCAAGGGCACTGATTACATCGTTACCCGTATTACCGCCAATTAATTCACGGTAAATATTTTCCGCTATTTCCTCTGGAGTTACAAATTCCATTTGCCCGTTTGTCGTTATAGCTTCAAATTCACCTCTTGAAAATATTCCGTTCTCACCTGTATCGATATAAACAGTCTTCAAAGTACCTTTTTTCTTAAACTCTTTTTCTTCCTTTGCAGCAAAAGTATCTTTCAAAACTTCAGGTTTGTTAAAATCAACATCAAATAAAGGAATCGGTCTGCCCTTTTTTCTTATCTCTCCGTAAGTAATCTTTTTCCAGGCTATCGAAGCGGTTGGTTTTATTTCCTTAATCATCGGACCTTTCGGCGTTCTTGCCATAAGGAATAATAACAGTGTCTGTGCGCCCGCTACAGAAGTCTTACTGAGCAATACCCTGGAAGGTTTCTCTTCACTGTGAGTAAAAGGAATGTTTAATCCCATTCCGCCTGTTCCGCTTGTGCCAACTTTAAAATAATACTTAGTATTAAACTTCATCATTGAGTTATAAAGAACCTGTATGTGTCGGATTAACTGCGGCACGTATGAAGTACAAATCATCATTTCAGAAGCTACTCTTAACTTATCAAAATCTTTTTCTTTCCCGCGCGAAATCTTCATTACATCATAGTAGGATTTGTAAATATTCTGATACGCAATCGCAGTTGCTGTGTTAATACAATCTATGATTATATCCGGTCTATGTTTTTCAAGCAGTTTATAAAGGCTTGAAGCTTTTAGAATCTTTTCATCAAGTTCGTTTACTATATCATTTATAAGGTTTCCACGCTTCTTATCGTCACTCAGATAAATACTTCTGTCCATATCTTTAAACTCTTCCCTGACAAAAACATTTCCCCACGCAGGGACGAATAAACTTTTCTTCTTAAACTCCTTATTAAGTTCTTTACATACATCTTCTGCTTCTCTCCTCAAAAGCGAAGTCAGGATAACCTGTTTAGGCTTTCCTTCCATAATCCTTCTTGCTATAGCAGAGCCAACAAGACCCCAGCCGCCAAGGATTAGTACTTTCTTATTTTGTATATCCATAAAAATTGTTTAATTGATATTTATAAATGGGAAATCTCTTTTTCTTACATATAAAGATATGGCTTCCAGCCGTCATCAATACTACCTAAAAAATTCTTAATAAATGTTATGTGTGATGGTTTTTTGGGCTTTACTTTCAGTACCATTTTTGCCTCTTCGGGTGTTCTGCTCCCCTTTTTATTATTACACTTTATGCAGGCAGTTACTAAATTCTCCCAGCTGTCCTCACCGCCTCTCGACTTTGGTGTTACGTGGTCAACAGTCAGGTTCACTGTAGAACCGCAATAAAGGCACTTATGGTTATCCCTTCGCAATATATTTTTTCTTGATAAAATTATTTTCTTGTAAGGAACACGAACAAATAAAGATAGTCTGACAATACTCGGGCAATCAAAACTTTTATAAACAGACTGCACTCTCTTGCCAACCTGAGTATAAATGATTTCTGCCTTCCCTAAAAAAGTTAATACAATAGCACGTTTCACATTACATATGGTTATAGGTTCATAGTTTTGATTTAAAACCAGAACTTTACCATTCAGTATATTGCCGTTACCTCCGTACCGTGCATTCTCATTACTGTGGAAGACAAACCCCTTTCATATTTATTTAATTTTCAAATAAATCCCTTAAAATTAAACATATTGCACAGAATAATCAATTTAAAAGAAAATACAGTTCTACTTTGTTATATTGTAATTTATGATAACTTTTTCCCTATATGGTTTATTTAGATTATCAGAATTTCGTAAGTTACACTTTTTTCCCTTAATTTTATCTTGGCCACCCCTTGGTCTATCCTTGGCCTCTGATTGGTCTCTAATTACTCTCAGTATTTTTGTTTTTAAAAAACAAAAAAGCCCTTAAGTTACCTTAAGGGCTTCGTTTTTCCTTTAACTGAGCAAAGGAAATGGATGAAATAATGAATTACTTAATTATTGCCATCTTTTTTGTGTTTATGTAGTCTTTGCCGTTTGCATTTGCTATAATTCTGTAAAAGTATATCCCGCTTGAAATATCAGAACCATCAAATACTATTGTGTGATAACCTGCAGTTCTTACTTCGTTAACTATGGTCTTTATTTCTCTTCCTGTTACATCATAAATAATCATCTTCACCTTACTGTCATAAGGGATTTCAAAATTAATCTTTGTCTTTGGATTAAACGGATTCGGATAATTCTGACTTAAGTCATACTTTGTCGGTACTCCTACTTCTACTTCACCATTCAAATTAAAGTATTCAAAGTTTCCGTTGACATCGATTTGTTTCAAACGATATTTATATTTACCTGTGTTTAAATTTCTATCTTCAAAAGAATAGTTTGTCGGGGTGTTTGTTGTTCCTTTTCCTGTTACAAAACCAGTCTTTGTGTATACAGGTGCTTCGTTATTTGCTAAAGCTCTTTCAATTTCAAATCCTGTATTGTTATTCTCTGAGGAGGTAATCCAGTTTAACTTAATATTTCTGCCGATTACTGATGAACTCAATGATGATAAAGAAACAGGCAGTACTCCCTGTTCACCGCCTGTAAAAGTACTGAAACTTGTGACAGTACCGGATAACTGATTTGCGTCCAGATTAGCTTGATTCAATAATGTCCATGCTCCTTCGCTGTACTTTCCGCACCATATATCGGTTTCATTACCAACTACATCACCTGCAAGATACTGCAAAGTAACACCGCAGGAAAATCCTGTAATACCGCTTTGTGAGATTGTCCAGTAACGATTTAGATAACTCGTATTACTTGAATTATTGGGTTGTTTTCCCTGTGTAAGTGTTACGCCTGCATAAGCCGATGAAAATGATCCCGTTGTAAAATTAAGTGTTACGGGTGAATAATCCAGAGACGTACCAAAACTTCCAACCGGAAATTCAAACGAACCTGTCCCTGTAAATACTTTCATTAATTTACCTGTTCCGGTTGCAACTACCATATTTGTTCCTGATGGACTGCCTGTTACAGTTGCAGAAGCTCCAAGTATTAAATTCTTATCTCCAAGTGTTAAAAGTCCATTGTTTAAATTTAGTACACCGTTCACAGTGAAATTACCCGCAAGTGTTACTCCCGAAGCATTATTAAGTTCAAAATTATTTATAGTAATATCTGCAGAAGGCATTGTTAATGCCCCGTTTCCGCTTATTATAATATTGTTATTCTCAGCACCTGTATATACTGTTTGTGTACTTCCGTAATATTCAACTGTTCCTCCTGTTAATGTAATAGCGCTATAATCTTTAGGGAAATTACTTCCACCCAGACCACCGATACCACCTAATTTCAATGTTCCGGCATTTGTAAACGTCCCTCCACCTGTAGTGCTTCTATTACAGGTAAATGTACTTAAATCAAAAGTTCTGCCCGATGTAATTGCCAAATTTCCGGCAACAGTTGTATTACCCGCAAGTACTGTCTTATTATAACTGCTGATAATAAGATTATCAAATGCTGGACTTCCAGTGATTGTTTGTACAGTAAATCCATCCATCGTAATCGTACTACCGGTTGATGTGAAGGTACCGCTATTTGAAAAGTTACCGCCAACAGTATGACTAAATGAACCTGTTGTAAACGAAGTTCCTGAACCTATTTCGAAGTTGCCTGCTGTATTGATTATCCCCATAGCCGTTGCTGATAGAGTTCCAGCCGTACTAAAATTACCATATAAACTCATAGCAGAAGAAGGTAAGGTTTTTGTTCCGCTACCGCTTAGTATCAGGTTATAATATTTTGCTGTTCCATCGGTTAATACTATTGTCTGAGCCCCTGCCTTATTATATTCCACAGTATTTATATATTTATCTGCGTACCATAATCCGGTTTTTGTAACTGCCCCGCCGATTTTTACTGAACTTCCTTCGACATTTGTTAAAGAGGCATCGGTCGTAATCTCAAGATCATAGAGTTGAACGTTTCCTGAAATATTTGCTCCAAATCCAGAGAAAATCACTTTTTTACCATTTGGTGTTAACCCTCCTCCTACAACATTTAATGCTCCACCACCAAAAACACTTGATGCATTTAAAGTCAAATCATAACCTAAAGTAAACAATGATCCTTGTTCTAATGATAAAGATTGTATTTCTGTTGCTGATGGAAGAGCAGGTGAATAACCATTCGTATTTAACACATTTGGTATTGTTATTCTACTGGATGAATTCGGTACTGACTTTGGATTCCAGTTATTAACATCATTCCAGTTTGTCGAATTCGCACCACCTGTCCAGGTTAAATAATTATTCATTGTATAATCACCGAGTTCAAAAATTGTTCTCCAGGAATGACCAGTTTTATTTATAAAATAATCTATAGGTATATTAGCCATACCTACATATTTACAGCCTGCTGTACTTATATCATAAGCTGCTCTGCCGTGCTCATCGGGAGTAGAACTTCCGCCCCATAGATCAAAGTCCCACGTTACAAGATTTGACAAAGTGTTACTATTTAATTCTCCATCCAGAAAATGGAAATTTGCTGCAACAGTTGAAGTATAAACACCTGGATCTGTCGGAACTATTTCATATGATCTTTTTACTGCACCTGATTTTCCAGAAGGTGCCGCACCGATTTTTATTGTGACGGTAATTGATGAAGGCATTGTACCAGAAGTAAGTGAAATGGTTGTAAACTGATTTCCAAAAGTATAAGATGTACCTGCCACTATTGTTGTTCTTTTAACGTAACCTGTTACATCACCTAATCCAACTGTAGTTGATGTCGAACCCATCGTTAATGTATAGGATGCGGCTATAGTGTCTTGATTGGAGCCATAATTTGTTACCATTTCAAGTGCACCCTTAGTAGCTGACGGATTTGCACTTTGCAGATTAAGTATTCCATTAACTGCCAAATCGCCGCTTGTAGTTACACCCGCAGTATTATTAATTGTTAAATTTGCCGCAGAAGTTAAGCCATTTCCTGTAACCTGTGCAGAACTTCCATTATAAATATAATTGGCACTCGTACTGTAAGTTCGTGTAGTAGTTCGTACGTTACCTGTCGCATTTCCTGCTGTGGATATGCCGTTTGCTGATGTAATTCCTAAAGTTGCACCGCTGCTTAAAGTAAATGCATTACCATTTACAACTGAATTCTCAGCCGCCATTTGCAAAATTGCAAGATTATTTACAGTGTAATTTATTGTGCCTGTGACAGTTCCACCTGAAGTAAAAGTTTGAGATGTTGTTCCGTTGAAAACAATTGAGCCACTTGTCAATGTAGATTTTATTGTTCCTCCTGTAAAAGAGAAATCACCCTTAACATTCAATGTACCAACTTTTGTACTTGTTGCCATATCTATCGTCCCATTGGTCATCGAAAAATTTCCATTAACTGTTAATGTCCTTTGCGTTGAATTTGATATTTGTAAATTTGCACTTCCTGACAGATTTAAATTCCCACCAATAGTGAAAGAAGCAGTATTGATTCTTAAGTATTTATCAGTACCACCACCTGCCGTTATATTGAAGTCACCATTTATGGCTGTTGGTGAAATTGATATAGCCGAGGTATTTGTTGAACTCCAGGTAAAATTCTTGAAACTCTGGTTTAAACCTGAAGGCACTGAACTTGTAGTTCCGGATACATTACAGGTAGAACCTGCAATCCAGGTTGCTGTTTTAACCGTCCCACCATTAATATTATGCTGGTAAGTACCGCCAACTGTCATAGTACCTGTGATTGAACCAATACTTCCGTTTACATAAGTACCGCTAACTGTTATTGTTGTAGCAGAGAAGTTAAACCCTACTGTAGTAGTTAAAGTACCTCCAGAATTAATTGTTAAAGAAGCTAATGCAGCTGTATTAGCATCCAGTGTAACTGTATGACCATTTTGAATTGTTACAATGTCAGTTGCACCAGGGACTACATTACCAGTCCAAGTAGTCGTTGCACTCCAGTTACCTGAAGTGGCAGAAGTAATAGTTGCTGCATTCCCATCCTGCAGAAACATTCCTGTCAAAAAGACCAGTGTCAAAATAATCTTAAAATTTGTGCTCATAATGATTTTGTGTAAATTGTTTTAATTCGATTAATTACTTTTAAATTTAATCAATTAGTGTGCCACATATATTATGCGATATTCGACTATATTCGAGGGTAAGCGATTATTTTTTTCTCATTTTGAGACAAAAAGTCTCATAATGAGACATGGTTTGATGAGGTGAATTATTGAAGTCTGAACTGGATTTTGAATGTTTTTCCTGTTATTTAATGTAAATTCCTTTCATATATAAAAAATCCCGCAACACTTTTCAGTTTTGCGGGATTATTAAAACTACTTTTATGTTACTAAACCAATCCGATATTTACTTGATTAACATCATTTTCTTGATATCACTGAATCCGTTTGTTTCAAGTTTGTAGAAATAAACTCCACTTGTGAAATTCGATGCACTGAAATCAACTGAATAACTTCCTGCATTCTTTACTTCATTTACTAAAGTTGCTACTTCTTTACCAAGAATATCATAAACCCTTAATGTTACTAATCCAGATTTTGGTAATGCATAAGCAATCTTAGTTACAGGATTGAACGGGTTTGGATAGTTCTGAGATAAACTGAATGATACAGGTGTTTCTGTGTTGCCAACGCTTGTAACAGTTCCAGTACATCCTGAAGCCGCCCACATATTAACAGGACCGCTTGCTGAATATAATGCAAAACAACTATCATTTGCGGCAAATCTCATACCAACTGCTGGACCATAGAAGCCTGTTGTAAAACCGTTACCACCATTCATTTTTGTTGAAGTTGAATTAAATGCACCACTTGAGTTGACAGAGACATACTGTAATGAATCCACTGCACCATAGAAGAAGAATCCGAACCTGTGAGTATTAGCATTTCTTACTCCCATAATATCAGGTCTTGAAACTCCGCTCGAAGCTGTCCAGATTACACTTTGACCAGCAATAGTGTTAAAATCACCAAAGTTGGTTGTTCTGAAATACTTCACACCGGTGGTAGTTCCTGACTGATTAAATATACAAA
>JBMOHR010000097.1:0-10738 GCA_049317745.1 Ignavibacteria bacterium
GAATATCGATAGCATCATCCTTCTGCATTTTGCTTTCTTTCTTATTCATATAAAACACTTCCATCGCAGTTGCTCTAAGAAGTTTATGAAAATATTCTCTGTAAACATTTGTCCTGTTGAATATTTCAACGCTCACAACTTTATCCTCTGAAAACATCGCAAGACCGTTAGCTTCGTTATGGCATTCGAAGTACTTAATATATTTATCAAAATCCGCCATCTTTGTTTCCATTACTTCCGTTAAGTCCGAAGTCTCTGACTTAACGCTGTATATTTTTTCATAATGACTGACATTATCCCATACATCGCCCTGGCTCGCATAGTAACTGTTACCTGACTTCAGGCTTTTATAAACATTCATGTTCTTCTGCTTTCTAAGCTTCGCAGGAGCAATAAAATCTGGCTTGGAGAAATTAACCGACTTATGCTGCCACCTGCCCTGCTCTATACAACTCACCGTAATGTTTGTTTTCGACTGCGGCTCCAGCAATACAGATGTATTCAGAACCCTGTTTTGTTTCGCCCCGACAAGCACATCACCGTCCATAAAGAAAACAAAATGCGGAGAAGTGTTTAAAACCATTAAATTGTTAACCGAACCCTGTTCATCGACTTCATTCACAACAATAAAACCATTTTTGATAGCAAAATCAGAACTCACATATTCGAATGTATCTGCATCCTCTGTCTTAAACTGCAGCAAGCCAAAACTCTTTGATTTAGAAAACGAAAGATTCTCAAAATTCATAATTACTCCAATGATTTATAATTAATAAAATTTGTTTCAGTACAAAATTAACTGTTTCAGTTGTTCGATTATTATCATTGTATGATAATTATTTCCGTACACCCTTATAATCATATATATATTACGATTGGTTACGAATTTGGAAAAATATTTAATTATTTTTAATAAAATTTGTGAATGACTGAGATAGAATATAATTTAGTGCGTAAAAAGGTTAAAAATGCGAGTATCAGGATTAGCAGTAATCTGGATATAACGATTACTGTTCCCGTTTCTTACACTCAAGTACGTCTTGATAATCTCATTGCCGACAAAAGTGCGTGGATTTCAAAAACACTAACTAAACTCTCGAAGAGAAAAAAGGACATAGATTTAAAAGATAACGAAGTACTGCTCTTTGGCGAGAAGTATACACTTACAGTCGACCCAACTGTGAACAATAAGATATTAACTTACCACGAAAGCAAGAAGATTGTTTCAAACCACGAAATCACACGGAAGAGTTCAATCTTAGTAGAATGGTATATACATCTCGCAAAGAAGGAAATAACAAGGATGGTTAGTGAGCTGGCTGGGAAATACGGTTTTGAGTACAGCAGAATATTCATTCGCGACCAGAAGACTAAATGGGGAACGTGTTCATCGAGGAAGAACCTTTCGTTTAACTGGCGGTTAATACGCTGTCCGAGGTCAGTGATTGAATACCTTATCATACACGAACTCTCTCATTTAAAGGAGATGAATCATTCAAAACGGTTCTGGGAACTGGTAGAATCTATGTGTCCAGATTTTAAAAAATCTAAACTATGGTTAAAAGAATATGAGTCATACCTGTTCAGTCTGTAAAATATTGTATTCGATTTCGCTATGTCTGTTCATTGTATTCACATCCTGTAAGGATAAAAATGATTCTGAAATCTTAAACAAAGATTCGACAACTGCAGATACAAACAGCAACTATGTATGCATCAGCGATTCTGCATTGAACAGTATACTCGATAAAACCATTTCCGAATTCGCAGTCAGAAACAATGCTTCGGATAACTGGACGATGTACGGCAAGGATAATAAGTCGAACGCAGAAAAAGGACTTAAGAACAGGAGTCTTGTGTTTCCTTTGTTCAGACAGCAGATAATGTACCTGCACCAGTCAGACGTTACTGACACAATTCTCGTCTATTACGGTGATAAAGCCAATACATTCGTGATTAACATTACTAAAGGAATATCTCTTTTCGATAAACTGAAAGACACGGGCAACGGTTTAATGACAGTTAAAGTTTACAGTTTGGAGTATTCGCAGAAACTTTATTTAGTTAAAAAGTACACAGACTTTCAGCACAGGGAAATGAAAGTTACGGAGTTTTACTTAAAGGCAGAATTAATCGATGCAGAAAACATTGGAATAAAAGATAAGTTACTCAGAGAGAAATTTAAACTGGAAGAATTGTAATAAACTTAATTGTTAGTCAGGCTCATAATAAATGCAGGCCAGTATTTACCTGGTCCAACCATAGACTTATGTATTTTACCCTTAACCTCAAAGCCGCAGTTCGTATAACACTTAACAGCTGAAGAATTATCCTCATAAACTTTAAGAGTCAGGTTATTTAAAGAAAGTTCATTGAATGCAACATTAATCAATGCCTGAAGCATTTTTCGTCCGTACCCTTTATTCCTGCTCGTTGAATCTCCAACTAACATCCGGCAGACTCTTGCGCTTTTTGAATTTTTATTTATATCGTTAAGTTCACAGTGTCCTATAACTTCATTAGTACCTGAATCCACAACCTTAAATATTTTTCTGACATCGCTGTTTATGTAAGCAGACAACTGATCTTTTGTTAAGGGAAAGCTGAAACCGGGACCTGCAAAAAGGATTAATTCATCTTCGTTCTTAATCCAGTTAATTAATCTGTCAAAATCTTCTTCCGTAAATTTTTCTAATGTAATCATCTATTAAAAAGTGTGTAGTGCAAATTTAATGATTTTATTCGTAAAAGTAGTTAACAATATTAATGACTGTTAAAAGATGTGTAAACGGTATAAACCTAAAAATCGTCTTTATGTGTATTGTAATGTTCTTCATTCTGCCAGAAAACCCTGCAGGCTTCTGCTTCGGCAAAACCGTACAAGTCTCTTTTCAGTTTACGTGCATTCCCCTTGCCGAGTTTTTCTGCCATATAGTAGAACCCGTCTCCGTGGTCGTTCTTCCGTACGTCTTTATAAATCGCCATTGCACTCAGCAGCGGACGACCTGCCTTATCCTCAAAAGCAGAAATATCATCGAGTATCTGGTTCAATTGTTTCTGTCCGTTCGTATTCCGAAGGTTAAACTTTAAACCGCATTCAGTTACCACATCGCTGTAATAAACGAATTTCCCTTTCTGTCGTGCTGCTTCTATAAGATATTTCCGTACTTTAGTGTTCAATGAATGTTAATTTAACTTAACTTAGCAATAGTTGAAATTAATAAACAGGAAAAAGAAAATATATCGAATAATATACTTGACTTTGCATCGAATATGAGATGGTTTTGTAAAAGTTATGAAATAGAATTTATCAGTATAATACGTTGATTTAAGCAAGTTATTAGGGAATTGATACTAAGATAATACTTAGAATGTTGTATTTCTAATGGATTAGTTGTGGGTTAGTGGTGGATTAGTAGTGTATTGGGTCAGTGCAAGAAGCTGTAATAACAGTATTTGAGTGTTTTCATTTTCTCATAATGAAAACTGATGATTTTTGAATCATCTGATATGTATAATTTATTATACACTGTAATGATAAAACAACGGTAAAGTGAAAAAAGTTCCCGAAAATTTTAGAAAAAAGATAATAGAATGCTGATTTGCACAGATTTAGCAGATAATCACAGAATAAAATATTTAATGGTTAAAGATTTTAAAAAAGGGCAGGTTGCTGGACCTGCCCTAAAATAATATGACGTACATTATTTAAGAAGAACCATCTTCTTCACAGCCATAAAATCTTTTCCTTCGTTCACGAGTATCCGTGCAAAGTAAATTCCGCTGGCCAAGTTAGAGCCGTTGAACTCGGTTATGTATTTACCCGCTATTTTAAATTCATTGTTAACGAGTGTTTTCATTTCTCTTCCGAGTATATCATAAATAACGAGCTTAACTTTTGCATCTCTTGGTATATCATAAGCTATCTTTGTCGTTGGATTAAATGGGTTAGGATAGTTTTGATATAGTGTGTACGTCTTAGGGATTAGGTTGTTTTCTGATTCCTTATTATTACTCTTACCAACTCCAAAGACTTTCTTTATGTCATCATTCATTATCTGTATATGTTTCATAACAGTATTAGGCTTTTTCACTTTTACTACTTCTTTTATCTGCTTCATCGTTGCAAGCTCTGTTGCCGCGTCATTCTTTTCAGTTTTGTTCTTTGAGGTTTCTATCTTCTTTTCCAGAGTTTTCACTTTTGCTTCCTGAGTAGTTTTGTCATCCTTAGTAACATTTTTAACTTTCTCGTAGAATGTTTTTGTGATTTGCTCACTTGAACTGTTGTTTTTAGTTTTATTAGTATTTATATCACGTTTTGTCATACGGCTAAGAAGTGTGTCCGATGGAGTAATCAATTCTTCGGTTAGTTCTTCAAAATCACCTTTGTAACTGCCGCCTGAACCCATTAACAGATATGTCGCCGCATAATCCCAACTGGCAACAAGTCCTTCATAAGTGTAAGGATTTTGTGTCATAATGTACTGGAAGCCGTCGAGTGCTGATTGGTACTGACCGAGCTTCACTTTACATTTCTGTATGAAGTAGAATGCACGTTTTATGAGTCCCGGGTTTTGAGCGTTTGTTGCTATTAAGTTTTCCAGAAATGTTTTTGTTAATCCAATTTTTGAGCTGTCAAGGTTCAAAGATGCCATATACAGTTTCTGCACCATACTTATGCTTTCAAGGCTGTCGGGATACTGTGTCAGTATCTGTTTTGCTTTATCTTCTACAGTGAGATAGTTTCTTTTTCTAAGGTTTAAGTTCACAGTATCTTTCAGGCTCTTATATACATTTTCTTCTACGTTTAATGTTTTATTCGGATTAAACCCGCCTCCTTCTCCGCCGCCGCTTCTGAATATTGTGTCGCTGTATCCTGTGTATTGTAATACAAAGAAATCATTCGGTGGTGTAAGTTCACAACTGTAATCTGTAAATGTAAAACTAACAGGGTCGTTAGTGCTGTACCATGTTACAGAATGATTGGCATCAACATTGGTTACGCTGTCCTTGTGAAAGCAGTTTTTGATAGCATCAACGTTGTCAACTGCATCACCGCTGAATGTTCCAGTAAAGAACTTCGAGTTATCAAGGTCACTCAGGTCGAAATCATTCTGACCATAATTTATATTGAAAACAGAGTTGTCAGTATTGATACAACTTGAAGAACTGCCAAAGTTTTTGATATAATTAAATCCGCCAAGATAAGTTCCTGAAACAGGTTTCATTGAAATGTTACTGCCATCAGTGCAAAGAATACCTGTTGAATTAGTTGTACCCAGTATTTTATTGTTATACAAATCTAATACAGAGCCGAATGTGTTTATTGTGGTTTTAAAGTTCACAAAAACACTGTTCTTTACTGCTCCACCAGTAACGTTAATAAGTCTCAAAGCATTGGAATTTTCATTAGCAGTGCTAAACGTACACCAGTCTATAATAACGGGAATCGAAGATGCACCGTTTGAAGTGATATACAATGCATCATTTCCGCTGCCTCCCATATTAAAATTACATTCACTCACATTGAACGATATAGGTTCTTCAGAATTTGCAGTGAATGCTGCGTTAATAGCCGCCGCATTAGTTCCTACATTAAACGTGCTTCCTTTGATGTTTATATTGTTACAGTTTGAAATCAATACTGCCTTGCATACGTTATCGTCTTTTATTCTGCTGATGCTTGTATTGTAAATACCAACACTTGAACAGTTTTCAAGAACTAAGCCTTTCCAAACGTTAGAGTTGTTAAAGCCCTTCAAAGTAACGGGGCTTTCACTGCTATAATCTCCGCAAGTAAATATACCCCCGCTCATTTCTATACCCGCATTATCCGCAAATGAGATTGCTGTTGCAGGTGAGATAGTAATATTGTATCCACCGTTCTTTACCATTCCATCGCAGTTAAACGTCCCGCTTATGGTTTCATCCGAGACGAGTGTTCCGCCGCTTAATACAACAGGCGATATTTTATAAAGCTTTCCCTGCCCGGGCATATACCATCCAAGGTTGAGAATAGACCCTGCTCGTTTATCGAATGATAAAACGGTATCTTTATTATCTATATCAATAATATTCCAGTTGTTGTAGTTGGCAAATTCAGAAGAATTTATGTCGAACCTTATTCTTACATTTCTTCTTCCGCCCAAACTATCATCACATGAATCATCTTTATATGGCGAACATCTTCTATTAACAATCATAAAATACTTATTTACATCACTTTCATTTGTTCTAAACGTAGCCGCCTGAAGGTATCTGTTTTCTTTGCATTCAAAAACAAGACCCTGTGGATTATTCCCTCCAGGATTATCTTCGTTGCAATCCGGATAAACATTACTTGGTTTATAAGTAATTATATCCAGGAAATATGTTCCATTAGTGAAGTTATTTCTTTCGGTGTAATTCCTATACGCACAGTTCTTTGTCAATGAAGAATTAAAACTCATTATATACGGTCCTCTTCTTTCAAGCATACTGTCTATAGAACAAACTTTGCTATATTTCTTCTGACCATAAACGTTTGAGTCTCTTGGAATTAGCCCATTATTCATTATTCCTCTTGCATAGAAAGTATCACCAATATTAGTCCAGTCGCATACATATGCAAACCAAATAAGTCCTTTTGCATTATTTGTTAATCCAAGATTTGCCTGAAGTTCAAGTTCTTCGTTTGACGGTTCTTTTAATTTGTGACCTTTATTATACCACAAATGAGCCTGTGCACAGTTGATGATATTCATTCCACTTTTACTTAATTCATACATAAGCTTACTAATGTATGAATAATTTTCGCCGGATAGATTAACCGGGTCGTCAAAATGTTCCTGTAACCATTCGTCATATTCTGCGGGTGAGGTTGATTTATAGGATAATATTCCATGAACAGTGTCATATGTCTGATCTGGATTTAGAGGAAAAAGAGTACTTGGGTGGTATGATATTCGATTTGCTGGTTGTTCTGCATTTTTCCACCCTTCCATTGCATAAGAGCCCATTACAATATTCCTTAAACCGTAGTCGTCATACAAATAAGCCTTCAGCATTTCAGCATCAAACTGATAATACCAACAATTTGGTACGTGTGCTTTGAACAAATCATAATTAAGCCAGATAACTAATTCGTTCTTGTTTCCCGGTGCAGATGTGATTTGTTGATTCAAAGCTTTGATGAGCGGAAAGTGGCTCATCTGACATTCTTCAAAGTAGAAATAATTAGGTTTTGGATTTACAAAATCATAATATTGATTTGCCCAGCCGATTTCATCATTTACTTTACCAACTAATTCATCATGACGAGGATCATTAATTTCTAAAAATTGTCGGGCAGGTACATTCTCTATTCTCACTCTGTCTATCCACATATCACAATTTCCAGACCAGTAAATTTCAATATCAGTATTATTAACATGATCCCCTCCATAATTAAATGGTTCTGAATCTATAAAATAATTTGTTATTTCATCTTTAGATAATTGAAGGTCTTCAGCATTATCAAGATTATAGACTTCTTTATATTGACCATCATATACCCCATTAAATTTAAAATCTTTTACTCTTAACACAACTTGTTTGGCAATCCTTGTTTTGCCGCGAATGATAATTTTACAAACCTCGTCATTATTATGAATACCCCCTAAGGCATATAAAGAATCAATTCTGATTCTTGGCATTATATACCATTTATATTCACTATCTTTCATCCACTGATTAGTTTGGTCAAATGCTAATTCTCTGTTAGCTCTTATGCTTGAATTAACTAAAATATCATTATCCAAAGTGTTAGCATCCAATTTATGACAATGTTTTACTTTCGTTTCTATACTGTGAGAAGGGTCATTTACATCGCTGATTGAATAACGAGTACTGTTATTAACAATAGCGGAATTTCTGTAAGCATAAAACCAGAAATGATTATTCGTTGTAAAACCTGAATCTATTTTTTCACACTGATAATCTATTCTCTGACCGCTTATAATATATTCAATAACAGGTCTATCCATAAGTGTACGCATTCCTATATTTTTGTTTGCTGTTATTCTGGAATTTACACCGGGTCCATATACATTTGAATTTGTATTAATATTATCGCTATAAACACCTGGCCATCCACCATAGGGTCCTGTGTATTTATGCCATGTGTTTAACTTCAATGCTCCCTGATGATTGTATGTTGTTTCAGTTCCATTCTCGAAAGCACCCATTATAAACTGGCTGTCAGGGATATTGTAGAATGTTGTGTTTGAAAACCCATTTTCATTAGCACTTGGGCTTGTGAATTGGGATGCTAAAAATAGCATAGCTGTAACTGTTAGAATAAATAGTTTTATTCCAATTGATTTTAGAATATTCATTTGGTTTGAATTAAAATTTAATAATATTTCTATTTAAAATTTTTAACTCATAGAATCGTCACTTTATCATCATCATCTTCTTAGTGTCAACAATGTTTCCATCTATAATCATAGAATAGAAATATATTCCGCTTGAATATTTAGTAAGATTGAATGTAATTTTGTAACTTCCCGCTTGTAATCTTTTGTTTACTAATTCTTCTATTTCTTTACCTGAAATATTGAAGACTTTAAGACTAACATTACCGGACTTAGCTAACCTGTAACTGATAGTAGTCGAAGGATTAAATGGGTTTGGGTAGTTCTGGTATAATTGATAATCGGATAATACAACACCAGAATTATTGTTAATATTAGTAAATATTGTTGTATCGTTCCCACCGACTTTAGTATGAAATAGTAAATTATTAGTTCCATATATTACAAAAGCCCAACCATGTTTTGAGTCAACAAAATCTATATTATAAAGTGAAGTTACCGGATATGTTGTATTTGGTATTTGATACCCCCAATTTAATCCACCATTTGTGGTTTTAAAAATAACGCCACCATTATTATAGTAAGCCCCAACCATCCAAACTGTATCTTTGTTTAAGACACAAAGGTCTGCTTTATTAGTGAATGATGTAGTAATATTAGGTGTTTGTTGTACAAACCAGTTAAGACCACCGTCAGTAGTTTTCTTTATACTGCTATATACTTTCCAACCTGTATTACTATCAGAAAACTTTATATCTTTAAATTTTTCTCCAGGTATTTCTGTCCAGTTAAAGCCACCGTTTGTTGTTCTTTTCATAAAAGTTGAGAGCCCTTCATCCTGAGTAAATCCTAAATCCTTATTAACCATATATATTTTTTCAGGATTACCACTGCCGCCACCTATATTCCAGATAGTCTGCCAATTGTAACCTCCGTTGGTAGAGCGAAAAACACCACCGCCAAAGGGACTGCTACTGGCAGCAAACACTGTATCAGTATTTAATACATACAAACCATCAATGGACCAAGGAGGTTCAGAAATATTTGTCCAGTTCTCTCCGGCATTTGTAGTTTTGAAGAATTCATGGTAACTTGTAGATGCATATCCTATAGCATTATTAGCAAACATAATTCCTGTTAATATTGTACCCGTTGAAGGAGGAAAATATGTATGAACAATAATCCAGTTATCCCCGCCGTTAGTAGTCTTTAAAATATATGCTTGTACCGATGAATTTGTTGTTGTAATCGCAAATCCAGTAAGACTATCAAGAAATGTCATATCCTTAATAGTACTTCCATTCAGGTTAGGAAAATACTGTTGATACCAGCAGGAAGTCATTTTATCCTGAAATCCTGCTGCGGATAAGAAAAACACAACGGATACAACTATCAATCCCTTAAGGGCACTCGAAAAGGCGGTATGGAGCTTCATAATATATATGTTATTAGAATTCTCAATTTCTTTCTAAACAATTGATTAAAAATAGCTATTTATTTATTAACTTTAAATCTTACATTCAAAAAAACTTTATTAAGTAAGCGAAATATATTCCTATCTTAAAAGTCTTTCGTTCATCCGTCATTACTTACATCATTTAAAGTTTATTCAATTTCCATTAACTTCCTCTATAGAGGGCTGACACATCATTAATTTTATAGTTTTACTATAATTTTATTTGAATCTTTCCTTCGCGGTTCGATTCATTCCGATTGTGCCAGTCCTTTCTAAAATCGTTATTGTTGTGTTTGAACTCCCTTCTAATGAATAAATAAGTCTGAACCTCTAAAGACTTTTCCTTTGTGTTTATGGTCCTTTTATCATTGGGTCTCCTTTTAAATGTTTATAAAATACAGAATACTTACACAGTATATTGCCAGTGAATATATACCGTAATAGTAATTCGGCCGTTTTTCTATATGCTTAACTCCGATATGAATGTGAATCTTTTAAGAATAGTATATCGCGTGATGATGATAAGTAATCTACAATCAAGTCAAGCTTTCATAATTCAGAAAATATATGAATTATGTTCAATATTATTAAAGAACATTTAACTCACACTTTCAACACTGACCCAATCCCTAATTACAGTTCAAAAGTAATAATAAATATTTAAATATAAAAGAAATATATTTGTGCATATTTTTTTATACTATTATTTTGATATTGAAATAGCAAATTTATGTATTACTATATCATATTTAATTTAAAAGTGTTGTTTGTTTGCTGTATTCAAATATTTTAAATTTATAGACCTTTATTCATTTTTGTGAATCCTGCTATATTTCCACATTTCTTAAACCCAATCTCTGTTTTACACTGACATTAAATATTAATAATTGTAAATTTATGGTTATTTCTGATTATTAGCATGATTAAAGAAGATTGTATATTTTGCAAA
>JBMOHR010000098.1:0-10074 GCA_049317745.1 Ignavibacteria bacterium
AATTATGATGGGATATAAAAAAAGGGTTGTCATTTCTGACAACCCTTCTATACAGCTATTACTATTTTTAGCTAATTAATTTAGACTTAAAGTTTTGTAACATTTGCTGCCTGAAGACCTTTTGGTCCGTCTTCAATTTCGAATTCTACTGAATCACCTTCGTCTAATGCTTTGTAACCATCACCTAAGATGGCATTAAAATGTACGAATACATCAGGTTTACCGGCTACTGTGATAAATCCAAAGCCTTTTGACGAGTTGAACCATTTTACGATTCCTTTTTCCATTGTGTTTCCTTTCAAGAAAATTTTTAATTTACTCCGATTTATATCGGACTTCTGTTTGATATAAATACGCTAAATGTAAATTTATGTTTTTCTATAAATCCGATAACATATTTTTGGAGGTGTGAACTGCAGTACTTAGAATAAATTCAAAGCGGCAAATCAAATCTGAAACATATATCTTTATTTATATCTTAGTAAACAATATGCTATTAATATACATCAATAGCAAGTTGATTCCATATTTATATTTAATCTCTTAACTTACCTTCAACTCAAAAATCGCTCCCGGGAACGAAGCCTTCTCTATAAAACATTCGCTCCGGGAGCATATTCGATAAACCTTCTTCCCGACAACTACTTAATCAGAAGCATTTTCTTTGTTTCTGTGTATCCTTCCGTTTCCAACCTGTAAAAATATACTCCGCTGTTCAGTGCCGAACCGTCAAACATTGATTCGTAAACACCTGAAGGAAGTCTCTCATTCAAAAGTGATTTCACTTCCCTTCCCATTATGTCATACACTTTCAGGCTCACTTGCCCTTGCGAAGGAATCGAAAACTTAATTACCGTGTTTGGGTTAAATGGATTCGGAAAGTTCTGCATCAGATTATATTTGCTTGCCACAGATGTTTCTTCCTTTTTAACAGATACAGGATTTGAATATTTAAAGCTTAAACTCCAGTTAAGAAGAGTCCCTGTACTACCAGTTCGCATATCAAATACACGCAGTATCCAGTTACCCTGAGTCTGTGCGTTCACAAATCCCATAAAAGGCTGCTGTGGTCTATATAATCCAGTGTATGGCGGAGTTCCCTGAATTATTGACATTGCTGCAGTATCACTGAAAGTTGTATTAGTAAAATTCTGCCCGCCGTTTCCATTGAACTGGCTTAAATGAAATATGTAATTATCTTTTATCAGTGTTATCAGCAAATCACCGTCGTTCGCATGATTCAGGTTCAGGTTAACCATCACATCCTGAACACTCCCCGTAAACGGAACATATATAGTATCCCTCATATACTGATTATCCAGTATTGGTCTTTGATTGTTTGAACTGAATATTGAATGACTGTAAACATAATACCTGAACACCTGTTGTGGAGGTGTCGTACCCGGCGGATTTGTTCCTGTAGCACCAGCAGGAAGTGAAGTCATATACGTTCCTGTCGAATCCTGCGCAGCAATATAATATGAAATCTGCGATCCTCTGCTCTGTCCTGGAATTCTGAACCTGTAAAGATTATCATTCACTTCAAATGCATTTACATAATTGTAATTCCCCGTCCCTACTTTGTAATAAACTCTCGGAGCATTAGCACTGCCGGCAATCGGCAAACCGAATGTAAGCCACGCTTCTACTACCCTTTCCGATGTATCTGAAGATGATTGTACCTGCTGATGGTTTATCTGATAGAAGTGTTCGTTCGCAATTGACATAACCGTCGCAAGGTTAGCCTTTGAGTTCTTCATAAAATAATTTATGTTAAACAAACTGAACACATCTCCTATTGAATGGTAATAAGGATGGAAATCACTCGCAGGCTCAATCGAAGATATTGCTCCTATTCCGTTATTCCAGAAAGCCATATGGTCAGAACCCGCTGCATTAAATGCCTTCAAAGGTGTCAGATTCAGGTTGTACATCGAATAAGTTCTTATTAACATATCCGCAAGAAAGTCGCATCCCGGACTCGTCATAATCCGTATAAGCCCGTCGTTATTCCCGTCCCACGATATCATATCCATATTTATAAGTCCGTAAACAAATTCATTCTGATTATGCGCACACGAATCTGCATACCCGTACGCACCAAGCAATCCTATCTCTTCTTCATCAAACGCAATAAACTCAATCGTGTATTTTGAATTAAACGTAGCAAGAAGTCTTGCTGATTCAAGTACTGCCGCTACTCCTGATGCATTGTCATCCGCACCCTTCATCGTATCAAGCGGCCCTATATTGGGTCTTATGTTATCATAGTGAGCACCCATAAGAACCTTTATCTCCGGATGCAGATATCCAGTCTTTCGTGCAATTACATTCACGTTGTGTGCATTGTTTGTCTGATACCTTACCTGCATACCGAATGACTGAAATTTTTCGTAGATGTATTGAGCCGCCAGTTGATTGCTCGGTGAACTTGCGTGGCGTGAATAAATCCTTTGTGGTATTCCCCCTATTGCAATAACAGTATCACCGCTTAATTCCCTTACGTACCTTCCCATATTCTGAGACGACATAAGGTTAATAACGGAATCTACTTTATTGTTGTAAATAATCTGTGAAAATAATAAAACTGGTGCTGCAAGGGAAACCAGAATAAAAAGTATTAACTTTTTCATAATCTGTTTGTTTAATGTTTTTCAAATTATTTCTCCGCTTTCAATTCCTCTAAACTGAAAGCTTTAATTAATATTACGGATTCTGAAATTTATTGTTTCGGATATTATTAAAAATAATATTTAGGGAGCAGCTACTTTATCAAAAGCATTTTTCTTGTTATTGAATTACCTTCTGTTTCTAATCTGTAAAAATAAACACCGCTGGTCAGATACGAAGCATCAAAGTTCACTTCATATATTCCTGCATTCATTTTCTCATTAACTAAAATCTGTACTTCCCTTCCCTGCACATCATAAACAACTATCTTCAGATCCCCCGCTTTTACAATTGAGAATTTAATATTTGTAATTGGATTAAACGGGTTCGGAAAGTTCTGTCCCAGTTCAATACCGGCAGGTAATTCATTTCCATTTGAACTTACAAAAACATTACCGCCGTTTGTTGATTTCAATATTATTCCCTGGTCATAAACATCACCTCCGCTTATAAAGAAGTTGTTCGCATCAGCAATACAAACTCCAAACATCAGAGAAAGCGGATTAAATTCTTTAACTACCCAGTTCAAACCGTAATCCGTGCTCTTTAAAGTTGTTATCTTACCGTACAAAGAGTACACTGTATCAATCAGATTGCCTACCGCAAATGCTGTTCCTGTATTCGGCAGTACCTTTACGTTCTGGTATTGCCTTCCGGGAATCGAAAGTACAATGCTCCAGTTTATTCCAGCATCAGTAGTTCTGTATACTTTTGTTGTTGCACCCGCTTCCTGAATACCGATTGCTATTCCCGTGCTCTGATTGAAAAATGTCAGACCGTCTATCTGAGTTGGCATCTCTTTTATTGCCCAGTTCACTCCTGCATTCGTAGTCCTGTAAACCCTTCCGCCCCAGCTATATCCTTTTGCAATTCCTGTGTTAGCATCAAGGAAAACCATCTTATCAACTTCAGCAGTATCTATCCTGCAAACCATATTCCAGTTAGCACCGGCATTCGTAGTTTTGTAAAACCTTGTCCTGCCGTACATAGTAGAATCAATTAATGCATACCCTGTATTAATATCGAAGAATTGTATGTCTGTAATGAAACCCGTAAGAGTATCAAACACAGAGCCCCTCTGCCAGTTAATTCCTCCGTCTGTGGATTTTATAAAAGCAGTTTTATATTCAGGAAGAAACTGCCTCTTGCCTTCACGCAACAATCTTTCTCTCATTAGTTTAGGGAATTGCCTGAAGTCTTCGCCATTATATTCTCTGTTCTTTCCATAAATATTTTCAGAACCGCCCGCATAAACTGTCGTAGCATTAATGTACTGAACATCGGCAAAAGCCCTCAGCTCCATAGGATAATTTGCCTGAACCCAGTTATTCCCCGAATTAGTTGTATAAAACAATTTCTGATTGAAAGGAAACATTGTATGCCCTAAAGATAATCCCCTGTTCACATCATAAAAACCCAATGTATAAGCAAACCCGCCGTAAGGCAACATGTACTGCATCCACTGCGCATTTGCACTCAGTGATACAAGCATTATAACTACAACTATTAATCTTTTCATTTATACTTATTTAAAATTATTTGTACACTACCACATCTTTAAAGATTCCCCTCCTTGGAGGGGTGGATGTCTGCGCAAGCAGACAGACGGGGTGGGTATCTCTTATTTCAAAAGCACCATCCTCTTCGTCTCAGTAAAGCCCTCTGCAGAAAGTTTATAAAAGTACACTCCGCTGCTCAAACCTGATCCGTCAAAACTCACATCATAAAAGTCTGCCTGCCTGTATTCATTAACGAGTGTCATCATAAGTTTTCCCGATACATCATAAACTTTTAAAGAAACCTGACCTGCTTTCGGAATCTGAAACCTGATTACTGTTGTCGGATTAAACGGGTTCGGATAGTTCTGCCCCAGTGAATACGATGAAGGAACTTCTGAACTGATGTTCTGTATGCCTATTACTTCTGAGAGCGGACGCCGCCATACAGAGTTTCCGGGAGTTCCTGCGAATACATATCCGTTTGCTATGAGCAGTGTTTTAACACTTTGAACCGAACCAAGACCACTGCTGATGTTCTGCCACGTATTACCATAATTTGTGGAAAGATAAACACCCGATGTATCTGTACCTGCGAATATATTGCTCCCAGTAATTCCAAGACAATTAATATTTTTATTGTTCAGAGAAGTCTGTGCCCAGTTCAGACCTTCATTTGTAGTTACGTACACTCCATTGCTGACAGTCCCTGCAAAAATATACGGGTCTGATACTGCAAGACTTATAACGTCTTTATTGTTCAGCGATGTTTGAACCCAGCCGGAACCTGTCATTGCTGACTTAAAAACACCCTGACCATAAGTGCCTGCATATATTACACTCCCAAGAGATGTTAAAGATGTTACACTTTGTGAATTAAAATTTGCAGCAATCCAGTTTACTCCCTGATTTGATGATAAATAAATTCCGTACTGCTCTGTCCCGCAATATATATTTGCACCTGATATTACGAATGATAATGCCGTTCTGCTGGTTAACGAAGAATTAAACCAGCTGCTTCCATTGTTAGTTGAAACCATAATTCCGGAGCCAGCAGTACCTGCAAGCAAATTATTTCCTGCAATACCTATAGACCAGATTGGATAATTAAACAAACCATTCTGTCCCCAGTTAGCACCACTATTTGCTGTCGAGTATAGTCCGTAACTGTTTGTTCCTGCATATATCGTCCCGCTTTTATTAACTAATGAAGATACGGATTGATTAGTCCCCATCCCTGTCGGTATCTGAACCCATTGGCAATTGCAATTATCATTTAACAATGCAAGTTCAGATACTAATACAATTACCAGTATTACAATAAATATTTTCATAAGTGTTTCATTTTATTAATAACATCCTCTTTGCCTCACTATACCCATCCGTCACATTCAAAGATTCCCCTCCTTGGAGGGGTGGATGTCTGCGCAAGCAGACAGACGGGGTGGGTATCTCTTATTTTAATAATAGCATCTTCTTTGTTTCGGAGAAGGTGCTGGTTATGAGTTTATAAAAATACACTCCGCTGTTTAGTGCCGAACCGTCGAACGCGGCTTCGTACGTGCCGGGCTTGAGCGATTCGTTTACGAGTGTCTGGACTTCGCGCCCCTGAATATCATATACAACAAGTTTTACATCCCCCGAATTTACGATTGAGAATTTAATGTTTGTTGTTGGGTTGAACGGGTTCGGATAGTTTTGCGATAGTGAATATTTTGATGGTGTTTCTGTTGATATTGGATTTATGTATGTAGAACCTCCATTTGTTGTACGCATTACAATTCCTCTCTGACCAACAACAAATCCTGTATATTCATTTACGAAACTTAAATCGTTATATCTATATGCTGAGTCTAAGTTTTGGGTAAACCAATTATATCCTGCATTTGATGTTCTAAAAACCCTGCTTGAATCGCCTAATGCATAACCAACATAAAAAGTAGGAAATTTCAATTTTGTTATTTCTTCATTAGTTGAATAAACCAAATTCCAAATTGACCCACCGTTAGTTGATTTTAATATAGAACCAGAACTTAATATCCCTGAGAGATATCCATTTAGTGAGTCTGTAAATACCATATCATCTAGAATATAATTAGTTATATAAATTTGATTCCAGTTGTATCCTCCATTTGTAGTTCTGAAAACTCTATTGTCCCAACTTAAATAATAACCTTTATTTACGTCAACAAATAATTCTTTAAGGACATAAGTACTAGGTACAGATATATCCAACCAATTAAATCCTCCGTCTACTGATTTAACAATACGCTCATAACCTGTATAATAACCATTTAGATTATTATAGAAATATAAGTTTTGATGTGAACCACCGGTAATCCAATGTACTGCTTGCCAGGAACTTCCTCCATCAGAAGTTCTTGCTAATTTACCTGATCCCGGAAAACCAGAATAATATAGAGAAGCAAAACCCGTATATTCATCAACAAAATATATCCCATAGTTTATTCCACCGTCTTGAGATACTTTGATCCAATTATTACCTGAATTTGTAGTTTTGTAAATACAAGAATTATAGTTTGCACTTACATGATTACCACAAATATATCCAGTTTGTGAATTTAGAAACTGTACACCTGAAAAGTTCATTGTCGAATCCACAATCTTCTTTTCCCAGCTTGATTGGGAATAGAGAAAACTCGAAAACATTAATGCAAATACTATTAAGGATATTAGTTCTTTCATAATCTGATGATAAAATTATTTAATTAACAACATTTTCTTTGTCTCAGTAAAATTGCCCGTCACCAGTTTATAAAAATACACGCCGCTGTTAAGTTTCGAACCGTCGAACGATGCCTCATACGTGCCGGGTTTGAGCGATTCGCTTACGAGTGTCTGGACTTCGCGTCCCTGAATATCATAAACAACAAGTTTTACATCCCCCGAATTTACGATTGAATATTTTATGTTTGTTGTTGGGTTGAACGGGTTAGGATAGTTTTGCGATAGTGAATATTTTGTTGGTGTTTCAGTGCTTATGTTTTGGATGCCAATGATTTCGGAGAGTGAGCGGCGCCAGACGGAACGAGTTCCAGTTCCAGCAAAAACATAATTGTTATTAATTAGTAGCGAATAAGTTGGGGGAATAACAGTAAACCCTTCATTTTTTTCAATCCAACTTGTCCCAATATTTGTGGAAACATATACTCCCCAAGCGATAGTTCCTGCAATAACATTATTATTGGTCAAAGCAATTGAATAGGTTGATTTATTATTTAATGTTGTTTGAATCCAACTTGTGCCATAATTTGTAGAGATATAAACTCCATCGAATGTACCGGCATAAATACTATTTCCTTGTGCCGCCAATGATTTTACTTCTATATTATTTAAGGATGTTTGTATCCATGTGTCACCAAAATTAGAAGAATAATAAACACCATCATATTCAGTACCTGCAAATAACTTATAATTAATTTGAATAAGAGAATTCACTCGTTTATTAGATAATGTTGTGTGAAGCCAATTGATACCGTTATTTGTTGTAAGATAGACACCATTATCCCAAGTACCTGCAAATATGAAATTGTCGATAGCTACAAGTGACCATATAGTTTGATAAAGTAAAGAGGGTTGCAACCAACTGTATCCATTATCAGTAGAGAAATAAACACCATTAGCCCAAGTCCCAGCAATAAGGTTATTACCGCTTACTGCTAAAGAAGTGACGGTTTTATTATTTAAGGATGAATGAATCCAATTATTCCCACTATTTGTGGAAAAATAAATTCCGCTATCTAATGTTCCTGCATATAAATTATTCCCATTTATTGCGAGGGCGTAAACAGTTTGACCTGTTCCCATCCCATTCGACATTTGCACCCACTGTGCATTGGCGCCAATTGTTATAAACATTGTTAAGATGACAAATAGTTTTTTCATAATCTGATGATAAAATTATTTAATGAGTAACATCTTCTTTGTTTCGGAGAAGGTGTTGGTAATGAGTTTATAGAAATACACGCCGCTGTTTAGTACAGAACCGTCGAACGCGGCTTCGTACGTGCCGGGCTGTAATCTTTCGTTGACGAGTGTTTGGACTTCCTTACCCATAATATCATAAACAATGATTTTTACATCTCCTGAATTTACAATTTGAAATTTCAAATTTGAAGTGCTGTTGAATGGGTTCGGATAGTTTTGCCCCAAAGAATACATAGCAGGTATTTCCCTACTTATATTGTTTATTCCTATAAAATTAGATAAAGGTCGGCGCCATACTCCACTAGAAGTTATACCTGCAAAGATATTGTCGTTTGTAACGTATAATGATTTAAAACTTGGATCAACATTAATTCCTTGGTTAATATTTATCCAGCTGGCTCCATTGTTTGATGAACGGAATACGCCCCAGCTTGCACCTGCAAACAGATTTGGACTTGAATATGTTAATGCATAAATATGTGAACTTGGTAAACCATAATTAACGGCTGTCCAACTTGTTCCATTATTCGTTGATATGTAAACTCCGCTACCGCCAGTACCTGCAAATATATTATTTCCAGAAACTGCAAGTGATAAAACATCAGTATTCACAAATCCAGATGTATTCCAATTAGCCCCATTATTTGTTGATAAAAATAAACCATTATTAGTTCCTGCAAAGATAGTTGTTCCTAAAAATGCCAGTGTCTTTACACCCCAACTTATTAATCCAGCGTCCGTCCAAGAAGAACCATAATTAGTAGAACGATATACTTTACCTGTATAAATGTTTAAAGAAAAACCTGCAAAGAGATTTGTTCCAGATATTGCAAGTGCAGAAATTGAGTAATATGGAAGTCCATTACCTTGTGACCAATTTATTCCGTAATTTGTAGATCGATAAACATAATTTCCCCCTGCAGCAAATAAATTTGTTCCTGAAGCTAAAAACACATTGGCATTTAATCCAATTCTTGTCCAGTTTAAACCGTTGTTTGATGATTTAAAAGCTCCATCTCCTCCTGCAAATATAAACGTACCTATAGATGCAAATGATGAAATATTTTGATTCGGGTATCCAATAGAACCCCAATTTATTCCTGAATTTGTTGATAAAAATAATCCATTAGTTGTATTTGCATAAAGGTTTGTGCCGGAAAAAGTAAGACCCCATACAGTATTAGGGATTTGCATACCGTTATTTAATTCTGTCCAATTACTTCCATAATTAGTAGAAAGATAGACGCCATTTTGACTAGTTCCTGCAAGAATATTTGTTCCTGAAATTGCTAAAGAGTAAATATCATAATTGGATAATCCAGCCAAAGACCAGCTTGTTCCACTGTTAGTTGATAAATATACACCACCGGTTACAGGATAATGCTCTGCACCCGCAACAATTATAGATCCGGAACTGGCAAGTGTCAATATAAAATTATTAGTTAAACCATTCGTTAAGCGTGTCCAACTAACGCCATTATCTGTTGATAAAAATATTGCTCCGCCATATGTTCCGGCATAAAGATTTGTCCCGGATACAGTAAACGAAGTAACATTTTGATTATTTAATCCAATATTAGTCCAGTTAGCTCCATTGTTTGAAGATCGAAACGCTCCACTGGCAGTTCCTGCATAAACATTTGTTCCATTTGCAAAAAGTGTTTCGGCTATAATATTATTTAAACTATCCCAGTTAGCTCCATTATTTGTTGACAAATAAATCCCATTACTCGCTCCAGCTATAACATTTGACCCTGAAACAGCAAGTGCATTAATTACAACCGGAGTATGACCAGTTAATAAAGACCAACTTAAACCAGAATTTGTTGATCTATATACACCAAATTTATCATACATTCCAATAAATAAATTACTTCCTGATACGGCAAAGCTATTTATATTACCTCCATTTGGACCATTCGTCTGCACCCACTGAGCCTGACAATTATTCATCAGGAAT
>JBMOHR010000099.1:0-9829 GCA_049317745.1 Ignavibacteria bacterium
AATCCGTTCAACCCGACAACAAAGATTAGTTATGCATTACCAAAATCAGGACTCGTAACATTGAAGGTCTATGATATTCTTGGTAAAGAAGTTGCAACATTAGTAAATGAAGTGAAGAACGTCGGAAGTTATACAATTGACTTCAACGGTTCGAACTTATCAAGTGGTGTTTATTTCTATAAATTATCAGTTGGTGATTTCTCATCAATAAAGAAAATGACTTTAATTAAATAAGGTCAATTAAAATTTATACAAAAAGCCCGGTGCTGAAAAGTGCCGGGCTTTTTTTATTAAGTAAGAAAAATTAATATTTAGTCAAAATATCTGGTATAAATTATTGTTTAAAATGTTCTGGTAATATGTTGATATACTTCATTATACCCGAATTTTATATGCTGTTTTATTTTAATAAAATATACATTATATTATATTGCTTAACAAAAGAATAATTGTTAAGTTAAATTATATAAACAATTATTACTAACTTAAATGGAGTTATAATGAAAAAAATTCTATTCTTGGTTTTAGCAATTGCCATGTCTGCAAGCATTTATGCACAAACATGGGTTGCTCAAACATCTGGTGTTACTACATCTCTTAATTGCGTCTCTACAGTTAATGCAAATGTTGGCTGGGTTGGCGGCAACGGTGGTGTAATTTTACTCACCACTAATGGTGGTACAACATGGGTAAACAAAGCAAATGCTGTAGTCGGCGTGAACGACGTCTATGCAATTAGTGCAGTAAGTGCTACTACTTGCTTAGTATCAACTTCTCCCGCTGCTACTTTTGTTTTCAGAACTACCGATGGTGGTACAACATGGGCACAGGTATTCACACAAGTAGGTGGTTTCATCGATGATATAAGATTCAAAGATGCAACAACAGGATTTATGTATGGAGACCCTGTAGGTGCAAGATGGTCACTCTGGAAAACAACCAATGCAGGTGCAACATGGGATTCAACAGGCTTATTCCTGCCGCAAGCAGCAGCTGAAGCAGGCTGGAACAATGCTATGTTCTTAGAGGGCAATACAATCTGGTTCGGAACCAATAACACTAAGGTGTATAAATCAAACAACTTTGGTGCAACTGGATCCTGGACTTCAGGAGTAACAACAGGTACACCAAATAGTTACAGTGTTGCTTTCAACGGTTTAACCGGCTTATCAGGTACAACTGCGGCCGTAAAATCGGTCGATGGAGGTGCTACATATTCAGCATTAACAATACCCGGTACAGGTACAATTTATTCTTTCAACACAGTAATAAACTCAAATAAGTTCTGGTACAACAGAGCTAATATCATTTATGCTTCGACTGATAACGGTACAACTTTTGCAGCACAGTTTACAGGTACTGCAGGTGCAGTTTATCAGGCAATGCATATAATTCAGGATGGTTCTAAACAAAGAGGCTGGTCAGTTTCTAATACCGGTCTTATTGCTATGTTCAATCAGGATTTTGTCCCAACAGGAACATGGACAGAACAAACATCAGGATTAGCCACAACTTTATACTCAATTTCAGCAGTCAGTGATGATATCGCATGGACTTGCGGAGCAGCTGGTAAAGTATTAAGAACAACTAACAAGGGTGTTAACTGGACAAACGTCAGCGGTAACCTTCCTGCAGCAGTAGCAATGTACAACATCTATGCATGGGATGCAAACACAGCAATCGTAACAGGATCAGGGGCAAGTGCCTGGATCTACAAGACAGTCAATGGTGGTGTTAACTGGACAACAGTATTAACAACAGCAGGTGGTTTTGATGATCAATTATGGATGGCAAATTCAGGTGATGCATACTGTATCGGTGATGCAGTAGGCGGCAACTGGCATTTAGTAAAAAGTAATAATGGTGGTGACAACTGGGTAGCATGGGGAGCACCTCTTGCGACAACAAACACAAACGGTACATACAACAACGCTGCCTGCTTCCAGGGTAGTCAGGTATGGTGGTCACCAGTAGGCGAAAGCAAGATTAAGTATTCAGGCGATATGGGAACAACCTGGACAGACCAGACATCTCCATTAGCAAGTATCACAGCAATATGGTTTGAAGGCCAGACATACGGTTTTGCAGGTGGAGCATCAACTTCAGCAGGCTTATTAAAAACCACAAACAACGGAACAACATGGACAACAGTTACTCAGTCATTCGTTGCAGCTAATTCGATATCTGGTATCGTAGGCGCAAACAATTCATGGTGGGTATCATTACAAACAACTGCAATACACACATCATCTGATAACGGAACAACCTGGACACTTGCTTATACAGCACCTGCAGGTAACTTCTATCATATTACAAAATCACGTGTTGGCTCAACTATCTGGGGTATCAGAAGCACCGGTGCGATTTCAAGATACGGAACACCATTAACAGGTGTAACACCTATTTCGACTGAAACACCATCAGATTATTCGGTATCACAGAACTATCCAAATCCGTTCAACCCAACAACAAAGATTAACTTTGCATTACCAAAATCAGGACTCGTAACATTAAAGGTCTATGATATCACAGGTAAAGAAGTAGCAACATTAGTCAATGAAGTAAAGAACGTTGGAACATATTCAGTAGACTTCAACGCTGCTAACTTATCGAGTGGAATGTATTTCTACAAGATATCGGTTAACGGTTTCAGTGAAGTTAAGAAGATGTCTTTAATCAAATAAGATAAATTATCTTAATAATAAGCCCGGTGCTGAAAAGTGCCGGGCTTTTTTGTTTTACCGGAATTATTACATATTACATTTATTGTCGCTTTACTATTTCAGGTTATAAATTTAATGCAATATACTTTACTTCTTTAACATATCTATTTATATAGAACTTCAATATTTTATAAAAATATTTAATGGAAATTAGTGTTTAAAAAGTATACACTTTCTGTGAGAATTAATGTTCCCAATGCACATAAAAATCGTATGTTTATACAAAAACAGTAATTTACTTTAAACTTCAAATGTTGTATTTTATACATACTTTCTAAATTAAACTTTTAACTATTTAATATGAGACAAAGCCTTACAAAATTAACAGTTATGCTTTTTTTATTGCTATTAAGTGTTAATTATACCTATTCGCAATATCTTGAACATCCTGAACACGTAAAATATACATCACCAAAAGATAATTCGATGTATAATATGGAAAGCACTTCAATCATCATTGGCTTCGATTCACATCAGGATCCGGAAGATATAAGACTAAGGGTTACGGGTTCTCTAAGCGGATCTCATATTGGTAAGACAAAAATTCTTTCGAGTAATCCTTTGAAGATTTCCTTCACCCCTAATAAACCTTTTAAACTGGGTGAAAAAGTATCTGTCACAGGATATGACCATTACGAAAGGTTTGTGTTTTACATCAGAAATCAGGTTGTTGCAAATGTCAAAAACCTTACATCTGAAAGATTAAACCTTGAAACTAAAAGTCTAAAACCGATTGGAAATAATTACAATACAAATAATTATTTACTTGATACAATACCTGAGTTAGTTGTTCACCAATACGGACAAACAGCACCAGGAAATTTATTCCTCATTAATTTTAATAATCTATCTTCATTAGCGTCTTATTTAATGATATTAAATAATGACGGCACTCCAAAGTATGCTCACAGATTACGGTTCAGAGGATTTGATTTCAAAAGGCAGAACAATTATTACATATACTGGGATGAAGATCATTATCAATACAGAGCACTCGATTCATCATATGCAGAAGTTGATTCATTTTATTGCGGTAATGGTTACGTAACAGATTTTCATGAATGTATTCTTGAGCCTGATAACAGTGCCTGGGTGATGAGTTATGACCCTCAGGTTGTGGATATGAGTCTTATTTATCCCGGCGGGCAGCATATTGCACAGGTTACCGGATTAATTATTCAAAAGATTAATGCTGAAAAGGATGTAGTATTTCAGTGGAGAAGCTGGGATCACATGAATATACTCGATGCTACTCATGAAGATTTTACTGCAAATGCAATAGACTATGTTCACGGTAATTCGATTGAAGTTGATACAGACGGTAACATAATAATATCTTCAAGACATCTCGATGAAATTACTAAATTTGATTCAGAAACGGGAGAATTCATATGGAGACTCGGAGGCAAGAATAATGAGTTTAGTTTCAATAACGATCCTGGTAAATTTTCTCACCAGCATTCTGCAAGAAGAATAGCTAACAATAATTTAATGTTGTTTGATAACGGAAATTTTCACTCACCTCCGCATTCAAGAGCGGTTGAATACCGAATGGATGTAGTTGATAAAAAGGTAGACCTCATTTGGGAATACAGGAACTCACCGGAAATATACGCTTTTGCAATGGGTAATGTACAAAGACTTCCAAATGGAAATACTATTATAGGATGGGGAGCAAGCACAACTACTTTGACTGAAGTTGGTCCTGATAAAACCGTAAGGTTTACACTTGCAGTTCCGAATGGTCAATGGAGTTACAGGGCTTTCAGGTACAACACAGTTGACATTATAACTAACACAAACCCGTCTAATAATATTGTAAAAGAATACAGGCTTTCTCAGAATTTTCCAAATCCATTTAATCCAATAACAAAAATTAATTTTGCCATACCTAAATCGGGTATGGTTTCCGTTAAAGTTTATGATATGCTAGGAAAAGAAGTTGCAACATTGGTAAACGAAGTCATGAACAATGGTTCTTACTCAGTTAACTTTAATGCTTCATCCCTTTCAAGCGGAATATATTTCTATAAAATATCTGTAAATGACTTTAATGACGTAAAGAAAATGATGTTCATAAAATAATTACATTCTAAACTCCTTTCAAGAAAAGCCCTGGGCAAACAAGCTCAGGGCTTTTTTAATATGAGACCTGATTCTTACGATTTCTCTTATATTATGAAACCAATATTTCTTAATTTCGTAATAACAAGAAAAACTAATTCAAAGTCATGAAAAAAATTATACTTTTGTTTTTATTGATGCTTGTATCCACATTTTCTTACACACAAACTATTCCGCGAAAAGCTTCTATTGGTTTAAGGTTAATTGAAATTAATGATTCGGTAAAAACATCTTTAAACTTAACCACAAAAGATGGACTGCTCGTAACATCAGTTACTGCAAACTTATCTGCCGAAGTTGCAGGTTTAAACATAAATGATGTTCTTGAATCTTTTAACGGTACTGTGCTTAAATCGATGAAGCAATACCGCGAGACAGTGAAAAACATAAGAGAGAAAGATGAATTAAAATTTGAAATAATAAGAGATGGTAAGAAGATGTCTTTAATCATTAAAGCACTTCCGTTACCGCTTGAAAAATCTGATAATTATGATGTGGTGTATGACGAGGTAAAATTCAAAGAAGGCTATTTAAGAATTATTACAACAAAACCAAAAGGTACAGGTAAGTTTAAAACTATACTTTTCATCCCGGGATATATGTGTTACTCTCTGGAGAACCTCGGCAAGCATCCGTACGGACAGGTTGTTGACAGGTTAAGCGAAAGAGGGTATTCGGTTGTCAGAGTTGAAAAGCCGGGAATGGGCGACTGCTACAACACTCCCGATTGTTTCGACATTGATTATGCAACCGAACTCGAAGCATTTGAAACAGGATTCCAGAAAGCAATCACTTATGATTTTGTTGACAAGGATAATGTTTTCATCTTCGGACATTCACTCGGCGGCTATGAAGCACCGATGATTGATAAAAACAAAATTGCAAAAGGCGTTATCGTTTGCGGTACAGGACTGAAAACCTGGTATGAATACATTCTTGATATGTTCAGGTTCCAGAATCCGATAATGGGTGTTGATTATGTTGAGAATGAAAAAGTTGTACAGGATATGATAAAAATTCTTTACGAATATCTTGTAATGAAGAAAGAACCGAAAGATGTTGCAATAAACGATGAGGTAAAAAAGGTAATGAAAGAATATCTTGAATACGATGAAGTGGACAGGGTATGGGCGCGAGACTATAAGTACTGGCAGCAGCTTCAGGATTTGAATATGCCCGAGGTATGGAAAAACGTTAAAGCAAACGTACTTGTCATAAGAGGCGAGGGCGACATCGAAGCTTTTTCCACAGAAGAACACGAAACTATAGTGAAAATTGTTAATACATACAATCCGGGCAAAGGAAAGTTTTTGCTTATTCCGAATATGGACCATGCATTCTCAACATCGAAGACACCTGAAGAAAGTTACAAAAACAAAAGTGTACCCGGATACTATTACAATAATTTTAATCCCGTTGTAATAGATGAAATATCAAAATGGATTGAAGGATTGAAGTAACTCTTTTCTTTATTTGCATTTATGTATTAATATTATTTTCATAATTTGATACTAAATCAAAATCTTTACAATGAAAAGAAGTTTATTTGTCATAGTCTTCACATTCTTTACTGTAATGTGTATTTATGCACAGCAGGATGCATTACATTTTCTTGCGATAGGTGACTGGGGCAGGGAAGGTAAATATTTGCAGAAGGAAACAGCCGATGCAATGGCAAAATATGCTGAAGAAAGTCCTGTTAGTTTTATCATATCTACAGGAGACAATTTCTATGAAACAGGTATAAAAACTGTCGATGATCCGCTTGTTAAAATATCATTTGAGGATATTTACTCTGCAAATTCCCTTCAGGTTCCCTGGTATGCAACTCTCGGCAATCACGACTATGGAGACAATGTTCAGGCGCAGATTGACTTAACGAAAGTAAATAAACGCTGGAAAATGCATTCCCGATATTATTCGATTGACGAGGAATTAAACGACGGTACAAAAATTCAGTTTTTGTTTATAGATACTAATCCTTTTATCATAAATTACAGGAAATTTGACCCGAAAGAAGATGAACTTTCCCAAAAGTCAGTGGCTGATATAAACTCCCAGGACTGGGAAATGCAGCTTAAATGGATTGAATCAAGCCTTAAGAACTGTGATGCTGACTGGAAAATAGTAATAGGGCACCATCCTGTCCTTTCAGGCGGACAGCACAAAGGAGCAAAAGAACTCCAGAAGTACCTTAAGCCATTATTGGAAAAGTATGGTGTGCAGATGTACATCTGCGGACATGACCATGATATACAATACCTTAAAGAAAACAATGTCAATTATTTTGTGAGCGGTGCAGGTTCAGAACTCAGGGAAACAAAAAAAACTGAACAGTCTGTTTTCTTTGAAAGCATCAATGCTTTTTTATCCGTGAAAATATTCCGTGATAAGGCTCATTTGAAATTTGTAAACGTAAATAATGAAACAGCATTTGAAACTGAATTGAAACCTTAAGATATTTTATTCATTATTCACAAAGGAACATTTTCCCAAAATAATGATATAAATATGTAGAATAATAAACTTTAGGAATTATTTTTGTGTTAAGATAAATAGACCTTTTAAATTGATATCAGGATATGAATAAAAATATTTTTAAAATAGTATCGGTATTTGCAGTTTGTATGTGTTTGATTTTATTCCCGAATAAATCTAACACAAACGATGGTTTGGGAAATTCTTTATACGTGAAGAATAAAGTCTTTGTAAAAACAAAGACCGAGCTTGGTATATCCGAAGCAACAGGGAAAATATCAACCATAACAGGAATCCCCTCTATTGATCAATTGAACAAACAATTTAAGGTCAAAAGAATCGAAAGAGTTTTTGAGCTGAACAATGGCGATGTAGAGACATACAGAAAACTTGATATGTCCAGGATATATATTTTCTGGTACGAGGAAAATATTGATTCTTACAACGTTGTTGATGGTTATACAAAAGATGAAAATATAGAATACAGTGAACCGGTGTTTACAGGCTTTGCGGCAGGTCAGAAGGAAAGTTCAGTGAATATGTTCCCTGACGACACTTATTTTTCCATGCAATGGTATCTGAATAACAAAGGCAATGTAAGTCCAAGTTCAGGCGGGATAGCGAAAAAAGGTGAAGATATAAACATGATTAAAGCATGGGATGTAGAACAGGGCAGTGAAGATATGATTGTAGCAATTCTTGATTCAGGTATTGAAGATGAAAGTCCTGACCTAAGTGGCAGATTGTGGATTAATAAAGACGAGGTTCCTAACAACGGACTTGATGATGACAGGAACGGATACGTTGATGATTACAAAGGATGGGACTTTGCTTATGAGGATAAGACTGCAGGTGATGGTTTTGGCCACGGTACCAATATTGCGACTGTAATCGGTTCAAGTTCAAATAACTCATTCGGTTTTGCAGGTATCAATTCAAAGTGTAAATTAATGAACTGCAAAAATTTAAGTGATAACAATTCAGGTGAATATGAATGGTGGGCAAAATCAATAAAGTATGCAGTGGATAATGGTGCTAAAGTAATCAATATGAGCGAGGGCGGAGATGAATTCTCCAAAGTTCTTAAAACTGCGGTTGAATATGCGGCAATGAAAAATTGTGTTCTTGTTGCAGCTATGATGAATAAAGGTGACGGCAGGAATTACTATCCTGCAAGTTATGAAGGTGCTTTTGCTGTCGGGGCCACAGATACAGACGGAAAAAGATGCAGAAAATTTTCGTGGGGCGGAGGCAGCTGCTGGGGAAAGCATATTGCAGTTGTGGCACCTGGAAATAAAATCTATGGTGTTGATTACGAAGACCCGTATAAATTTGATACTTACTGGAGCGGTACTTCTCAGTCAACAGCTATCGTCAGCGGGCTTTCATCTTTGCTTTTTGCACAGGACAGAACAAGAAGTGCCGAGGAAGTTAAAAGAATAATTGAAGAAACAGCTGTTGATGGTGTGGGTGATCCTTCAGAAGATAAAAAAGGATTCGATATATATTATGGATACGGTAGAATTGATTGTTTTCTCGCTTTAACTTATAACGATGAGAAGACAAGGGAGAAGATTGCCGAGAAATATGCAAACATTAATAAGCAGGAAAACAAAGAAGATGTGATATATGATGATAAGAATGTTACAAGGCCAAATGATGATGGTGGAGCAAGGTCTGTTAAGAAAAACGTTAATGAACGGGAGAAAAAAGTAAACAATGATCCCGATAAACCTGCAAGAAAGAAATGATAGATTTTATAAATCTTAGCAGTTATGGCGTCCAGAAAGTTCTCTATCTCGAATCGATAGAATCAACCAATAATTATGCTAAGTCGATGGCTGATGAGGATAATGTGCTTATAATAGCAGGTCAGCAACTTGCAGGAAGGGGCAGATTCAACAGGGAATGGAAGTCGGAAAAAAACAAAGACATTACAATTTCATTAGTAAAATGGCTTCACATAAAAGAGGTACATCTCGTTAACTTCTACACATCTTATATTGTGTTCAGAGCGATAAAGGACTATTTGTTCAGGCTTTTTCCTGAAGTGAATACTGAAGATATTATAAAACTTAAATGGCCAAATGATATATTGCTAAACGGCAAAAAGTTATCCGGAATACTTTCCGAAATAATCAGTTTCAATGAAATGCCCAGAAGATTTGTGATTGGGATCGGTATTAACATCAATCAGGAGAACTTTCCGGATGATATTTCGAATAAAGCTATATCTCTTAAAAAATATTTAAATACAGAAATTCCCGTATACGAAATTATTGACACAATAGTAAAATATTTCTACGAAAACCTGACCATTCTTGAACAGGGTGATATTCTGATGGAGTTATGGCGCCTGAACTCTGACACAGAAGGAAAATACGTGAAATTCAGAACTTCTGATGATGATAACGAGATTTCCGGTCAGATTGTGGGTGTACAGGACGACGGAGGGATTAAGATAAAAATATCTGATAATAGCAACTCCAAAAATATTTCCACAT
>JBMOHR010000100.1:0-9795 GCA_049317745.1 Ignavibacteria bacterium
ATAATTCGTCGGAGTATTCGTCGTTCCTTTTCCTGTTACATGTCCAATCTTTTCCCAATTGCCTGTTCCCTGTTGCCTGTTGACAGTTCTCTCAACATCAAAACCATAATTATCAATTTCCGATGATGTCTGCCATTTCAGGTTTATGTTTCTGTCCTGAACACCGGCAGTGAATGATGCAAGCGCAACTGCAAGCGGTGTATTGCCTTCGCTTGTTCCCATATAAGGGAAACTTATACTCCTCGAAGTATTATCAATGTCCGAGGTTATGCCGGAAACAGGTGTTCCAGTGAGTGCACCGTCTCCAATAGATGCACCTGAAACACGAAGGTTTGTTTCGGATATGAATGTTACTGCCTTGCTGGAAGAATTTGCATCCTGCGTAGTTGCGGACTTCCAGTCTGATATAGTGGATTTATTCGTAGTTAAATAGCCGAGAACACCACCTGTTCCGGATGAATAATAATCGTTATAATTAATCGTGAGACCGGTCTTTGCCGACAGATAGACAGCATAATGTGTTCCTGTTGCTGCCTTGGAACCGCTGTTCGAACGGACATTTATAAACATATTGTTTTTAATTTGCCGTGCAATAGTAGTGCTGCCAGAAAAATAAAATGCCATGCTTGAAGCAGTACCTGTTGTTGGATTACCATAAATGTAAACAGAATTAAAGAAAATGTTACTGGCAGCGGAACCACCTGTAGCAGTGTTATCCTCTATTCCATATATGTTCGACGCAGTATTGCAGCCTATGCTTATCATATTGTTATATATCTTTGCGACTGTGCTTGAACCAGATATCTTCATTCCAACAAGATAATTATTTGAACTGCTGCTGTTTACAGAAAAACCATTAATGACATTTTTGTATATATTATTTTCTATGGAATATGCCGTAAAATCCAATCCGATAATGCTGCCTGTGAATGATGCATTGTCATTAGAAAGATTATAAATCGTATTACTGCTTATATCGTGTGCAACTGCTTGTGATGTATTCAAGAGAACAATCCCGGAAACGGATGGTGTGTTTGTTCCATTAGTATTCAAATTTGAGTTTTTCAAATTCCTTATTATATTAGTCTGAACTGTATTTGCTCCACTAGCTAAATATATACCGTTTGTTATACCGTATGTTGAAGTGCCTGTATTCGTGGTGCTGTTGGTCAGGTTTGCAAGAATGTTTCCGGTGATGGTATTTGTTGAACCGCTGTTTATATATATACCATAGCATAATTGTGCTGTACCTGTTGATGCAGAAGAAAGGTTAATGCTGTTCGATTCGGTTGCACTGCCAATAACGTTATTCGTTATCGTTCTTGCAGCTGAATTTGAAGAATAGATTCCGTAGAAGTCTGTATTGTTTACGGAAGCGTTGGCTGTTGTTACAGAACCAATAACATTTGCCGAAATTGATACTGCGCTTGTACTGTTTACATATATCCCATAAAATCCGCCGCCTGTAGTTGCATTTGTTAGTGTAATCGAACCCGTCCCTGTAGATGCACCGATTGTGTTTGCTATTGTCGTTCCTACATTTACAAGACCTGCAGCAACATATATACCATAGAATGAGGCATTCGTTGAATTTGACCAGCTAATATTCTTTATTGTGTTTCCCTGAATCTCGGTTGCTGTAGTCGAACCTGCATTTACGTATATACCATAGGATGGATTGCTGAATTCGGCTGTTTTTGTGAGCATTCCTGTACAGGAAGCCGAACTTCCGCCAATATAATTTCCGCTTACATTAAAACTGTTTCCGGAAGCATTATTCAAATATATAGAGTATGCAGTGCCTAAACCAATTGGTGCATAAGATGTGGTTCCGTAGAAATTATTGTTTAAAATAGTAATACTGTTATTGTAATTGTAAACATGAATACCTGTAGTAATAACACTGCCGGTTAAATTCAGTATATCATAAAAATTATTATTTCTTACGATTATACCATTGTTATCTTTTGTACTTGTTCCCAAAAATTGCATTGAACTGTATGGTCTGCTGCCTGCATTTGTAATATTGTTATATTCAATGATGTTGTTATCATTACCTGTAGTAATTGCTGTTGAAAATAAAATCGTTCCTCCTGCTGCTATATTCGTTACCGTCGAGGAACCTTTAATGTAACAGTATCTCACAGTATCGGTTGTTGCATCATTAATAAACCTGATAGTTGATGTTCCCGCCGTGGATGACGTGCTTGTATTGGAAATGGTTAAGTCTGCATTTCCTGTTCTGTTCACCCTTCCGTCTATGCAGACATTATCAGCATTCCATAAATCTATGAGCGGAGTTGCCAGATTTCCCGAGATTGTTAAACCGGTTGATGTAGGGAAAATGCCTATATATGTATAACTTGAAGTAGTATAACCAGACTGATATAGAGTGGCTGCTGCCGTTTCTGTCGTATTTCCATTAATTTTTATTGTAATAACACCGTTGTGAGTACCCGCATTAATAGCTGTGAAAGCAGCCTGCAATGTACTGTATGCTCCTGTAGTTGTACCGAGAGATGCAGTTATCGTAATCTGCAGAACTTCAAGAGCACCTATTGTCGGATTTGCTGGCCGAGAAGAACCGGAATAGTCAGTAGTGATTCCAAGGCCCGAGACACCCTGCATTAATGCACCGGGTTTATAGTTTGCAGCAGTGGTGGTACCGGCACTTACAAAAATCGGATTTGTGTTCAAACTGTTTGCATCATTTCCCGTAACTCCTGTCACTATCGGAAGTGCTGCTGCGTTGACTCCGTAATATCCAAGAATACCGCCTGTACCTGTTACGTAATAATCATTGTAATTGCAATTAAGCGTTCCACCTGCCGTAACGATATAAAGCGAATAATGCAGAGATGAACCTGAAGTTGTGATGCGTGCATTAAAGAATATATTATTTCGAAAGTCTCTTGAATTGGTTGTTACAGCACTGTAGAGTGCGTAAGATTTATTGGTTGAACCTGATGCAAGTGTACCGTTTAAATAAACCGTATTCAGGTATATACTATTATTATTGCCTGCAACACCCGTTTCATAAAATCCGTACAAAGTTGTTTTCGTATTACCTCCGAGAAATATTATATTATTGTAGTATGTTGTAAGTCCTGAATTAATTTTTATACCATATAATGACGCGGCTGTGCTGGATGCACCGGTTACTGATAAACTGTGTATAAAGTTCTTATAAACAGAACTTGCAGTAACTGGTCCGCTGTAATATATACCAATTATATTTCCTACGAAAAATGGGCTGGTGTTGAATGTATTCGATAGATTATAAATTTTATTGCCGCTTACATCCTGAGCAGCAGCAGTTGTATTTAACATGACGATACCGGTAACCGAAGCTGTTTCTGTTGATGTATTATTGGCATTAGAGATTATCAAATCATTAATGGTATTATTCTGAACTGTACAAGTACCATTTGTTATGTAAATGCCGCTTATTAAACCTGTAGTAGTTGCTGTAGAATTAGAAGTGCTGTTTACAATGTTCGCAATTGTATCTCCCGTAACGCTGTTTGTTCCGCTGCTGCCGATATAGATTCCATATCCCATCTGGGGATTCCCTGTTGATGCTGAAGAAAGATTTATGCTGCTTGCTGTCGAGGTGCTGCCTATCGTGTTTCTCGATATTGTATTTGTTCCTGAGCCCGTTGTATAAATACCATAAAAATTAGTATTATTTGCAGGGGTGCTGTTCATTGCAGAGATTGCTCCTATTAAATTTCCTGAAATAGTCTTTATCCCGGTCCCGGCTGAATATATTCCATAAAAAGAACCGCCTGCAGTAGTATTGGTAAGTTTAAGGGTTGCAGTTGAAGTACTTCCTAATGTATTAGCAGTTGTATTCCCGATATTGACACTTCCTGCTGCCACATATATACCGTAAAAACTTGCATTCCCGGTATTTGTCCAGGAAATCCCGTTTAATGTATTACCCTGAATATTGCTCGCTGTAGTTGTACCTGCACTAATGTATATTCCATAAAAATTATTGCTTGTGCCTGTCTTCGTCAATGTTCCAATACACGTTGCGTCGCGTCCGCCAATGAAGTTTCCGCTAATCGTGAAATTATTTCCTGAAGTATTATCAATCCTTATTAAATCTATTTCGGCAGTACCTGTAGCTGCATAGGAAGCGGCGGTTTCATAAAAGCTATTACCTGAAATTGTAAAATCAGTACTATTGCTGTAGATGTGTATTCCTGTAACTACAACACTAATACCAAGATTCATAAAATCTGCAAAGTTATTATTGCTTATCGTGTTTCCTGAGTTTTCTTTTCCTGATGTACCGAAAGATTGTATAGATTTATCAGGTCTTCCGCCGGCGTTTGTGATGTAATTATAATTTATAGTGTTACCGTCATTCCCTGTTGCTCCCGTTGATGTTGAGAACAGAATTGTACCACCCTGTGCAGAAACTGTAGTAAGCGAAGAACCCATCAGATAGCAGTATTTTACTGTATTGCTTGTGGCATCATTAATAAACCTCATAGTTGATGTTCCCGCTGTGGATGACGTATTTGTGTTTGAAACAATAAGACTTGAGGTACTTCCTGCCCTGTTCACTCTGCCGTCAATCGTAACATTATCAGCACCATTCAGATCTAACAGAGGTGTTGCAAGATTTCCTGATACACTCAAACCAGCTGTAGACGGATAAATAACAACAGTAGAATAATTTGCTGAACCGGTACCACTTGCATTAAGAACGGCACATATTGTTTCTATAGTGCTTCCGTTCATTTTAATCGTCACATCACCCTGATGGGTTCCGGCATTTATTGCGTCGAATGCTGCTTTTATTGTACTGTATATAGCAGCAGTAGTGCCTGATGTTGCAGTAACTTCGATAATATCAGTAAGCGGCACGTTAGAGTTTGAGGTTGCTACTATATCACCGCGGCCTGTTCCACCGGAAAATTGCGCAGATGCGTTACTGATGAGAAGCATTGCCATTGCTGTTATTATTATACTTTTATATGCTTTCATACTATTGCTTATTATTAAAGTTTTCATGTGTTTTTTGCGTTAAATTATTCTGAACTGCTCATTACTTTTATATCCATAAAAACAACACAATTTAAGATTTGCTGAGAATTATGGTGCAAGCCGTACTCCGCGAAAGCCCTGCAAAGAAGATCTATCCATAAGTGTATTAATTGCATCAGTTCGATAGGAAATACAGCCGCAGACAATTTCAGCATCATACCATGAGCCACCTCTGAACATTGATCCTTCGGGGCGGATAACGCCTAATGTTCCCCCATATACTGTGTTTGGAGTTATGACGGACCCGTTTCCATTTATACCCGGCCAATAATCGACTGTTGCATCACCCCTCGAATTCAATCTTCCATCACCATGAACCCCCGTAAAGCTTCTTCCTGCTGCATTGGCCGCAGTTACCATGAATTCCCACACGTTCCCGGTCATTTCCATAATACCATAATAGGTAGCACCCGAAGTTACACGACCGGTGTTTAAAACATTGCCTGCAAATATTCCCACTCTAAAAGGATACAGCGAAGAAGCGGAATTTCTTATATTTGCATTGCCTTCATTAGTTCTGTAGTTTGTTGCTATATCTTCATTAAATGCTCCCCCGTTATTTATTGTCAAACCGAGTGTATCGGTTCCGATATTTTTTGTTCCCCAAGCATATTCATCTGCTACAGGCGACGCTGTTCCCCTGCAAGCTTTTTCATATTCCATCTCAGTCATTGGTCTTATGCCTGCCCAGTCAGTATAAGCGGCACCATCATCCCATTTTAGCCAGTTACAGGCAATCCATTGACCGTCGTTCGCTTCACCGCCTGTGCCATTGCCGCTCAAATCACAGTAAAAAATAATGGCATTTGAAGTATGAATCGTTGCGTCGCAGCGGATACCATTTCTGCCGTATAAAGCTGTAGTTGCTTGATTGCACATCACATAACGGTTTGTAACCGTTGTAGTACCTGCAGCTATGTTTGTGTTTACTCTTGTGGTTTGCTGTAATCTTGTAAGTGTATTAAGAAAGTCAACATATTGCTGCTGAGTAATTTCATACTTCATACAATAGAAAGCGTTATAACCTTTCGGGAAAGCCGCATTAAACGTTCCTGCTATAACATTTGTTCCGGTGGTACTCCATAAGCAACCTGCTGTATTACCCATGTTTAAAGCGTTTTCAGATGTTATCTGATATGGAATAGTTGCACCGCTTACCCACGAACCACTTGTAAAACTTCCTAATTCAGTTCCTCCGCTGCCAAGATAAAATGAACCCTGCGGGACATAAACCATTTCAATACCAAACACTTTTACCTGAACAATCGAATTATCCAGTATTCCATCAACTCCATAATTCCAGCGCAGTTTCACGCTGTTAAAAGCGTTGCTTCCACTCCCGTTAGAACTACGATAAATGAATGTACCTTTACCATCTGAAGATGGTGTAATTGTACTTCCGCTTGGTGCTGTATGCTCTCCTGAAGTAATACTCAGCGTTGCCGGCTCCCAAATGCGTGTAAAAGTTAATCCTGCCCCGCTTAATGCAACAGTTGGTGCAGTGTTAACGGTAATTGTTGTTGTTGATGTGATTGCAGTTATAACAGTATTTGCTGCAAGTGTTCCTATCCCGCTGGTTTTTGCAATTGGCATACCTACACGGAGCCCTGCAGTGCTAATTAATGAAATAGTTGTTACTAAACTGGACCCTGTATTTGTAACATCAGAACTGCCCAACATAAATTTAACGAACACCCAGGCAGCATCCCAGTTTAATGGTGCAGATGATGTCCGCCAGCTATTATCCCAGCTTAGATTAAACTGCACCAAGGTGAAGTTTGCAACATTATTATTACCGGCGGATACATTCCGACCTGTTATTGTTGGTGTTGAAACCGAAATATTATTTGCGAAAGTTGTGTTAATTGCAAACACCATAATACAAATGATTAACAAGCCGTTAATTGATTTGCTCATTGAAGATATCTCCTTTGAAGATTTAATTTTAGAAGTTGTAAAATTAAGATTGAAAGATTGGAATAGATGTTTCGCTTTATGAATAACATCTGAATGAAAAAATGCCGGTATTGCGGAAGTATTTATTTGGACTTTTTTATAGACATTTACAATAAATGACTGCATAAATGCTCTCGCTATAAAATCAGCCATAAGCCTTATTTTGTGAACTGTATTCATTTCTCTACCCTGTTTTTAATTTTTAAAGAAACTAAAAATATTATATGCAATATATGTGCCGTAAATAAACCTTGATTATAGACCCGAATCACAGTATTGTGATTCACTCATTGTCTCTTTTTGAGATTCTGTTTCATTTTGTAAAGAAGGAAATCAAGTGTTTTACCCAATATTATTTATGATTAGTGCCGATATTCAATTAGTTATGCTGTATATGCTATGAGGATTACCCAGAATATCAATCTTAATTATTGAATTACCCAGAAAAATGTGTATACGTTTGAGCAATTTTTCACTGCAGAATTCTAATGTTCATGGCTTTTACCGTATGAACTGTTACAATCCCCATTATTTCGAATATTATGCACTTTTTTCTGTCTCATTTTGAGACTCCGAAATTTGATTTATAGTAAATTTTGCCTTATTTTACCCAATATTTGCCGCATTTCTGTGTTATTCTTTCGTTGATTATTTAGTATATTAAGTATCTACAAAACTCATTTATAAGTTTGATTCCTTAAATTGATTGGGGTAATAATAGTATGAACAAGAATCTTGTTGGTTTGCTGCAGAGTTTTTCGAAGAATGAATGGGGTGATTTTGAAGACTTTATATCTTCTCCATATTACGTAAAAAGCCGTGACTACGGTGAACTCTTTGTACTTATCAAAAAACTCTTCGCGAAAGATAAATCAATGCTCGATTATTCGGTTGACGATATTCAGCAATTATTAAAAGGAAAATTCAGCAAGCAGACAATACATAACAGGATTTACGAACTTAATAAACTTGCAGAGAAATTCCTGATTGTTAAGAATCAGGAAAAGAATCCGATTGAAAATTTTGCATGCCTGTTCGATGAACTTGTTGAAAGAAGTTTATTCAGCAGTTACAATATTTCCCATAAAAACAATAAAGATAAAATTCAACCTGTAGAAATTAACGATTTTATCCCTTACTGCAGAATAATTCAGGCAGAGGGATTTTATCAGAGACACAATTCAAATTTCCCTGAAACGATTATCCAGTTTTCAAAACAGGCAGACTACATTTCTGCTTATTTCCTGGATAAATTAGTTTATTATTATACGGAGTATTTTCTTTTTGACAGTATTAACATTCCATACAATGCGGATAATTTCAAAGTCCTTTTCAATTCAATTGACCTGGATAAAATTGCTGTGAAATATTCTAATTCCGGATATGTTATTTTCAAACCATTTCTGATGCGTTACTATATTCTAAAAGCATTGCAGAATACAAAAGATGAAAAGCTGGCTGACGGAGTTCATGTATACTTTGAGAAGAACAGAAGTTCCTTCACTGTAAACGTAAAGACAGACTATTTTCAGAAAATGCAGGCTTACTATAATTTTTTAATTAACAGTGGTGATGAATCTGCTTTTAAAAAAGTGCACGAACTTCATAAAGAAAGACTTGAAGACGGAGAGACGATAAATTTTTCAATGATGAGTTACCCTGCTACTGAGTTCAGGGATTTTGTAATTGTAGGATTAAACGCAGATGATTTCAAATGGGTGGAAGATTTAATTTCAAAACATTCAGGAAAACTGCATCCGACTATCCGAAAGGAAGAAATTACACTTGCGAAAGTACGATTGAATATCGCACGAAAAGATTTACTGATGGCAGTACAACTGCTTAAGAAACAAAAGAACTCGAAGAGTCACGTCCACAACATTGATTCATACGTCTATAAAATAATGCTTTATTTTGAGCTTACGATGTTCGATAAGATGGATTTGGAAATTGATAATCTTACACATTACCTGAATAAGAGCGGGCTTGTTGAAATTCAACTTAAAAATACAAAAATATTTGTAGATAACATTCAGCGATTAATGCGTATAATCAAGAAAACTTCAAAGGAATCGATGTCGGAATTTACAGAGCACATTAATACCAGTCCGGAGTCCGTCTCAATCAAGAAATGGTTTTTAAAAGTGACGAATAATTTAGAATAGATTGTAAGAGAACGTAACGAATATGTGTGAATAGTTTTAAGAGAGATTATTAAGTTAAAGAAGAAACAATTTGATTTCCTTTAATATTATTTTGTATCTGAAGTCCCTTCTCTAATACTGAAATCTTTTTCTTCAATTAGCGTAATTAGTTTAATTAGTGTAATTCGCGGAAACTTTCTTTCTTTAATCTTCTATGTAACTTAAAATAAATCAATAATTGTACGAAAATTAAATATCCTTGAAAATCAGTTCAATCAGCGTAAATCCGCGTTCCATTTTTAGTTTCTTACTTTACTAATTCCGATTCATCGGTATTTAGGCTCATCTCTAACTCTAAAAATATCCAAGTTCTCTGTGTCCACCGCCGTGGATGGTAAAATCTATTTTCTTTAAATCTCTTCGTGTTAATTCGTGTCTTAACTTCCTGATCTTAAAGACCTAACAACGAACATCAAACGGCAAGATGATCACTTTCCCTTTCAGTTCTTCCTTCAGCGGCTGTGCTACATCGTTAACCAGCTTTAACGCCGCACTTGTTTTTTCTTCCCAGTATTTTAGAAGTTCAGCAGGTACAGGATGCTCAAACGTAACTTCCCTGCAGCAGTTTTCTTCA
>JBMOHR010000101.1:0-9776 GCA_049317745.1 Ignavibacteria bacterium
TTCATTATATTTTCCATTCCCACCATACAGGACTTCAATATATTAATACTATCTATCACTGTCTCATCTATCACCTGAATTTCATAATGCATAGCACTGTCAACTATCTTTTGGTATAGTTCTTCTCTTTTTTTGAATGTAAGTTTTTTGGAATCCCTGATACCATCGATTAAGTTTTCCTTTTTCATTATCACCCCTGAAACAACAACAGGTCCCGCAAGAGGTCCCCTCCCGGCTTCATCTATTCCGCATATAACCATTTATCTTATTAAATTATTATAATATTAATAAGAAAATAGTAAAATGAAAGGAAAGATTAAATTTAATCTTTCTGCTTTAAATTTGTGCCACAGACCGGGCAGAAACTGGAAATGGGATATATTATTGGTTCAAGACAAGCAGGGCAACTGCTTATATACAAAGCACCGCATACATTGCAATGCTCATCTCTGTGTGATTTTAATTGGAAGTTAGTGCAATTTGGACATATCTTATATGTACTCTTCACTACTTCAAAATCACTCTTTATTTTTTTGACTGTTATATTCATATTCTTTTTTCCTTAGTTTGTACTACCTCCCTCACTTCCCCCCTGTTCGGATTGGGTCAAGACAAGGGGGCAATTAGGGAGGGTTGACAAAACCATTAATTTATCTACAATTTACATGCCATAATTAATATGCTAATATAGCCTGTTTTCTGGCTTTTTTTGTTTATAATTAGCAGGTATGGAAACTTTTATTTCCATGATTAGAAACTATAGTTTCTTTTTAGTCTTTAGATAAATTCTCTGCGATTCGATTTTAAATCATCACCCGCTCCTTTTTTTAGGTACATGAATACTTTAAATTGAATTTAATAATCTGAATATTAACCAGATTGATATATGAAACAGGCTGGGATGTTTTTAAATCAATTATTGCATTCTGTAGAATAATTAATTATTTCGATATTTAGGTGTTTTCTTCATTTTCTATTATAATATAAATAAGTAAATTAAGTGTTTTTATAAAATTTCGAATAAATTCATACATATAACATTTTGATTATTAAGGTTTCGCTATTTATACTTTTGTTTGTTCAGTTATTAGTTGTTAATGTTTCCTTTTCTCAGGTTAAACTTTATGAAAGAAGTAACGCTGATAAAAGGAATAGTGAAACTATTACCGAATCTGAGAAGCGTCTGAAAATTGATTTAAACGGTGCATGGAATATTTCAATAGATAATGGTTCTTCCACAAATGTAAATATACCCTTTGCTGCTGATACTAAATCTACTATATTACTTAAAAAAGATTTAATATTATCCGATTCATTAGTAAATAACTATAATTTTATCTTTTATGCCGAAGGGATTAATTATTACTCTGAAGTTAAAATTAATGATATTATAGTTTCAAGGAATACTGGCGGATGTAAACTTATTTCTTCTGAGATTCAGGAGAATCTTGTCCTTTCACATAATTCTGTTTCTATCAGAATTGAGAATGAACTGAACAATTCCTCCACTTTCCCTCTTTCAAGCCAGGTTAATTATGCAAAGAACTACGCAGGCGTTATTTCAAACATTTATTTAATCGCTGTTCCGAAAATCTATATTAGCGAATCTCTAATCAATTATACTTTTGAGAATGATAACGTAATTCAGCTTACTAACAGGATTAATGTTAACACTCTTAATATAGATAATATTATAGCAGAGGATAATTCATTTAGCATCAAAACAGTGATATTCAGGAAGTCTGATACAACTAAGGTGTTTGAAAGTTCAGTATCTAAACTTGATGTAAAAAGTTATCAGAGCTATAAGGCTGTTAATAATATCACAATAAAAAGTGTTGAATTATGGAAACCCGATAATCCGAAACTCTATATTATAAAAACCCATCTGTTCCATAAAGATGTGCTTATTGACGATATTATCTGCGAAACAGGGTTCAGAAAGATTAAAGTTGCCGGAAGTGATCTATACGTTAATGATTCAAAGTATAAATTAAACGGTATCAATTATTTTGAAGACCAGTCTAAATTTGCTTCCGCACTGGATTATGCCGAAACCGAAAAAGATTTGCTAAAGATTAAAGATATTGGCTTTAACTGTATTCGCGTGCCTGGAAAATCTGCTAACCCTATTGTTATTAGAATCGCACAAAGAATCGGATTGTTTGTTCTTCAGGAATTTCCTTTTAACAATATACCTAAATCGCTTTTAGGAGATGAGAAATATGTTAAAGAAGCTATTGAATATTTTGAGAATATTGTAAAGAGAGATAAAGATTCCCCCGCAATCCTGTTCTGGGGCATAGGTAATGATTTTGATGTTACTTCATCCGAATCCGAAAACTATGCTAACAGGATTAAAGAATCGGCTTCTCTATTAGATTACAGACCCTTATACTATACAAGCAGAAATTTAAATGATGATAAAGTATCTAAAATTATTAGTATCAAAGGATTTAACATCATTGATAACAATCTGAACGATGCTAAATCTAAAATCGAAAATATTGGCACTAATTCCTTTAACTTTATTTCCGGCTTTGGTGTAAGTGTTGACAACAACAACAGAAATGGGTTTGGTGATATTAGAAGCATAGAGTATCAGGCAAAGTTCCTTACTGACTTATATAAAGTCTCTTCGAATTTATCAGGCACTTTTATCAATTCCTATGCTGACTACAATGCAGAATCCCCTATGGTTATTCAGTATTCAGCAGATAATCCTTTTCTTAATACAAACGGTATATTCGATTTCAACAGAAACCCTAAATATACTTCGGGAATTTTAAAACGGATGTTAAACAATCAGGGCTTCCAGAAAATACCCGAAGGCAACGAAATATTCTCATACCGGAACTCTTCTTACTTTTTTATAGTAATTGGATTGTCGCTCTTAATACTATTAATCCTTACTTCAGGTAAAATAAGAAATTTTAAGGATAATCTCTGGAAAAGTTTGTTTACATCCAAGAATTTCCTGTACATAATTAAAGAACAAAATTCCATTTCGGGCTTACAGAATTTTCTCCTGCTGTTTTATCTTTCTACATCGATCGGTCTGTTTTTCAGCACTATAATTTATCACCTTCGTATCGATACTGATTTCAATTTCATTCTCTCAAAAACAGTGGACAGTGACGGACTCTTATTAATGTTCTATTCATTCATAAATAATCCTTTTTTACTATTCTTTATTCTTTCATTAATTATGGTTTCGCTGTTTTCATTAGCATACTTATTTACGAACTTCTGCCTGAAATTAGTGAAAAAGAATGTTAAACTCAGACCGGCACTTTCTGTCTACGCCTGGTCTTTTGTTGTTTTCCTCATTTTCCTTTTAATAGGTATTATTTTCAGTAAATTATTGGCAAGCAGTTCATCTTTCATATCTCTTTCAATATACTTATATTTTGCGGTTCTGTTATATTGCTTGTTTAAATTATTAAATGGATTAAGGTACGTTTTCGATTTAGGAATTATTAAATCGTTTGTTTATGGGACACTTATAATCCTCATTATATTTAGCATTAATTATTATTACTTCGTTTTCTATAAATCTTTAAACATTTTTGTGTCGTTAATTAAAAGTTATAACTGATTGTATTTATCAAAATTAGAAATATTTGGGTTTAAGTCATTTCCGGAAAAAACAACCATAGAATTTAGTGGTGGTGTCTCTGCCATCGTTGGCCCGAATGGTTCCGGTAAATCCAATATTGTAGATGCATTGCGATGGGTTTTGGGTGAACAGGGTGATAAAGCTCTCAGAAGTGAAAAACGTGACGATGTCGTTTTTAGTGGTACAAGCAAAAGAAAACCGCTTAGTGTCGCTGAAGTTGCATTAACTATTCAAAATAACAGAAATATTCTTCCTACTGAGTATTCCGAAGTTCAGATTGCCCGTAGGTTCTATAGAAGCGGTGAAACTGAATACTACCTCAACGGCACTAAAGTAAGGTTAAAAGACATTAAGACTTTATTCGTCGATACAGGTATCGGACCAGATGCATATTCAGTTATCGAGTTAAAGATGATTGAAACCATTCTGTCTCACGTTAAAAATGAACGGCGTAAGATGTTCGAAGAAGCTTCAGGGATAGTGTCATACAAACAAAATCGTGACTTAACTTATAAGAAACTTGAATCAGTTAAGGAGACTCTTAAACGGGTTAACGATATAATCCGTGAGAAACAAAGAAATGTTGCAACTCTTGAAAGACAGGCAAAAAAGAACGAAGAAGCCAAAATTGTCGCTAATGATTTAAAATTACTTGAAATCATATATTACACTTTTGAATACAATAAAATGCATTCAGAGATTCAGGATATTAAAAACCATGAGAACGCGAACCTGACTTTAAAGTCAAACCTTGAAGCTGAATTAATTATCAGCAACGAGAAGTATGATTCAATCCAGCCTGATATTAAATCTCTCGAAGAAACTTCCGAATCCATTAATTATGAACTGGAAGACGTTAAGGATGAATTAAACTCTCTTGAAAAAGATAACCTTGTAAACAATGAAAAAAACAAGAGTTTCAGTAATAACATCGAAAGGCTTTCCGAAGAGAATGAAACACTTACCGAAAACATAGGTAAGAATAATGAAAAATCAGATGAGGTTTCTCAGAAAATTTCCGTACTGAAACGTACTTTGGAAATATCAGAAGTATCTTTAGTAGAAAAGAAATCCAGTGTTGATAAGACTATATCTTTAATTAATGGAAAGAAAGTTGAAATATCGGAACTCGGTAAAAGATTAAAAGAAAGTAACAAAAACCTTTCTCTGAAGAAAACCGATTATGAGAAGAATAAATACACACAGGAAAAGAACTTAGAACAGTTAACTGTACTGTCTTCTTCGAATCAGGTATTCCTTGAGGATATTTCAAAACTCGAGAGAGAGAAGAATGATATTGAATCATTAATCGATAAAGAAAATGAAGTTAAAAAATCTTTAGAGATCAGACTAAGGGATGAACTCGACAGAAAAGACAAACTGAGTTCAGAAATAGAAATATCGAAGAACGAGTTTACTGAATTAACTATCATTCTTGAAAACAATAAGAGTAAACTTTCTTACCTTCAGCATCTTGTGGATACATTCGAAGATTATGCCGAGGGTATCAAGGCAATAAAGAGCGATTCCGATATTGATTATGTCAACACAGTTATTGACTCTATTAATGTCGATGATAAATTTAAAATTGCAATCGAAACTGCACTTGGTGAAGTATCTAATTATCTTGTCATCAATGATTCAAGATATTTAAATAAATTAATAGAGAAACTCAGCACTGAAGATAAAGGTAAGGTAACATTCATTCTGAACGACAAGCTAATTCAGGAAAACCAGGTTCCTTTAGCAATTGATTTTGATTATTACAAACCTGCATTGCTTAAAGATAAGAATGTTTACGGCTTTGCAGATTCATTCATTAAATTAAAGAATAAAGAATATGAGTTTCTGTTTAGATATATTCTTGACGAATATATCATAGTAGAAGATTTAGACACTGCATTTAAACTCTCCTCTGATAATTATTATAAGTTTATCACACTCGACGGTGATATTGTGACTCACAGTGTTGTAAGGTCAGGTGGCAGAACAAAAGAGGAAAACCTGAAATTAGGAAGAGAAAATCAGATTGAAAAACTTAGAGCCGATGTATATAAACTTGAAGAAACACTCGAAAATAAAGACGCAGAACTTAAAACACTAATCAGTACATTCGAAACTATCAATGATAATGAATTAAGGGCTTCTCTTGATGCCTCTAATAAAAAGCTTGGGAAACTGAATAATGACTCCGCCCTGATAATTTTTAAACTTAAAGAACTTAATAAAAACGTTGCTGAAAACGATGATGCTTACAGTAAGTTAAAAACTGATAACATTGAACTCACTGAACTGATAAATGAACTTATTAAAAGTTTAAGTAAGTTAGAAAATGAACAGTCAAACTTAGAGAGAGAACTGGCTTTTCTATCCGAAGAGTTTACCGAAATTGATATTAAGCATACCGAAAATCAGGCCGATTATAATACTTTCCTGATTGAGTTTAACAGACTCAAGAATGAACTGAAGAATGAAGAGAATAATCTTTCAAGATTAAAAAACACACTGGAGTTTCAAACCGAACAGACAAAGAAGAATACAAGATTAATAGATGAATACACTGTTCAGGTGGAAGAACATAAAAGTATTATAGAAAAGAATCTATCAGAAATCACCGAACTGCAGTTCAAGAAAGATATTATAAAAAAGAAGCTGGATGAGAACGAAGAAGTTCTGAGCAGAAAAAAGACTGAGAAAGAAGAGATTGAACAGGAGCAAAGGATAAAGAGACGTGAGTTTGATAAAGTTTCGCAGCTACTTGTAGATTCTCAGATTAAAATTCGTGAATATGAAATAAAGTCGGAACAATTCAGGGAAATACTCTTCAAGAAATACGAAATGGATATTGAAAGCATCCCTGAAGAATTACTGCCCGACCTCGAATCTGCACGTGCGAATTATTTGATGAATGACGGAGTCTTTGATGAAACTAAAGCATATAAGGATATTGACTCTCTTTCTGACAGGTTTAAAAAATTAGGCGGTGGATTCCAGCAATTACTTTGGGAAGATTATCAGAGTCAGAAAGACGAACTTGAAAAGATGGTTGTACAAAGAGACGATTTACTCGAATCCGAAAGAGATATTAATAAGACTATAGACAAGATTAATAACGAAGCCAAAGAAAGATTCCTTAAAACATTCGAGGAAATAAGACAAAACTTCATAAGAATATTCAAAGAACTGTTCCAGGAAGGTGACGAAGCCAACCTTAAACTTGTTTACGATGAAGATGAAAATGGTAAGATTAGTGAAGACCCTCTTGAAGCAAAGATAGAAATTACCGCTAAGCCAAGAGGCAAAAGGCCTACATCAATTGAATTACTATCAGGAGGAGAAAAGACATTAACTGCTATCGCCTTACTTTTTGCAATCTATCTCGTAAAGCCTTCTCCTTTCTGCGTACTAGATGAAGTTGATGCTCCGTTAGATGTTGCTAACCTCGGCAGGTTCAATAATATGATTAGAAAATTCTCTGAGAAGACTCAGTTTATTCTTATTACTCATAATGAACGTACTATGGAAACCGTGGATACGCTTTATGGCGTAACTATGCAGGAACCCGGCGTAACAACTATCGTTGAGACAAGATTTAAAAACAACTAACCTGAATTGAAAATCCCAAAACTAAAAATATTCTGTGATTTTGACGGCACTGTGACTAAGAAAGATGTTTGGGTAGATGCACTCGGTAGGTTCATAAAAGACACAAAAGCTTTTGAGAATGTTTGTAATGATTTCAGCAATGGAGAAATCACATCAAGAGAATGCATTAAACGCGAACTTGATTTAGTAGAAGACTTTGATTTTAAAATATTTGATACTTATATTGAACTTCAGGAATTGGATGATTATTTTCTGGACTTTGTAGACTATTGTAAAGAAAATAATTTCGGCATATATCTTTTAAGTGAAGGTCTGGACTATTATATCAAATATGTCTTAAATAAGTTTAACATCGATTTACCGTTCTATTGTAATACTTTATCAACCAAAGAAGTCGATGGGTCTTTAAAGTTGTCCTGCGATTTTCCCCATTCAGATGAACACTGCAACTCCTGCGGGATGAGCAAAAGGAATATCCTGATTTCTAACACAAACGATTTCGATAAAGAAATTTCTGTATTCATTGGCGATGGAGTTTCAGATTTTTGCGTCAGCCATTATGCTGATATAGTATTCGCAAAACACTCACTCGCGTCTTATTGCTGGAAGAACAACATTACTTATTACGATTATAAAGACTTTGCAGACATAAAAAGTAAACTTATTAAATTAATATCCAAAGGCCAGATTAAGCAAAGACAAAATGCTAAAACTTTAAGAAAGGAAGTACTCTTCGGAGGTTAATATGGAAAAACTTGGTAATATATTATTCAAATATCGCAGCTACACTCCCCTGCCATTTGTATTCTTAATGATATTATTCATGAACCCTACACCTGTTACAATAGTAGCCGGGTTTTTAATATTGTTAATCGGAGAATCTATTAGAGTCTGGTCTGTCAGCTATGCAGGAAGCGAAACAAGAACTACCACAGGAGTTGGCGGCTCTAATTTAGTAACTCAGGGACCTTATGCAATCATAAGGAATCCTTTGTACTGGGGAAATATAATGATGTATGCCGGTATCGGTATTATGAGTAATGCATTATTTCCATTCCTGCTGATAATAGCTGTAGTTTATTTCACATTTCAGTATTATCTCATTATTTTTAATGAAGAAGGTTATTTACGCATAACTTATAAAGAAAATTTTGAAACATACTGCAGTCACGTTTATAGGTTCTTTCCATTTCCAAAATCTTTACCTGTTGAGATAAAATCTAAGCTGATATTTGACCTGAAAGAAGGATTAAAATCAGAAAAACGTTCTATTCAGGCGGCAGTTATAATTTCTATTATAGTACTTTTAAAATTTATTTTCTTTTAATTTTTGCTTATATTACAAAAAACAAATAGTAATTTAATGAAAAGAATAGTAATTCTGTTAATATTTATAATGTTCTGCGGACATCAGGCTTTTTCTCAGAATACTACTTTATTGAAAACTGGTAATCCGGAATTAAAAGGTTTCAAGACAAAGAACTTTTTCCAGCTAACACTGCAGGGAGGATTTATGAATCCTTTGAGCACTTATTTTGTAGATAATTATTTCACGAGTTCGAGTTTCGGGTTTGACCTTGCATACAGAGTTAATACAGAAGTTGCTTTATACGCAGAAATTAAATACGATTTGCTTTCACCAAAAGACACTTTAGCTCCTGCACCAGGATATTTTGAATCAACTGTTGGTGTTCGTTTTTACTTCAGACCAAAATGCTATCGCTCCAGTTTCTTTATTGAAGCAGGTATAGGTCCTTATATATTTATGCAAAGTTCCGGCTCTACTCCAACTTCAAATTATGCATCACAAACAGCATTCAAGTTTGGCGGTAATGCAGGTATTGGTGGCGAACTCGTTCTTACAAACTCATTATTTATTACTTTAAAAAGTAAAGTTAACTCAATATTTGAACCTAAAGGTACTTCTACGTTCGTTAGTGGTATTGGTGGCTTTACGATTAGATTTTAATATACAATAAATGTGTGATATATTTATAATTGCCGGAGAATCTTCGGGTGATTTACATTCCTCACACCTGATAAATAAACTAATTTCACAAAATCCTTCTGCCAAGATTCAGGGAATTGGTGGCGCCAGAATGAAAGATGCTGGTGCGGAAATATTTTTCGATTATTCCGAGATTAATCATATTGGCTTCGTAAATATTGCAAAGAATTATTTTCATTTAAAATCCAGACTGAATAATACCGCCAAACACATTCTGAAGTTATCACCGAAAGTACTAATCCTTTGCGACTTTCCGGGATTTAACCTTCGTATTGCTGAAAAAATCAAATCCCGTTTTAAAGGTAAAATATTTTATTATATAACTCCCCAGGTATGGGCATGGCATCAGAGCAGAATTAAGAAACTAAAGTCGTTAATAGATATATGTTTCGTTATATTCCCTTTTGAGAAAAAACTTTCCGATGATGTAGGTGTTAAATCTTATTATGTAGGGAATCCTGTTGTTAAACAAATTGATGATTTTCTGTTATCCGCAGTTAAAAGACAAAATGCAACCAAAGAAATTTCCATTATGCCAGGGAG
>JBMOHR010000102.1:0-9575 GCA_049317745.1 Ignavibacteria bacterium
ATGCAGGATATTTCAAAATAAATTTTGACGGATATGGATTATCGAGCGTTATACTAATTACGATTATCTGCCGGAAAATATGTTACGATGAGGGAAATGATGATAGTGAGATAATTAATCTTCTGTTAATACCATTCTATAACCAATCCCCTTTTAATTCTGGAATGTAATTCAGAATAGAAATTTTTGAAGCAGAAGGCTTAGTAGTAAGTGAGTAAAACACACACGGCACATACAGAGATAAATTTGTGATGAGAGTTAAATCACTTCATCATTATCATCTTCTTTGTTTCCGAAAAACCATCGGTAATCAATTTATAAAAATACACGCCGCTGTGCAAGCTCGAGCCGTCGAAAGTGGCTTCATACGTCCCGGACTTCAACGATTCATTCACGAGTGTTTGCACTTCGCGACCCATCACGTCGTAAACTTTTAGCACTACCCGCCGCGGCGGGTCATTCCCGAATGTTTTGATCGGGAATCCATTAACCACACTAAACCTTATCTTCGTACTCGGATTAAACGGGTTCGGATAGTTCTGGTGCAATGTAAATCTCTTAAGAATTATTTCTTCATCATTCTTTACATTAACTATTCCGTACGGGTTATAAATAACCACTTCGTTCGTATTCCCTATCCATAGATTAAAATATTTATCATAATTCAAACAATTTACTCCACCATTGTTTATAAGCTGAAAGCCATTTCTTGAGTATCTATATAATCCAAATGATGTATTAAAATATGTACTTGAATCATCTGATATAATATCAGGTACAAGATTGTTTCCAAGGTTTAAGGAATCCATTAAATCGAAATTGGTCCATATATTCTGTGCTGAATTAAACTTCGCAGCCCCACCAAACATTGTTCCTACCCATTTATTTCTGCTTTTATCGATATAAATACATCTAGCAACATTATCAGGCATCCCCGAATTTTGCATATTATAATAGTTCAAACTTCCATTGCAGTATCTTGCAAGTCCTTTTAATCCTGCCGCTATCCAAAGTGTATCACCCTCGAAATCCATTCCAAGAGAACCCGAATAAAAACCTCCATTGGCAGTATCGAATAAAGTCCAATTAGTGTTATCAAATTTAGCAAGTCTCCCCGCAGTTACCATCCATTTTGTATCATTACTGTCAACGGCGAGACAACTCACACCATTTAAAGGTGAATTGTTCTGATTATAAAGTATCCAATTTTGTCCGTCATACCTGCCCAATCCTTTCCCAGATATAATCACCCACATAATACCGTTCCTGTCAAATACAATATCTCTGATTTTATTACCTGGCATTCCTGAATTTGCTGAATCGTATCGCGACCATTGATTATTGTAAAACTTAACTATACCACTGTCCGATGTTCCAATCCATTTTGCACCGTATTTGTCCGGTGTTATACATGTGACATCATCTTCCGGCAACCCTGAATTACTCGAATTGTAAACTATAATGTTTTGTGAATAAATACTTAAAATCGGTAATAGTGAAAGAAGTAACATTAGAAAATATATTAAACTGACTTTCTTAATCATATATTTATATTTACTGCAATTGTATAAAGGATATTTATTTTCGGCATAGAGGTGCCTGAATCTTTTGTGACTTTTCTGAATTGAAGAAAATTTCTGATTACTAAAACAAAGATAACTGACCTTTATCATTTTAACTTTGGTTTATTTATTACTAAAATAATATCCATTGCATTTATAATCAACGCATATTTTTAAATTATTTTCCACACTAATTTCATTAATTCAGAGGTAAAATACTTTATCAACGGCTTCGTTACAGAATTAAATGAATCCGGATAGTTATGGGATAGATTAAATTCCTTCGGAACTTGCGAGGCTGATTTTTCTTACCTGTTTGATTTGTAAAGTTTCCATTTTCCTGATTCTTTTTCAGGAGAGAAATTGTTAAACTTTAAATCTTCTCTGGATTTTACGAGGAGGAAATCTACGGGTTTATAGTATTCGTCGAAGTTTATGGAGTTGTCAATCCATTCTTTGTACACGGGTAATGTGTCAACAGAAACATTACGTTTGATGAGTCCGAAACGGTAGTCGATAAGTCCTGCTGTGATGCCATTGTACCAGACTGTGTAGTACATAGGGAAATGAGCATATATTTTACTTCCGCGGAAGTCATTATCGAGCATAATGCCTGCAAGTTTCTGGTTTGAAGTATTTGGAAAGATATCTTTGTTGAAATCAGAAGTAGATTTTTTGAAGTCGAGCATATAATCAAGTATAATTACTGACTGAGCGAGAATCAGGAGCGGGATAATAATCTGAATATATTTAAAGGATTTATCTGATAATCTGATTGCAGAGATTAAAGTTATGATCAGCAGAAACAGTATGACTGAGTATCTTTCGAAGATTACATTCTGTCCCGGGATGATATCAGGAAGAAATACGTAACAGGCAAAAGTTATACCTGTGAGGATGAATAAAAACTTATTGTTTACGGTGTTTAAAAGTGACGCTGACTTTGACTTTATCAGGAAATAGATGAAGAACAGAACAATTGGGATTGTCAGCAAAAGAGAATGATAAGCGCCGTTTGGTCCGCCGAGGATGAATGAATTGTCTATGACGAGAAGAATCATAAACCTGTCCAGTAATGTGGTGAAATAGTTTGAAGTATAGTAGGTTAACATATATGGTAATAAGGGAGTTGTACCTCCCTGGCTATCCTGAAGATAAGCATATACCATTATAGCAAGAACGGGTAAGACTGAGGCAATATTTATGATGATTTGCTTTACTTCCCGCCTCTGATAGATCAATGTCAGCAATGAAAATATTAGGATTGAGAAGATTGCCATCTGAAAGTGCAAAGTGAACGTAATAATGAACAAAATCCATATAAAATAAGCATGTTTGCGCTTATTCTGTATGAAATATTGATAAAATGACGTAAAAGTAAGGATAAGTACGGGTACGGACACTGTATAACTAACGAATCCCCAGTGAACGTTATGGTTTATAAGGAATATGAATGACAAAAGCGAAAATGCTGTGTTCCCTTTCAGGGTTTTGATTAATACAAAAACTGATAAAGGGAAAATAAAGATATAGATGCTGTAGAATATTCTGCTGGCGAATTCCACATTCGGGAAAATGCTGAGAGAACAGAAATACATATAGAAAATGTTTGACTTGATGAGTGTTGGGATTGCGAAGAACCTGCTGAAAAACAATGCGGGATTGTCGAAGTTCTTAATGATGACACTTTCTGCCAGATGAAATGGCAGGTCGACGAATGGGAGAACCGGGAGTGAATAAACCCAGAAGAGGTTTAATGCTGAGAAGATAAAGATAAGGGTTAATGATATTTTATCGGTTCTGGTCAATGTGATGATAGAGACTTATAATGCCTTCCCAAGTATAATAATACCTTCCCAAGCTGGAGCTTGGGAAGGAGGGTAGCTTGTGTTACTCTTTTATAATTATTCTGTGGCATAATTTTCTATAGGAGGACAACTGCAGACGAGGTTTCTGTCGCCGTATGCATCGTTTATTCTTCCTACTGATGTCCAGTATTTATTCTTCCTCAATGAATCGACTGGGAAAGCTGCTTTTTCTCTTGAGTATGTGTGTGTCCATTCGTTTCTGCAAACATCTTCTGCTGTATGAGGTGCATTATGCAGAGTATTGTCTGTGTCACTCATAGTTCCGTTTTCGATTTCGGTAATTTCTTCTCTGATTTTAATCATTGCTTCGCAGAATCTGTCGAGTTCTTCTTTCGATTCACTTTCAGTTGGTTCGAACATAAGCGTTCCGCCAACAGGGAAAGAAACTGTAGGAGCGTGGAATGCATAATCCATTAAACGTTTTGCGATATCGATAACTTCAACTTTTGCAGTTAGCTTGAATTCGCGCATATCGAATATTAATTCGTGTGCAACGCGTCCTTTGATACCTGTGTAAAGAACTTTGTAGTAACCGCTGAGTTTATCTTTCACATAATTGGCTTCGAGTATTGCGTACTTAGTTGCTTCTGTTAAACCAAGGCTTCCCATCATCTTTATGTATGCGTAAGGAATGACAAGAATTCCGGCAGACCCGTATGGAGCTGCAGATACTGCGGATATGGAATTTTCGCCTCCGATTTTAACTACAGGATGCGACGGCAAATATTCGACTAAATGTTTTGCTACTGCGATTGGTCCTACACCAGGTCCGCCACCGCCGTGAGGAATGGTAAATGTTTTATGAAGGTTTAAGTGACAAACGTCTGCACCGATTTTTCCGGGACTTGTTAAGCCGACCTGTGCATTCATATTAGCACCGTCCATATAAACCTGACCGCCGTATTTATGGATGACATCGCAGAGTTCGATGATTGATTCTTCGAACACTCCGTGTGTTGACGGATAAGTTACCATTATACAGGAAAGATTATCTTTATTTTCTTCGGCTTTCTTTTTTAAATCATTCATATCAATGTTACCGTGGTCATCACAGGCAACGACGACAACTTTCATACCTGCCATTACTGCGCTTGCAGGGTTTGTGCCGTGTGCAGAACTTGGGATGAGGGCAATATTTCTGTGAGTGTCTCCCCTTTTCACGTGATACTGACGGATTACCATCAAACCTGTGTATTCGCCCTGTGCTCCAGAGTTTGGCTGGAAGGATATACCAGCAAAACCTGTAATCTCGCATAGGTCTTTACCGAGTTCACTTATTAATTCAGTATAGCCTTTTGCCTGATCGAGAGGAACGAAAGGATGAATGTTTGCAAATTCAGGATACGTGACTCCGAACATTTCTGTTGCGGCATTGAGTTTCATAGTACACGAACCGAGAGGAATCATTGAACCTGTTAAAGACAGATCTTTATTCTCAAGTGATTTCAAATATCTCATCATTTCAGTTTCAGAATGGTATCTGCTGAATACCGGATGAGTAAGAATATCACCTTTGCGGTAAATGTCATTGCTGATAGAATCACTTAAATCTTTCTTCATTGATTCCATTACTTTCTCTGCAGTGATACCTTCGTTAAATACAGATATAATGTTTGCAAGGTCTGCAAGGCTTGTAGCTTCATCGAGTGATATACCGATGAAACCGTTTCCATACCTGAAGTTAATACACTTACTTTCAGCTTTATGTTTTATGGAATCTATTTTTGAGTTATCGACTTCAATCTTTAAAGTATCGAAGTACTGCGTGTTAGTTTGTTTATAACCTGCTGATTTAAGTAATTCACTTAAGAGTATTGCTGACTTGTGAGCCTTGTTTGAAATCTTTTTAATGCCCTCGGGTCCGTGATAGACTGCATACATACCAGCCATAATAGCGAGTAAAACCTGCGAAGTGCAGATGTTACTGGTTGCCTTTTCACGTTTAATATGCTGCTCTCTTGTTTGCAGAGCCATACGGTAGGCTTTGTTGTTGTGTGAATCGATTGTTACGCCGATAATTCTACCGGGAATCTGTCTCTTATATTCATCGCGTGTTGCGAAGTAAGCTGCGTGCGGTCCGCCGAATCCCATCGGAATACCAAAACGCTGAGTTGAACCGACTGCTATATCAGCACCGAATTCAGAAGGTTGTTTTAATATAGCAAGACTGAGTAAGTCTGCGGCAACTATAGTAAATATATTTTTTGATTTAGCATTTGCGAAGAAATCTGTGTAGTCGTAAATCTGTCCATCAGAAGCAGGATACTGAACGAGAACTGCGAAGATGTCGTCGGTTAGTTCTACAGTTTTATGATCACCAACAACAACGTTTATTCCGAGAGGTATCGCACGTGTTTTGACGACGTCGATTGTCTGCGGGAAACATTCTTCAGATACGAAGAAAGTGTTTGAGTTTGCTTTAGGGCCCTTACGAAGCGACTTAGTCATAAGCATTGCTTCAGATGCTGCAGTAGCTTCGTCAAGCAAGGATGCATTAGCAACTGCAAGACCTGTAAGGTCAGTAATCATAGTCTGAAAATTCAGGAGTGCTTCAAGGCGTCCCTGGGATATTTCTGCCTGATAAGGAGTGTACTGAGTATACCAGCCCGGATTCTCGAAAATATTTCTCTGAATAACTGAAGGGAGGATTGTATTATAATAACCGAGTCCGATATAACTTTTAAACAACTTATTTTTTGAAGCGATGGATTTTAATCTGTTAAGTAATTCGAATTCCGATAAAGGTTTATCGAGGTTTAAGGGTTTATCGAGTCTGATGTTTGAAGGTACTGTTTCGTCAATAAGTTTATCGAGTGAATCTGCTTTAATAACTTTAAGCATTTCTTTCAAATCATTTTCTCTTGGACCTATATGACGGTTCCTGAAAATATCTGTTGCAAAAAAATTATCCATTGTTATGAGATTTGATTAATTTGTATACTGCAATATACTGATAAGAAAAATTAAGATAAATTCGTAATTTAATACCCTACTTAGAATCTGAATTGGTTCACAGAGATCACAGAGTTTGCACAGAGATAAGAAAGGATATTAAGACTAAAAATATTTCTTTCATACAATGAATTTTGAACTAATTGAGTTCACAGATGTTTTATAATGAAATAATAAAAATATGAAAACAAAAACAACATTCTTAGCTGTTATATTATTTATTGCAGCAAATGTATTTGCACAAAGCTGGACGTGGCAGTATCCTTATCCAAATGCTAATTCCCTGCTGTCATCATACTTCTTCAATGAGAGCACGGGATATTTCGGAGGGGATTTTGGAACTCTTCTTAAAACAACAAACGGCGGTGCAAACATAAGTATACAGAACACAGGAAATAATTATAATGTGAACTCTATCAATTTTATAAATTCAACTACAGGGTTTATAGGTGCAGGCTTTAACGATAAAGTGATTATGAAGACGACGAACGGTGGTTTAAACTGGGCTGTTACAAACCTCGGGACGCCATTTGCAATTAAGAAGATTAAATTTATAAATGCAAACAGCGGAATAGCGATTTCTTCATACCAGGGAATTTATTATACGACAAACGGAGGTACGAACTGGACTAATGTTAACGGGATTGCGCAGAGTCTATACGGGCTTGATTACGTCACTCCGAATTTAGCTTATGTATGTTCTTATGGCGGGACAATTCAAAAGACTACTAACGGTGGTTTAAACTGGACATCACAATTAATAGCATCGACAACTGCAACATTATTTGACGTACAATTTACTGATTCATTAACAGGATATGTTTGCGGTACTAACAGTCTGGTGTTAAAGACAACAAACGGTGGTTTGAACTGGGCAAACGTTAATGCACCAAATTTTTACACAATATATTCAATGTCATTTTACAATGCATTGAACGGAACTGCTGTTTGTGAAAACGGCGAGTTCCTGAAGACAACTAACGGAGGCACAAACTGGACATTTCAGGTACCTCCTCCGGCAAATGCGAACAGACTAAGTGCAGTTAAGTATTTTCCTTCAGGGACAATTTATGCGTCTGGTTTATACGGAAGTAATATGAAATCCACGGATGCGGGTATAACGTGGAACAGTTTAATTACCGGAAGGAATACATACATATTCAGTTCCTGGTTTTTAAATGCAAATACTGGTTTTGCTTCAATGAATGGAGGTATTATACTTAAAACAACGAACGGCGGCACAAACTGGGTAGAGAATTTAACACCGACGAGCGGTAATAACATTACAGGAATTCAGTTTATAGATGCTAATACAGGTTATGCAATACCAGTATTCGGGAATGACCAGATTTTAAAAACAACAGATGCAGGGAATAACTGGTCAGTTACAGTTCCCGGTATAAATAATTATGTTAACAATTTATGTTTCCTGAATGCAAGTACAGGAGTACTACAGACATCATTCAGCACATTCAGGACTACAAACGGAGGCACAAACTGGACATTCATTGATTCTGTGACAACACAATTAAACGGATTGCAGTTTGTTAACTCACTAACCGGATATGCGTCGACTTATGTATCGCCGCATACATATTTCAGGAAGACTACAAACGGCGGACTGAACTGGACAACATTACCTGAATCAGTTACTAACACGTATGTTATAAGTTACAAATTTTACAATGGAAATACAGGATATGCTGCAGGTGGTAATAATCTGTATAAGACCACAAATGGCGGGAATACCTGGGCATTAAGTACTGCCACAGGAATGTCTGTACAAGTGGTTTACCTTCTTGATTCTGTTACAGTTCTTTTGGGAGGAGTGTTTGGGGAATTCAGGAAATCCACGGATGGCGGTTCGAGTTTTACAAATGTACCTTTCCTCTCACAGAACGGTATAACTACTATGAGTTTTATAAATCCGATGACAGGATGGGTAATGGGACAGGGCGGAATGATAGTAAAAACGAGTGACTTAATGACTGGTAACTCTGAAATTACTTCACAAACTCCAGGAAGTTTTGCATTATCACAGAACTATCCGAATCCGTTTAATCCAAGTACAGTTATTCGTTTTGAATTGTCAGTTGTCAGTGATGTAAGGATAAAAGTATATGACGTTACGGGGCGCGAAGTACAGACTCTTGTGAATGAGAAATTGCAACCGGGAGTTTATGAAAAGACATTCGACGGCTCGAAACTAACAAGCGGAGTTTATTTTTACAAAATTACAGCAAATGATATATCAGAGACCAGGAGAATGCTGCTAATAAAATAATCTAGATGATACTTTTATAAAAAGCCCTGAATAAGGGCTTTTTTTATTGGGCGAAATATTTAATTGAAGACTATTTAAACAAGACTTCTTAGAGACTAATCATAGACCAAGGACAGACCAATGAGTGACCAAGATAAGATATTTAAAAAACGTATGTTGATTTAGTATTTCAACACCGAATGGCAAAAAAGGGAAATAAAATAGTATATATAGTGAGGGGGTCTTATCGGATACAGAAAGAATAAGTTTTGACAATTAAATCGCAAAATGCTTTTACCTTTTAACTATTTACATAAATGAGTAAATTTTTAGTTATATAAAATTATTATGATATCGAAACCAAAAGGGACACTTGATTTTTTACCTGATGATGCGTTTAAACGTCAGCACATAGAAAAGAAGTTAAGAGAAATTGCAACCTTGTTTAACTACAAGGAAATCAGAACACCGACTTTTGAGAAGACAGAGCTATTCAAAAGGGGCATCGGTGAAGAAACGGATATAGTATCGAAGGAAATGTACTCATTTCACGACGCTGAATTTACTTTAAAGCCTGAAATGACAGCACCTGTAATAAGGTCGTACATTGAAAACAGTTTATACAATATATCCCCCGTCACTAAGCTTTATTACATATCGAATATGTTCAGACACGAAAGGCCACAGGCAGGAAGGTACAGGGAGTTTTCGCAGTTTGGTGCAGAAGTTATAGGCAGCAGTGAATATGTAGCAGATGTCGAATTAATTTCACTTGGAGTATTCTTTCTGAAGAGTTTCGGACTGAATGAATTAAAGATAAAGATAAATAACATTGGTAACCTTGAGGAAAGAGCTTCGTACATAAAAGATTTAAAAGAATATCTTTTAAAATATTCAGTTGATTTATCTGAAGACAGTAAACGCAGACTT
>JBMOHR010000103.1:0-9549 GCA_049317745.1 Ignavibacteria bacterium
AAGTAAATCTATATTTTCGGAAAATGAAATTGAAAACGCAATGAAGGATTTCAAATATCCTGTTTTCATAAAGGGTAAGTTTTATGATGCAACGATTGCATACAATCCAGAGCAGGCAAAAGCAAATGTGAGAAAGATCTCTGCTAAATGGGGATTCCCGATAATTGTACAGGAAAATATTGCTGGTGCGGAAGTGAACGTTGTTGCGCTTGGTGACGGTGAAGGCACAACTGTAGGAGCAGTGGCTATGAGAAAACTTTATATTACCGATAAAGGAAAAGCCTGGGCAGGAATCACTATTGCCGACGAGAAACTTATAGAAATAACAGACAGCATAATCAGCCAGACAAAATGGCGCGGCGGTATGGAGCTTGAGATTATGAAAACTCCTGAGAATGAATATTATTTAATTGAAATAAATCCGCGGCTTCCAGCCTGGGTGTATCTATCGGTAGGTGCAGGACAGAACCTGCCCGAAGCACTTGTAAAACTTGCGCTTGGTGAAAACGTAAAACCATTTGACAAGTATGAAGTAGGAAAACTGTTTATAAGGTATTCATACGACTTAATAACAGATATAAACGAATTTGAAAAACTATCTCTTTACGCAGAACTTTAAAACACGATAACAATATGGTAAAAGAAAATTTTGAAAGACCTATAATAAAGAAGCTGAACATTGGAATCTCTTCCAAGTTTGGAATGAAGACAGAGTTTGAACCAATCACACATCTTGACGGTGTAGCAGTTAAAGACCTAGTAAAAGAACATGGGTCGCCACTGTACGTGATTTCAGAAAAGACATTACGCAAAACATTTGCCGAGGCAAAGCGTGCATTTGAGACAAGATACCCAAAGGTACAGTTTGCTTGGTCATATAAAACCAATTACATAAATGCAGTGTGCAATGTATTCCATCAGGAAGGTTCATGGGCAGAAGTAGTTTCGAGGTTTGAATATGACAAAGCAATTTCAAACGGGGTGCCGGGAAACAAGATTATATTCAATGGTCCTGATAAAACGGAAGACGATTTACACACTGCGATTGAAAACAGTTCTTACATACATATAGACCATTTTGATGAGTTGTATATGCTGATTGACATTGCCGATAAACACAAGAATAAACCTAAGGTCGCAATAAGAGTGAATATGGATACGGGAATATATCCGATGTGGGACAGGTTTGGATTCAACTATGAAAACGGTGAAGCCTGGGAAGCACTTAACAGAATAATGTTAAGTAAGAAATTTGACTTAGTGGGAATACACAGCCACATAGGAACATTTATGCTGACAACTAATTCTTATGCGATTGCCGCATCTAAACTTGCCGACCTTGCTATCAATCTTAAGAGAAAGTTTAATCATAACATTTCTTATCTCGACTTAGGCGGTGGTTTTGCATCGAAGAATACTTTGAAGGGCTCATATTTACTGGGCATCGATACATCACCATCATTTGATGATTATGCAGAGGCGATTACAACAACTTTAATTAATTCACAGATAGAACCTGAAAACCTGCCTGTGTTGATTCTTGAAACGGGAAGAGCTTTAATTGATGATGCAGGAAGTTTGGTAGGTTCGGTGATTGCTAACAAAAAACTTTCAGACGGACGACGCACAACGATACTTGATATCGGAGTTAACTTACTCTTCACAGCATTCTGGTATGAGCACAAAATTACACCTGCACAGGATTTTTCTCAGCATACTGAAGTAACGAGTGTTTACGGACCTTTATGCATGAACATTGACCAGATAAGAGAGTCGGTTAGTTTACCTCCAATGAAGAGAGGGGACAACGTTGTTATCAGCAGAATCGGCGCATACAACATGACTCAATGGATGCAGTTCATAACGTTAAGACCGAGGGTAGTGATGATAGATACAAAGGAAAAGGTACACGTAATAAGAGACCACGAAACTAATGCTGCGATTACATCTTTAGAAAGAATGCCGGAACATCTAAAACTTAATAAATAGTATCTGTTGAAACCAAAAGGATTAATATCGAGTACGCTTAATAGTTATTCCGTAATTTTCTTTTCGGATAAAATTATATTTGCGCTAATACTTCTGCTGGTATCATTCTTTGATATTTTCTCAGGACTCTGCGGACTGGTGGCCGTAATAACGACAAACCTTGCCGCAGAATTTCTTGGGTTTGACAAGTTTAAAGTTCAAAAAGGTTTTTACGGGTTTAATTCGTTACTGCTTGGTGTTGGCATCGGTCTGCACATGGAGATGAGCTGGATAGTAGTACTGCTTATAATGATAGCATCCATAATGACACTTTTTGCATTAATAACTCTGGAAAGAATATTTGATAAGTATTATGTGCCATATCTAAGTTTGCCTTTGTTATTATCCTTCTGGATAATTTCATTAGCATCAAGAGAAATCCCGTTGCTGGCGCTAAGTACACGTGATATATATTTTGTGAATTATGTTTATGGTTTAGGCGGAGAGAAAGTTGTGGATATATACAGATGGTGGAATACACTTGGTATTTCAAACTCACTCAAAATATATTTTCTTTCATTAGCCGGAATATTTTTTCAGCAGAAACTTCTATCAGGGGTGGTTATTGCAGTTGGACTGTTTTACTATTCAAGAATCGGGTTTAGCCTATCTTTATTAGGGTTTTACACTGCTTATTTCTTCTATCAGTTAATCGGAATAAACGTAACATATCTGCCTTTTGCTGATATAGGAATTAATTTTATATTAACTTCGATTGCCATCGGAGGATACTTTATTATTCCTTCTAGATCATCATACATATGGGTAATGGTATTAATACCTATAATCACATTAATAACTTATGCAGTGCATCAGATATTAGCTCCGTGGGGACTGGTTGTTTACTCTTTACCTTTTAACATAGTAGTAATTTCGTTCCTCATAGTAATCAAAGCAAGAATTTATAAAACCGGTAACCTTACTGAAGTATCTGTTCAATCTGCCTCACCAGAAGTCAACCTTTACAATTTTGTTAACAACAACCACCGATACAAAGATAAAGTATATTTCTCGATGAGGCTGCCATTCTTTGGTGAATGGAGTGTTTCACAAGGACATAACGGAGAGATTACACATAAGGATAAATGGCAGTATGCGTGGGACTTTGTAATAAGGGATTCTGACCATCACACATACGGCAGAGAGGGTGTGTCTTTAGAGGATTACTATTGTTACAACAAGGCCGTGCTTTCACCATCCGATGGTGTAGTGGAAGAAATAGTCGATGGTATTCCAGATAATCCGATTGGCGATATTAATTTAGAGTCAAACTGGGGAAACAGTATTATAATAAAACACAGTGACGGATTTTATTCTCAGATAAGTCACTTAAAACCATATTCGTTTAAAGTTACGAAGGGTGAATGGGTTAAGGCAGGGCAAATGATTGCTGCATGCGGTAACTCAGGACGTTCACCTGAGCCGCATCTGCATTTTCAATTACAGTCGGTACCCATAGTTGGCGCAGAAACAGTGGACTATCCACTTGGATATTATCTGAAAAAGGAAACAAAGACGCTTTCGTTTAAGTCATATTCCAAACCGGAACTTCACGACATAGTAAGCAACCTTGAAATTAATTCACTTATGAAGAGCGCATTTCATTTCTTGCCCGGGCAGAAGATTAAGTTTGAAGTTGATATAAAAGGCAAACGAACAATAGTCGAATGGGAAGCAATAACCGATATTTATAATGTGTCTTATATTTACTGTAAGCAATCAAACTCGTATGCATACTATGCAAACGATGACAGAGTGTTTTATTTTTACAACTTTGTAGGAAGCAAACGTTCCTTGTTATATTATTTTTTCCTGGCAACGTATAAGGCGCCACTTTGCTTTTATAAAGATTTAATCGTTGAGGACACAATTGCAATAAATCACGTTTATACAAAGCCTGGATTATTAATTCAGGATTTCGTCGCACCGTTTTATATTTTTCTTAAAGCAGATTTTAATCTTGCCTATAAGGAAAAAGATGACGAAATTAATCCGTCTTTATTAACATTCAATTCGAGTGTAACAAAATCCTTCCTCGGTATGAAAACAGAAGGTGTTAAATTTGAAATCAAAGTATCTAAGGAAGGAATAAACGAAATAACAGTATTTTTGAAAAACAAAACTATAAGGGGAAAATGTATAGATCAGCAATAGCAATATTCTTTTTATTACTGGCATTAACAGCAACCGCACAGGAAAAATATAATGCGTCGGTTGACAAGAAAACTTATGACCTGTACATGAAGTCGAACTGGGAAGAACTCAGGGAGACGGGGGCAGCAGCAATAGAGAACGGTATTGATTTTTATTTCCTTAGAATGAGGCTTGGTATCTCATATTATGAGGACAAAAATTATATGTCGGCAGTTCCGCATTTTGAGAAGGCAATAAAGTTTAGTCCAAAAGATTCCATCGGGCTGGAGTATTTATATTATTCATATCTGTATTCGGGACAGGAAGCCGAAACTAACATATTGGCAAAAAAATTACCCGCACAACTGAAAAGAAAATTTCACTATAAAGCTCCTGAGTTTTTCAAAGGGGCTTATTCTGAGGGGGGGTATTCATTTAATCAGGATTATAACAGCAAGAAAAACGGTGGCGCAAGAGGAAACCAGGATTTATCAGGAACTCAAAATGTATTTAAAGACGAGACATACATTAACTTAAGTTTATTTCATTCTATAGGTGAAAGGGTTTCAATATTTCAAGGTTACAATAACATCGTCGTAAATTCTACAAGACAGTTTGAAGATGTAGCTAACGGAAGAAACGAATACAAAAGTTCAGTAAAACAAAACGAGTATTATTTAAACCTTGGGGTTTTTTTAGGAAGAGGGTTCAACCTAACTACGGCATTGCATTATTTAAATGTAAAGGTTCAAGACTTTGAGCCACCAACGGTTGCCAACCCATTAGTTACCAGTTATACACTAACATCAAACGACTTAGTCGGTAATTTATCCTTGTCAAAAAGACTTGGACATACAGAGCTGGGATTAACAACCGTCTTTGCTAACTTAAACGGTGGAAAGCAAAACCAGAATTCATTTACGTTTATCTGGTATCCGCTTGGAAATTTAAACCTTTACAATATATCAAACTTCACACTGCACAATAACAAAGCCAATGACTCAAGCGATGCAGTCACAAGTTTTATTTTTGATGAAAAACTTGGTTTCAAAGTTGCCGATAAACTCTGGCTGGAGGCGGTTTTTACATCAGGTCCGATTCTCAATTACAGCGAAAGCAATGCTTTCATAATATATAATAATGTTGATAAGATTAAATATAAGGCCGGATTTAACATTATTTCACCAATCTCAGAGAATGTTGAACTTTCGTTCAGATACTTACTTTTATCACAGGAATACGATATTACCAAAACAAATACTACCGGTATTACAACAATTACAACTAATAATTTATTAATTCATAAACTCATTGGAGGTATCAAATGGACATTCTAAAAAAATCGAAACAGTTATTTCTGTTTGTGTTTGTTCTGCTCATTGTGTCACAAATATATGCACAAAAGAGCGGAACATTTTCAAACGACGACTTGCAAAACGCTTTTAAGCTAAGCTATAAATATGAAGCAAGCGGACAGTACAAAGAAGCAATCGATGCGTTGACGCCTGTTTACAGCGGCAGTAATTACGAGGTCAACTTACGCCTGGGATGGTTAAGCTATCTGAACTTACAACATAAAGAGGCAATGCAATATTACCAGACAGCGACGAAAATAATGCCTTATTCTATTGAAGCAAGGCTGGGATATGTCAACCCTGCGGCAGCTTTAGAAGACTGGACAAAGGTAGCTGATATGTACAACGATATTCTGAATATCGACCCAAACAATACATCTGTTCTTTATAAACTTGGAACAATATATTATTACAGACCGGATTATCAGAAGGCATATAACTGCTTTGAAAAAATTGTAAACCTTTATCCGACTGATTATTCTTCAGTACTTATGTTCGGTTGGGCTAACTTCCAGCTGGGAAGAGGTAGCGATGCAGAAGTTTTATTTAATAAAGTGTTGTTGTTGAGTCCTAATGATGCATCAGCACTTGAAGGTCTTGGTCTTTTGAAAAAGAAGTAGGCTTAGTTTATAAATATTAATTAAAATAAAGCCCTTCTTTGTCTCAACAAGAAGGGCTTTTATTTTATACATGTTCCTCTTTGTGGATTCGAACCACAACCGTAACTTTCAGAGAGTTATGTGCTAACCGTTACACTAAAGAGGAATATTTTGAATCTGTGTTAAAATTATTAAGGTTTCTAAAACTTTTCAAGCCATTTCGTTATTCCTTGAAATTAATGAAACAAAAAACCCGGCTGATAACCGGGCTTTTATATAATCAAAATTCCTGTGGCAGTTCTTTCATTTGAGTATAATTAAAAACGGGACCATCTTTACAGACATAAACATTTCCAATATTACAGCGACCGCATTTCCCAAGACCGCATTTCATTCTGTTTTCAAGAGTAGTGAAAATATTTTCTTCTTTGAATCCGAGTTTCTCAAGAACCGGCATAGTAAACTTAATCATCACGGGCGGTCCGCAGATTACTGCAAATGTATTTTCTGCTTTTGGTGCTAATTTTTCAACTATAGTAGGAACAAACCCGACCTCACCATCCCATCCATCTGTTTCGCCACCAGGGTCAACCGTAACAACCGTTTTAACATCAGGGCGTGCTTTCCATTCGGCAATCTCCTGTTTGTATACTATATCACCTACAGACCTTGCTCCATATATAATTGTAACATCTTTATAATCATCTCTCCAATCCAGAACATTATCTATTACGCAGCGAACAGGTGCAAGACCAATACCACCTGCGATAAAGACAACATTCTTTCCTTTAAGTTCTTCAAGCGGAAAATGATTTCCGTATGGTCCTCGAAAACCAATTGTATCTCCCTGGTTTAAACGGTTTAATGCCTGTGTTACTTTTCCATAAACTTTAAACGAACACTCAAGAAAATCTGTACGTGTTGGTGATGAAGCAATACAGAATGTTGACTCGCCTTCTCCGAACACGGAATATTCTGCAAATTGTCCCGCTTTAAAACTGAAGTTCTTCGCAACCTCAGGGTCTTTTAGCTTCAATTTGAAAGTCCTTGTATCAGGAGTTTCATCTATTATCTCTGCTATTTCAGCTAAGTATGGTTTATATATATTATCCATAAAATTATTTAGTCTTTACAGTTAGAAACTATTTCTTTAATGTCTATGCTTACGGCACAGCCGCGCGAACATCTTCCGCAGCCCGTACATAATATTTCTCCGAATTTATCTACATAATATTTAAACTTGTGATTGACTCTCTGCCTGTATCGTTTTCCCTGAATGTCGCGTGGGTTGTGCCCTGATGCGTGCAGTGTGAAATGACCGAACTGACATCCGTCCCAGTTTTTCATTCTGCGGCCTTCTGTATAATTATAATCTTCATCAACTATATCGAAACAATGGCATACTGGGCAAACAAACGCACACTGTGCACATGACAAACATAAATCACCAACACCATCCCACTTTGGATTCTCGAAGTTTGTTCCGAGCCACTCGTGAACCTGCTTGCTGTCGAAGGCTACTTCCGGATGTATTACTTTCTCGGTTACGGCCTTTGTTTTCGCTTCATCTCCTGGCTTAAGGTATTTTCCATAATCTTTTATAAACTCACCGCCTTTTTCTGTTACAACTCTTAGTGTATAATTGTTCTCATCAAGAGGGACAAGAAATATATCAGCACCTTTATCAGAAACAGGTGACGAACCGACCGACGTGCAGAAACAGAAATTATCCGAAAAATTACACATCAATCCGATTACTATAAATTGTTTTTCTCTTACGTTATAAAACTCGTCTTTATAATCCCAGTTAAAAAGATGACGCAGGATATTAAAAGAATTCGTGTCGCATGGCTTTGCTCCGAGTATAACTGTCTTCTTCTGCTCAACTTCAACATCAAGAAGCTGCACATCATTCTTTCCGCGCTTGTAATAAATCACCGGCTCCGCCTTTGGAAACACAAAAGTTTTGTAAGATGCCTTAGTTGGTTTAGCAGTTGTGTCAAGCACAATTTCAGATGTATCCTTAACGACTGTATATTCCGTCTTTCCGGGCGTTATTAATGTATGTCCGTTTCCAATCACATCCTTACAAAGGTTCAGTAAATCCTCTTTAGAAATAATTTTTTCTTCCATAAAATTTTTGAGTTTAAAAGCCGCCGCTCCTAATGCGGCGGCTAATTAGTATATTCCTCCCGAACAAAGAGTCCGGTCTTACATTTATTACATAAATAATTCGTCACTGTCTTTTACATCAAAACTACCTACCAACGTAGGCGTTTCAAGACTGCGGCCCGATATGTACGAGTATGCCTCTTTCGCCTCAATCACCATCTTTCGGTTTAAAAGTGAAAGTGGTATATCCATCGGACAGGCACGTTCACACTCACCACAACCAATACATCTGCCGCTAAGATGAAATGCACGAACAACGTTCCACGAAAAATTCCCGCGGCTGTGAGCACTCGACTCAACCCAGCGCGGAATAGTTTTATCGGTTATGCACCGCTGGCAATAACACAAAGGACAAGCTGCACGGCACGCATAGCACTTTATACATTTATCAAACTCTGCTTTAAAATATTCAAACCTCTCGGCGGCACTCATCTTTTCAATCGATTCAATCTTTGCGAGTACTTCATCGCTTACTTTCGGGGTTTCTTTCTCTTCGCCAAATACCATATCCGAATAAAGCGGTTTGTGTGTATCGCAAGGAACGCATTTTGTTGCAAGTGTTTCGCCGTTAAAATCCATTCCAAAATCCTTTACAACTCCCGCACAATTAAAACTGATGATTGTTACATCTTCGCGCTTCAACTGACTTTCCTGAATCAGCGCAACAATGCCGTGCACGTCGCAAGGCTTTGCAGTTATTGCAAGTTTGAGAACTGCACCATTCACACGGCGAAGTTCTTTCACTCTTGCCTTGGTTAAATAAACTGCAAGGTTGTTCAGGCAGTACTCGTTGAAAACAAGTTTGGCACAATCTTCCGCCGTCTTTGCAATTATCGGCTTTGTACGTTTTTCAGATACCTGCTGATAACCAATCACTGCTGCTACTTCGCCTTTTTCTAAAAGTTCTGCCGCATATTTTCTAAGTTCATCCATTATTTTGCATCCTCCTCGCTCATAATAATTTCTTTCTCGTTCAAAACAGGCTCGGGAAATTTTGCAGTAAACTCATCGTTCAAATCTTTGTACGCTTTAAATTGTCCCATTGCCTTCACATCGTTAGTAACTTTTGTAACCACATCAACAAACTTTTTTCCTTCCGAAGCCGACACCCACGAAAACTGCAAACGCCCTTCTTCAATCCCAAGAAACTTAAGCAGCTCATCAAAAAACTCCCAGCGTCTGCGAGCGTGAAAATTTCCCGCGTTGTAATGACAGTCGTTCGGATGACAACCTGAAACCAGAATTCCATCCGCACCACGTTC
>JBMOHR010000104.1:0-9484 GCA_049317745.1 Ignavibacteria bacterium
GTGCGTATGAAACAGTAACCGTAATTAGAAAAATGATAAGTAATAATCTTCTCACTCTTGAATAATTTTATGTTTATAAAAACCCCCTTCGCAATCTCTCATTGCAAAGGGGAAATAAGTAAATTAAAATTTCTGTACTCTATTAATAACCTGAAAATTGTGTTCCCCTTGTCTTTTGCTGCTTTATTCCATAAAGGAATCGTTTCGTCCGAAAATACGGATTTTGCCTTATACAAACTATCCATAATAATTAATCTGGACACTAATACTGAACATATTTTGCAAATTCTCATCTTTTTACATTTTATATAAATATTCCTATGTATAAATTCATCGATGATTGATATACAGAATATTGACAATACATTTAAAGAGAAGTTCCCTGATTTTGCCGTTGAAAAGGGCGCTCTTTATGTCGTTTCAACGCCGATTGGAAACCTTGAAGATGTCTCTCTGAGGGCACTTTACATTCTTAAGAATGTTGATTTAATCGCCTGTGAGGATACAAGGGTGACGGCAATATTGCTTAGAAAGTACAATGTTCAGAATAAAATGATGAGTTATTATGCGCAGGTTGAAAGTAAAAAGATGGATATTCTCATCGATGAACTGAAATCAGGTAAAGCAATCGCTCTGGTAAGTGATTCGGGTACTCCTGCCATATCGGACCCCGGGTCTATCGTAATATCTCATTGCGTGTCTAATGATATTCAGGTTGTCCCTGTTCCAGGTGCAAATGCGTTGATTCATTCGCTCGTAATGTCAGGATTCATTAACAAGAAGTTCTTCTTTCAGGGATTCCTTCCGCTCAAAGGAAGGGAAAATGTTTTATTGAAACTGAAAGAAATTAAAATGGCACTCGTTATCTACGAATCAAAGTTCAGGATTAAAAAAACAATATCTGAACTGAATAAGTATTTTCCCGCGAAGAATATATCCGTATCCCGCGAGATGACAAAGATACACGAAACTACTTATAGAAACAGAGTTGATGCAATGAATAAGGATATATCAAAGATTAAAGAAAAAGGGGAGTTTGTAATAGTCATCGATAATTCCTTATAATTACTGACGCTCTGTGTTCTTTGTGTGCTCTGTGGTGAATTAATTTAAAAAGATAAATTAAAGTAATATGATAAATAAAGAAATAAGAGTCAGATATGCACCGTCTCCAACGGGATATATTCACATAGGAAATTTACGCACGGCATTATACAACTACCTGTTTGCACGCCATACAGGCGGTAAGTTTATTGTAAGAATAGAAGATACAGACCAGGCTCGTAAAGTAGAAGGCGCTGTTGAAAACCTTATCGCTACTCTTAAATGGGCTGGGCTTGACTACGATGAAGGTCCTGAAAAGGGCGGTGATTACGGTCCTTACTATCAATCAGAAAGACTCGATATATATAAAATACACGTTGATATACTTCTGCAAAAGAAGAAAGCATATTATTGTTTCTGCTCAGCAGAAAGATTAACCGCTCTTCGCGAAGAACAGCAGAAGCAAAAACTGAATCAGACTAAATATGACAAACTCTGCCTCCATCTTTCAGATGAAGAAGTAGCTGCTAATATTGCAAAAGGAATGCCGCACGTCGTAAGATTAAACGTTGACCCTTCAACCACAATTAAGTTTAAAGATGATGTCCGTGGCGATGTTGAGTTTTCAGGTGAAGTTGTTGACGATCAGGTTTTAATTAAGTCTGATAACTTTCCCACTTACCATCTGGCTAACGTTATCGATGACCATCTTATGAAGGTAACACACGTTATCCGCGGTGAGGAATGGCTTCCGTCAACTCCTAAACACGTTCTGCTGTATGAAGCATTCGGATGGGATGTACCTGTGTTTGCACATTTGCCGTTACTCTTAAATCCTGACCGTTCAAAATTAAGCAAGCGCCAGGGTGACGTCGCAGTGGAAGACTACAGAAAGAAAGGTTTCCTCAGCGAAGCTCTCATTAACTTCATTGCTCTGCTGGGCTGGACTGCAGGTGACGATAAAGAGTTCTATTATATAGATGAACTTATAAATAGTTTTTCGCTCGACAGAGTAAATAAATCAGGTGCAGTATTCGATATAGAAAAACTTAACTGGCTTAACGCAGAACATCTCAGAAGAAAATCTGATGCAGAGTTGATTCAGATGGTAAGAGAAGATTTAAAGACATCAAAGTATTTAGGAAACGATTACTCAGATGAGTATTTACTTAAAGTTATTCACGCTATGAAAGAAAGAGTTTCTTTCATTCAGGAATTCTACGAAAAAGGCTCATACTTCTTCGAAGAACCTACGTCCTATGAAGAAGCTGCAGTAAAGAAAAGATGGAAAGATGAATCACCCTCAATACTGAAGAAGTACGCTGAGAAAATAAGCACATATGAAAATCCTGTTAAAGAAGATTATGAAAAAGTACTTCACGAAACAGCAACTGAAATGAACGTCGGTAACGGAAACGTCATCCATCCTTTGCGTCTTGCAACATCAGGAGTAAGCGGCGGCCCTGGTATCTTCGAAATACTCGATATCATCGGCAGGGAAAAAACAGTTAGCAGAATTAATGCAATTCTGGAAAAATTAAAATAAGTAACGTTTTGAATATCCTCTCTTTGCCTTTTATCATTGAATATATCATAATTATGATATAATATTGATACAAATATAATAATATGCCAATAATAAAACCAATATCGGATTTAAGAAATAAGTCTAATGAGATTTCTGAATTAGCTCATAGTTGCAATGAACCAATATTTATTACCAAAAATGGGGAAGGAGATTTAGTTGTAATGTCTATGGGGCATTATTCTAAATTGAGCTTGAAATTAGATTTATTGGGAAAATTATCTGTAGCACAAAACCAAAAGGCCGCTGGAGATAAAGGAAGACCATTAAAACAGGTTATGTCTAATATCAGGAAATCAATAAATGGCAAAAGATAAATACCAGGTCAGGTTACTTAGAATTGCAGAAGAAGATCTTTCTGAAATCGTATCATATATTGGAAATGATAATATAAAAGCGGCAAACGAATTGGCAAATATGTTTGAGATCAATTTTGAGCTACTTTCAAATAATCCTTTACTTGGAAGGATACCCAGAGATGAAGATATAATGAATTTGGGGTATAGATATTTAATAGTCCAAAATTATTTAATATTTTATTCAATTGGAGAGAAGTCAATATTGATTCATCGGATTATACATGGTGCAAGAAATTACAAAGATATTTTGTAGTTAATAACAAAAAATATAAACAATATAATGGAAGAAAACACAAACACTCCGACTAATTTTATTCGTGAGTTTATAAACGAGGATTTAAAACAAAACAAGAACAACGGTAAAGTACACACTCGTTTCCCGCCGGAACCCAACGGCTACCTGCATATCGGTCACGCTAAATCCATATGCCTGAACTTCGGTATCGCACGCGATTATCAGGGACTCTGTAACCTCCGTTTTGATGATACTAATCCCGTAAAGGAAGATGTTGAATACGTTGATTCCATTATCGAAGATGTTAAATGGCTCGGTTTCGACTGGGACGACAGGATGTACTATGCATCCGATTATTTCGAAAGACTTTATGATTTTGCTGTGCAGTTAATCAAAGATGGAAATGCTTACGTTGATTCTTCAACCGCTGGTGAAATAAAGAATCAGAAGGGAACACCTACTGAACCTGGTATCAATTCTCCTTACAGAAACCGCTCAGTCGATGAAAACCTTAAACTCTTCTCTGAAATGAGAGAAGGGAAGTATGAAGACGGTGCTCTTACCTTAAGGGCAAAGATTGATATGTCTTCACCGAATATGCATATGCGCGATCCTTTAATATACAGAATAAAGAAAGCTACTCATCACAACACAGGCGATAAATGGTGCATATATCCTATGTATGATTATGCTCATCCGTTGTCCGACTGGATTGAAGGAATAACACATTCATTGTGTACTCTCGAGTTTGAAGTCCATCGTCCGTTGTACGACTGGTTCTTAAAAACTCTTAATCTTGAAAACCTTCCAAGACAGATTGAGTTTGCACGCCTTAACCTTACTTATACTGTTATGAGCAAACGCAAACTTCTCGAACTCGTAATGGAAAAGTTTGTATCAGGATGGGATGACCCGCGTATGCCTACTATATGCGGACTTCGCAGAAGGGGATACACTCCTGAATCTATCAGAAACTTTGCAGATAAAGTCGGTGTCGCTAAACGTGATGCAATGACCGATGTCGCCTTGCTTGAACACAGTGTTAGGGAAGATTTGAATAAAAAAGCTCCTCGTGTTATGGCAGTTATGAATCCTATAAAGTTGATAATAACCAGTTACCCTGAAGGACAAACAGAAGAACTTACTACAATTAATAATCCCGAAGACGAATCGATGGGTTCAAGGAACATTCCTTTCTCGAGAGAAATTTATATCGAGCAGGATGATTTCCAGGAAGTACCGCATAAGAAGTTTCACAGACTTTCTCCCGGAAATGAAGTACGCTTAAAATCTGCATACATTATTAAATGTAATGAAGTAATTAAAAATGATGCAGGTGAAATCGTTGAACTTCACTGTACCCACGACCCTGAAACGAAAAGCGGCTCGGGAAGTACCAGAAGTGTTAAAGGAACAATACACTGGGTATCGGTTCTTCACGCATTAAAAGCAGAAATAAGATTATACGACAGGTTATTTACTATTGAAGATCCTTCTTCACATGAAGAACTCGATTTTAAGGAATTGTTAAACTCTCATTCACTTGATATACAGAGCAATTGTTATATAGAGCCTGAGCTCGCAAAGGCTAAAGCAGGTGATAAATTTCAGTTCGTAAGACAGGGTTACTTTTGTGTAGACCCGTTATCTACAAATGATAAACTTGTCTTCAACAGAACCGTACCTTTAAAGGATTCCTGGTCTAAGATTGAAAAGAAATAATAATTATTTCTGGAAGTAATATAGGAAAGAAAATGTGTTTATTTAAAATATTCAAACCCTGAGCCGTAAGACCCAGGGTTTTATATTTAAGAATAAAACTTTTAGACTACCTTATTTTCTTCTTGTGTCTGTTCTTTCTAAGTCTTTTCTTCCTCTTATGAGTAGACATTTTAGCCCTTTTTCTCTTTTTTCCACAAGGCATTAAAGTTTGCTCCTTTCGTTAATTAATTATTTTGATAAATTTTCTTGTACTACTGTTTTGAATTCTTTTGACACTTTAAACTTTGGAATATATCTTCTGCCAAGTTGAAGTGTCTCTCCGGTCTTTGGATTACGGGCTTGCATCGGCTCTCTTACTACATTCTTAAACGTGCCGAATCCTCTTATCTCAATGGTCTCTCCTTTGCACAGGCAGTCAATAACTACACTGATAAATCCTTCTATCACGATTTCTGCTTCCTTCTTGCTTATTCCGGTAGCATCAGAAATTTGTGCCGCTATTTGTGCCCTTGTCATTCCCATTTTACCTTTCGAATTTATATTGCAAAACCGGTTTATTTAAAAATTCATTGTATACATCTTCTTTTAAAACCTTAATTTCACTGTTCGACATATTCTCTATTATGTAATCAAATATATTCCTCTTACCTTTTTCTTTTACAATTGCAGGTTCACCTTCAATCTTTGCCATCACCCCTGCAATCCTTATCGCATCTTCAAGAGTTCCCAGTGAATCGACTAACTTTATATCTTTTGCCTGTCTTCCGGTATATACTCTTCCATTAGCAATCTTTCTGAGTTCTTCTTTGTCAATCTTTCTTTCTTTTGAAACTACATCAAGAAACTGTTCGTAACTGTCATCAACTATTTCCTGGAAATATGCTCTGTCCTTTTCATTTATTTCTTTCATCGGATTTCCAGAGTCTTTCAGTTCACCGCTCTTAATCGTAAAGTCCTTTATCCCGAGTTTATCTGTAAGTTCCTTGAAATTCATAAGTGAAATTATTACTCCGATACTGCCTGTCAATGTTCCTGGATTGGAAACTATTAAACTTCCACCGCAGGCAACATAATACCCACCGCTTGCTGCTATAGAACCAAATGAAACTATTACAGGTATTCCTGAGTCACGTGTCCTCTTAACCTCTTCATACATTTCCTGTGAAGCTGCAACCCCGCCGCCAGGCGAGTTTACGTGTAACACAATTGCCTTAATGCTTTTGTCTTCACGGTATTTCTTAAACTGCCTTACTATCGGTTTAGAGTCAATAATAGTAAAATCAAGTTCTACAATCGCAATCTTTCCCTTACCTGAACGTACTTCTTCGTAATCAAAACCTTTATCACCTGTTTTCACAAGTGCTGTAGCAAATATGATTATGGAAAACCCTACAAACAGCATTGCTACAACTAAAATGCCGATCGTTATTCCCCAGAACCAGCGTCCGCTGCTATTTTGATTACTGTTGCTCAAAGATTAATTTAAAGCTGCTTTTTTCTGGACTGCTTCCTCTTTCTTTGCATTGTTGCCTAAAGCGTCATATGCATTGATTAAGATTTCGTATGAATCTTTAAGAAGTTCTTTGCTCTTTGAAGTTGAAGTTACTGCTTCAATATACTTTACTGTCTCATTCAAATATGGCTCGTATTCTGCTTTTGCTTTGCCGTCTGTTGCAAGTTTTACTGCCATCTGATAATTACAGTATCCGCAGTTGAACTGTGAACTTTCGTAATAAATATTATCTTTTGGAATATATGGAATAGTTAATACTCTTTGAAATATTGTAAGTGCTTTTGTATAATCTTCGGCTTGTCTTGATTTAATGCCCGCAGCGTACATAAGCTTTCCTATCTGAATCGCATCTTCTTTGCTCTTGGATTTATCAAGAATATTCTGATAAATTGTTAAAGCTTTATCTGTTTCGCCCATATAGTTGTATGAGTCTGCAAGTAACTGATGTGCTGAAATACTGTCAGGAATAATTCCTGTTGCTGCTATAAAATAATTTGCGGCTTTCTTGAAAAAGGCGTTTGCATTCTCTGTATCTTTCTTTCCTAATGCTTTTACACCACTGTTAAATTCATTGATACCGCCATTGAATTTATCAATCCAGTAATTCTTAATTAAAGTGTTGTAATCTGCTGAACGTGTAGAAGCCTCTTTAAAAGAAACTGCCGCATCGCTGTATTTCCCAAGTTCTGTTTGTGAATAACCGAGCATATACCATGCTTCTGCATCTGTCTTGTCAACTGCTAAACCTTTTGATAATTCTGTTGCTGCTTTTTCCCAGTCTTTTTGCCCGTAAGCTAATTTACCGGTTGTTGTTTCTGCCGGAGAACATCCTCCTATATAAATTGATATTGCTCCAATAAAGAAAATCAGTCCTAAAAATAATTTTAAGGATTTCATAAAAATTTTACTCCGAATATTATATGTTTTAAAATGTCCATAAATATAAGAAATATAAGCTACTTATACAATTTAGAAATTTATCTTTTTTAATTTATTGTTATTTTAATTTAATTCCCTCATTTTGTTGATTCTTGAGTTAATTAAGATTACTTCGAAAATAATTTGATTCTTCAAAGGTTTTATTCCCTTTTAAAAGTTTATAATGATTTTATACAGGTTTGATACGAGACTAAAATTTCAACTTCGGAAAAGTAATTGTTTTAGTATCAAAACACATTTTTCAATTTAATATTCGGGAATTCAACTTTATTATTTGTCACAAAATGAGAATATTTGTCTCAAAATGAGAATATTTGTCTCAAAATGAGAAATTATTAGGACAAATACCTTTAAAATACTCAAATAACGCATATTATGTTTGGCACTAAATTTGCTGAAAATAAACATATGATTTATTCATATGATAACACATTATTCAGGAAAACAAAATCTTATTTATAAATCAACATTAATACCTAATGTATTGAAAACCGTATCTAAGAAAATCAGTTTGTTTTTATTGTTGCTTACTCTCATAGTATCCAATACAGGTAATTCAGTCTATTCCCAAAGCAAGGACTCTCTTAAAAACTCCGAGATGAAAGTTATAGGAATTATCGGAGGGATCAGCTGGGCTTCATCAATAGATTATTATAAACTTATGAATGAAATGGTAAGGGACAGGTTTGGTTCGTTATATTCTGCAAATATTCTGATGTACTCAATTCCCTTTAAAGAATTCTCTGACCAGGAACGGCTTGCTGAAGCTGGCGACTGGAAGCCTATCATAAATATGATGATTGAATCTGCTAAAAGACTCGAACGCGGTGGTGCTGATTTCATTGTGATTGCCTCAAACACAATGAACTCGACTGTGGAAATTCTTGAGAAGAATGTAAACATTCCGATATTACACATAGCCGATGCAACAGGTGAGAAAATTAAAGAGAAAGGTCTGAAGAAAGTCGCACTTCTCGGTACTAAATTTACTATGGAACATAAATTCTACAAGGAACGTCTCAAAAATAAATTCGGACTGGACGTTGTTGTCCCTACTCTTGAAGAACGTGATTTCATAAATAAAGTTATATTCGATGAACTGTGTAACAATTACATCGTAGAAGATTCAAAAATTCAGTACCTGAAAATTATCAACCGTCTTATTAAAGAAGAAGGTGTCGAAGGTATCATTCTCGGCTGCACTGAAATACCAATGCTCGTAAAACAGGAAGATGTATCAGTGCCCGTGTTCAATACAACAGTAATACACTCTGAGGCAGCAGTAAATTATTCTGTTGGTTTAAAGCAAATAATTAAATAAACAATTATGAATAAAATTATTTATTCCTTAATTACAGTTTTAATGTTATTCTCTTTCTCTGATTCACAATCTCAATCAGACAGTCGCACTGAAATCAATTACAGGGCATATCAGACCCCTTCAACCCCGCCTTTTATTTCAGCATGGGATAAAGTTCCTGCTAATGTAAAAAACAGAAATTCATTCAGAAGACTCGAATGGTTCTACAGGCCGAGAGTTAATGAGCATGGTATTTTCCCTAAAGAGTTTATTGATATGCAGAAGGAATCTGAGTATACAAAAATGCAGACTGACAATAATAATCTCCTGTACCAATGGAATAACGTCGGTCCTGTCGGAATAGATTTTACTGATGGCAATATGGCTCAGCAATGGGGAATAGTCAGCGGAAGGGTAAGAGGAATTGCAGTTCACCCTACAAATTCTGACATTGTCTATGCAGGTTCGGGCGGTGGTGGTATATGGAAAACCACAAACGGCGGTCAGACCTGGATTGATAAAAGCGGTTCATTAAACCTTATTACTTTCGGTGCAATAGCAATCGACCAGTCAAACCCGAACATTATTTATGCAGGTTCGGGTGAATATATGTGGGCTATGAATGAAAGATTTTATAGCGGTGACGGTCTCTATAAATCAACTAACGGTGGAGATAACTGGATTAAGATTAATTCTGACTTTGGTATCGTTACACATTTTACTGACGTCGTAGTTTCACCTTATAACTCAAACCTGGTTATTGCTGCAATCGCTAATAATTTTCAGA
>JBMOHR010000105.1:0-9379 GCA_049317745.1 Ignavibacteria bacterium
CTAGTGTTTAAATCAGGAAGTATTAATAATTCCATTTCTAATTGTTATTACAAGTACAAAATAATTTCGTATAAATTATGGAATTATTTTATTAAATGTAATATTTTAAACCGATATGCGAATATTTAAATCATTTTATGCATTTATGAAAATGAATCTTTGACTTTTTATTGTGAGGTTTATTAAATAATTTGCAGGAACAATTATTGCCACTATGAATAATGAGAAACTTTTAAACTACCTTAACTCGCTTGACGAGTGGATGAAGTATTTTGGATTTGAAAAAGTTGTACTTGAAGATAATATGAGTATGGACAGAATTTATTCGCGGTACAAAGTAGAATTATCAAAGTTCGGACAGTCATCTACTTATGTGTGTGTTAAATATGTTGAGCAGGGAGTTGACGGAAAATGGATGCAGCAGTTCAGTTCAAATTTATTCGAATTTGCATACAGACACAAAAAAGGAATCCCTATAGGTATCGGTGGCTCATTGACAGTTTATCCATTATTAATAACAGAAAGTGTTTCGTTCGACCTTGCAGGATTCATAAAGAAATATACTCCGAAACATTATTCAGCTTTTGAGTTTCCAGTCGTTCTGGAATTTGTGAACGATAATTTATACTACCTTGAAAGTACACCTATATGGGGAGCATTATATTTCAGCGGTTTCCGCAAAGAAGCATATCAGCTGTTTTCGGTAAAAGCATGGAAAGAAATTTCTGAGAGAGTAAGTAAATAACAAAAGACCCCCGCCTTTCAGCGAGGGTCTTATATAACAAACTATTTATCTATTCCTCAAGCTTGATGTCCCGACTTATTCCACGAATAAATATTTGCAATTTTATTAATTTATTTTTACCATTATAACAAAAAAGCCCCCTGCTTCTCAGCAGAGGGCTTCATTTTAACTGATTTTTATTATCTTTAAAAATTCTTTATATCTCTTTCGAAATCTGAATTTTTTATTCCTAATGATTTCAGACTTGTCTTAATATGTAATATCGGTACTTCCGAATAATTATTATCTACTGTGATTGGTCTCAATAGTGAATTGTCTGTCTTATCCCAAATCTCGTGACTTGCAGATGTTCTCTTGTGGTAAAGCCCTAATGATTTTAAGTAGGCTTTATATTTCTTTATTGGTATTGGCTTCAAGTGTTTACGCTGATACTGGTATTGCGATACTTTCTTTTCTTAGCCCTTCTAATCCATGTTGAAATTTACTAACTAATTCACTTTCAATATTTGGCGGTTCGTACATTGCAGATGGCTTTTTTCTAATCGTCCATCCTAAATTCAATAATATTAAGTCTAATGTTCCTTTTTCTGTCGTTTCCTCAAAAAATATACGCATATTAGCCTCAAATGATTTCTTTGCTTCGCCTTTTGTTTTACCATATCCTGTTAATTCTAAAGCAGGACAATACATTACTAAGTAATCGTCTTCTTTAGTGAGAAATACCATTAATTCTGATTCTATTTTCTTAATTTTTGACATGGTTTTTTATAATTATTGTACTCAAGATGTAATATACAACTATATTTGGTCAAGTTTAGTTCAATTCAACAATTTGCTAAAATTGGCCAAATTAATAAATATACAACTACTGTAAGTATAATATTTATAATCTAAAAAAGTTTTTCCATTTTTTCAATTCAAAGAAATAGTTCCAAATTCATAAAAATATTTCCTTTATCAACCACCAACAAAAAACCCCCATCTCTCAACAGGGGCTTTTAAATCTCTAACCCTAAAAATATTTTAATCAGTGTACATCAGTCACAATCGTCTTTTATCAGTGTGCCATTCCTCTAATTCCCTATCGTCACTCTCGAACCCTCACTATGACTCGTAAACTCAGGCGCATACATACACTGCACTGTCGTTATACCATTCGAATAATCCCCCTTCAGGTTCACCCTCAACTGATACTCAAAAACATACGTACCCTTCGGCAGATATCCAAAGAAGAAGTTCGTCGCCGCATCACGTGTACTCTCGTAGTAACCAAGCCCGTCCTGATACTTATACTGCGATATCACGTTCACTGGCTCAAATCCACTCGCACGCATATCCTTCATATGCACATATTCCATATCCCTGTCAACCCTCAGCTCTATCCTCACCTTCACCATATCACCAACCTTCAGGCTCCCGTCTATCGGCTTTATCACCACACCGCTCGGAGTATTCTCTTCCACAAACAACTTCTTCTCAAGCTTCAGATTAGTCTCCTGCTTCGTAATCTTATCAAGGTCTTCATAATACTGCCAGTACAAACTCCCCCAGCTAATCCCAACCGCAGACTTCCTCGTCACCGTCACATTACCCATCTCAGGCTTAATCTCGCCCCACTTCCACGCAGTCTTAAAATACCCCGTACCTGCCTCAGTCTTAATCTCCGACTCCTTCGATAAATCTATCTTCTGCCCGCCAACACTAATATCCACAAGCATATCCGTCGCAAGCCAGTCATCTCCCTTCAGAAGCAAAGCATATATAGCCTCAACAGTTGCCTTCGTCGTCTTCCAGTCATTAGTCTGCTTATTCTTCAAAAGCCACACCTTCATATCATCAACACTCTTCGCATCCTTCCCAACCTCATCAAACACCTCTATCAAAAGCGCCTGTGTCTCTATCGGTGCCTCGTACCAGTAATAACCCCACACATTCTCCTTCCAGTACATCCCCATCTCCTCTGAGTTCAATGAGTTCTCCTTCAACGACTTCACTATCCCCATCGGAACCACCTCATCACCAAACCTGCTCAAAGCCAGTGCAATCATCCCCTCAGTATACCAGCCTCTGTTATTCCAGTACTTCGCCGCCTGACCCTTAAAATATTCAAACGCCTCTTTATTCTCTTCATCAACTGCTATATCTTTAAAATAACTCCTCGTATACAAATAATGTATCTGAAAACTACCCGTATTATTATCAGAAAGCTTCGTATACCCCTTCTTCACATTCTCCAGAATATTCTCATAATCCTTCTTAATCTGTCCGTCCAGATACCCCAGCGCAGGATAAACCATATCAGAAACATTCTCATCCTCTTCTATCTTCCTGATACCAAGCTTATTCAGCTTCCCAAAACCTGCCACAATATGCTGAGTAATATACCTGTCCTCAGGCATCCCTTCAAACCAAGGCCACGCACCATTGCTCACCTGCATACCCTTCAGCTTCCTCACAGCCCTGTCAAGCTCCATACGCATAATATTCATCTCAAACAAATTAGAAATCCTTCTTTTCCTCTCCGATTCATCCTTAGCCTCAAGCACCCAAGGCGTCTCCTGCAAAAGCAAACCCTTCAACTCCTCATTCTTCTCAAGGTTTGATAGCAATGCATCGGGATTCTTATCTCTCCACCTGTCAAAAATCTCCTTAATCTTCGGATTCGTATTCACAATATGCGTCGCAATACTATTCGCATAAAGCCTGCTGAAAACCTGCTCAGCACACTCATACGGATACTCCATCAAATAAGGCAAACTCTGAACAGCATACCAAGCAGGATTACTCGTAAACTCAAGCGACAACTTATAATTAGTCAAAGTATTAGAAGTATTATTCACCAGCTTACTCATCGAAAAAGTCTTCGTCTCAGCACCTCTCACATTCATCGGCATAGACTCAGTCACCAGCATCCTGTTCGAAAGCACAGGCAGTATCGCCTCCTCACCATCCGAAAAATTCTCAGCCTTCGCCACAATCTTATAATCAATCGCCTCAAATCCATAAGGCACCGCCACCTCCCAGCTCAAACTAATACTCGCATCCTTCTTCACCTCAAACCTCTTACTCGCCCCCGTATTCTTAAACTGCTCATCCACCACCTTCATCGTCAAAGCATCAAACAAAAACAAATCTGCCTCACCCTCCAAATCCTTCCCCGACAAATTCGTCACCTTCGCAGAAATCACAACCTTATCGTCTTCTCTGAAATATCTTGGAACGTTTGGTGTTACCATCAGTTCTTTCTGAGTAATAAGTTCATTCGTGACAAACCCACTCTTCAAATCCTTCGTATGCGCAAACCCCATCATCTTCCACTTCGTCAAGGCATCAGGCATAGTAAAGCTAATCGTCAAATCACCATTCTCATCAGTCCGTAAATCAGGATTAAAGAAAACTGTTTCACGGAAATCTTTTCTCGGGACTATACTGCTAATTTCTATATTTTGACCTCTTTCACTTGTAGTAACAGGCAAAGGAGCTTGTTCTTCCGTTTTCTTATCATCAATATCACCTTTACCATTATCCTTGTTACCGTTTTTCTTTGGTGCTTCTTTTTTCTCCACCTCTTTATCTACACTAATTTTCCCTGTTTGACTTACTAGATCTGATACTTCATCCTTACTGCTTCTTAGTGTCATACCATCCAATTCCTGGTAACCGTAACCATAACCATAACTTGAATTCATCGGAGCTCCGAAGAAATTCAAATAATCATAAGCAATGTTACTGCCATAAGCATATTTATTCCAGTTTTCCTGGTATAAGTTCGCATTGTAAGAATCGAAACAGATACTGCTTCCCCAGTTTGCATTGTATGGTTTATAGAAATAATAATTACCAAGACCGAAGTTCCAGTTGTGTGCTTTTATAGCATCGAGCGAAGCATCGTACATTGTCGCCACCATTTCAGCCGCTACCTTTTCTCCGCTTTTGCCTCTGATTTTAATTTTCCATTCTTCGTTCTCACCGGGCAAAAGTTTATTCCTGAAAGTTTCGAATGTAACATCAAGCATCTTGTTTGTGAACGGTACATAGACACTTCCTGTCTGAGATACAATCCTGCTTGCTCTTACGAACACAAGATTGTATGCAATACCGCCTCTGTATGATTCAATGATAGGAATATCAAAATATCTCTGGTTGCTATTCAGCGTTACCCATTCTCTTTTAATCATTCCTTCTTTGCCTTCAACTTCGAACAATACTTTAGTGTCGTTCATTGATGTACCAAAGATAAACTCTGCCTTTTCACCGGGTTCACAGATATTCTTTTTGTCTATGAAATTACTGAATCCTGTGAACGGCATAGTAGTTTCGCCAGTACTGTATGCATTGAAATAAATCTTTTCGATAACGTCTTCACCGTATTTATCCTTTGCAGTCATTTCAAGAATGTATTTTCCCTGATTCCATCCGCGCATAATACTAAGGTCGATTGTTGAATCTTCCGCGGTGTTAAACCCTGCGTCAAATGCTTTCAATTCCTTTTCCCATTTTGTATAATTGCCTTCATCGTTGTATTCATCATAAGGGAAATCTCTGTAATATTCTTCTTTAGTCATTATAAACTTATCAGGCTTTGACCACATCCTGCTGCGGAATACTTTATCGGGACTCTTAAGTTTATAAATGGTTATGTTTCCTTCAGTCGGTTCTTTCTCGCCGTTGAGATTTGTGGTTGAAAGTTTAAACTGCGTTTCCCCGTTTTTGTCAACGTTAGGATTCATTGCAATGTTCAGCAGTAAAGAATTGTACCCAACTGATACCATCGTTTCCTGCGAATGAGTTTCACCGTTAACGTCTGTTACGTCTGCGATAACCTTATAATTAAAATAAGGTTTGAACTCCTTTGAAATTGTCTGGTCAGGGATTGCTTTAAAGTTAACGTCAAACTCTCCGCTGCCGTTAGTAGTAGTAGTACCGTTAAGTATTTCCACATCGTTTGAATTGTTAACAGCGCCGTAATATGAATACCAGTCGTAATACCATCTCGGGTAGAAAGTTTTTCTAACTACTCTGTATTTCACTGCAACGTTATCAAGGTTTGCACCTGAATATGATTTTGCAATACCTTTAACGGGAATCATTTCACCAAGTTTATAAGCACCTTTAATAGGATTAAAAGTTACTTCAAACTTCGGGCGTTTGTAATCTTCAACCGAGAAATAAGCATTGCCGTTACTGTTTGAAGTTCTTATGTGCATCTGACCGTTAAGTCCTGACGAAGGCAGAGTGAACCTTCCGTTGATTGTACCGAATTCATTCGTAACAAAACTCTGTTCTGAAACTTTCTGATAGTTAACATCATAAAGTTCAACTGTTACATTATCGCCTACTTTAATATTTCTGTCTTCACCTTTTGATTCGATAACAAGTCCTTTAAAGAAAAGAGTCTGACCGGGTCTGTAAATAGAGCGGTCTATGAAGAAGAAAGTCTGTGTGTAAGGTCTTGTATCCTTCTCATTGTAAACATCCTGATAGAAAGCGTCCTGAAGATAATTATATCCATAACCGAAGTTATATCCTTTGGTAGAAAGAGTCTGACCCTGATAATTTATATCAATGTAGAATCTTCTTGACTGCTTTATGTTATTAACAACGAAGTAACCGTCTTTATTTGTTGTGAAATCTGATGATTTGTTGTATTCATACCTTGAAACGTTGTAATCGTATTTCTCAACGTACACAGTTGCGTCTGCACCTTCGAGCGGATTGCCTGTTTCACGGTTAAGTACGAAGAACTCGATGTCGTGCTTATTGTTTGTTTTGTTGATGTAACTTATGTTGTTTATGTTCAGCAGACAGAATGAAACTGCGTTATCCTTGTATGAAAATGTTTCATCCGTACTTACGAGAAGTACATACACTCCCGATACCAGTGCAGGGATTTTCACTTCTGCTTTGTGCGGCTGAAGGTCTCCGTCTTCCGGAAGGTTTACCGTAAAGTTCTGAACTGCATCTCTGCTTTTAAATTTATCAATTATACCTGACTGATATTTAGCATAATTATTAATCTTATAGTATTCTTCTTCGATGCTCTTTATTTCGCTGTATGAAGTTTCAACAACTTTGTAGTAAAGTTTATTTACGTTTCTGTACGTGGCAAGAGTACGGAAAGGTTTATCAGGAACGTTATATGCTTCCAGAGAAACCGCCAGTGATTTAGTTTCAAGGTTCGTCATCATCGAACGGCAGTTTTGTGCTCCGTCTGATTCAGGATATTTATCCGACGCATTCTTGCAAATCATATAAGCAATTTTATAATCATCCTTATAGCCGTCTGCAACACCCGGTGCGTACTTTGCACCTCTTGTCTGGTAAACTTTAGCAATGTCGTAAGCGACGAGGGTTGAAACGGGATAGTTTGAGTATTTATCGTTAAGGTTTTCGAGTGCTTTAAGGTAAATGTTTTCCTTTTCGGCATTACCTGAATTACTGTTTACGTATTCTATTCGTGTCAGGTCGGCATCAACGAGTGCGTCAACGTTGCCGTCTGCAAGATGAAATTTAATTAAGTCTTTTAAAATATTGATTGCATAAAAATCGAAAGAGAAAACATCGCTCGTTGTGATATCGAGTGCCGAGAATTCTTTGGCATCGCTAAGGTATATCGGGTCGTTCAATAAAAACTGCTCTGCGGGTCTTGTAACGCCTGCTTCTTTATTCGAGAAAAATGCTAATGCTTTAAAAGCAAGAAAATCATAAAGTGTCGGACGGTATTTTCTGCCGTTCGGAACGTATTTATCGTAAACGTAATTGTTAAGCATATCGTTATAGACTTCGATGTTCACCTGCTGAAGTCTTTCGGGTTCAATTAATGAATTCTTATAATAAAATATTGCCTGTTCGATAACTTTTTTAGCATCCCACGTTTTAATATCGTCGAGTTTATAATTAACCACATTCGTACGTCCGAGGAGGTTATACCTGTTGTTCTGGTAGTAAGTCCAGAACATATCACCTATAATGGAATTCAGGAATTGTTTAATCGGGAAAGCAGCAACCGTCTCCTCGGCTTTCATTTCTTCAAGTCTTTTAAAGAAAGAGTCTTCTTCGTTGTACTGAGTAAGTTTAAACTTGTACAATATTGCCCTGACAAAATTCGGAGTGTTGTTTTCGCCTTTCGCCTGAGCGAAGACTTCATCAAGAATCTTCATCCCTGATTCGGGAAGACCATAATTAAAAAGCGAATCAATCGCCTTCCACTTTGAATCATAATCATAAACCTGCGGTGCAGTCTGTGAATTTGTTTTACTGAATGCAAACAAAGTTACAAACAAGACCAGTGCGAATGCTAAATTTTTCATAACGTATAGATTAAAAGGTTAATTTTAGTATATATACTACCGTAAATTAAAATGTGTTCCCTGAAATGTAAAATATACATTTAATACGTTAAATTCAGTTGGGAAAATTGGGAGTGGGCAAGTAGTAAAGATATTAATAAAAAAAGCCCTTGAGATGGACTCAAAGGCTCTGGATGACTTCCTCTTACTTAACAAAGGAATTTTGTCGTGAATAAACATAATTCAGCAATTATGTTTTTCCTCTTATTTAAAACCAATCGCTATTCTTTCTTCAATTAGTGTGCCAGAAATATTGTTTGAAATTTGAATGGAATTAGATGGTGAGGATTTTAATTTTCTCATTTTGAGACGGTATTTCTCATTTTGAAACTGAAAATTTTAGTAGGTTCACGGAGATCACAGAGGATTCACAGAGATCACAGAGAAAAGATAAAGAGAATTGCACACTGATAAGAGACGATTGCAACTGATTTGCACTGATGAAATGATTTTTCAGGCAAAGGGATTATAGAAAAGATTTTTGAGACTTTAGAATAGAGGATATAATATACTTTTTAAAGTTATGTGTAATTAATATATTTGTTTTCTACAGAAAAACTTAAATACAATTATATGATACCAAGATATTCAAGGGAAGAAGCAGCAAAGATATGGTCGGATGAGAATAAGTTCAGGGTGTGGCTTGATGTGGAGATTCTTGCCTGTGAAGCTCAGTGCAAACTTGGACTGATTCCTGCAAAATCGCTTGCAGTGATTAAGAAGAAGGCGAACTTCGATACGAAGAAGGTTCTGAAGATTGAAGAGACTGTGAAGCATGATGTGATTGCTTTCCTGACTAACGTGGCATCGTACGTTGGTATTGATTCAAGGTTTATTCATATGGGTATGACGAGTTCGGATGTACTGGATACTGCCCTTTCAGTTCAGATGAAACAGGCGGGTGAAATAATTTTAAAGGATTTACTGAAGCTTCGCGATGCATTGAAAAAGAAAGCAAGAAAGTATAAGAAGTTAACGATGATTGGCAGGACTCACGGTATTCACGCAGAGCCGATTACTCTGGGACTGAAGTTTGCATTATGGTTTGATGAGAATAACCGCAACATTAAAAGAATGAAGGATGCGATTGAGACTATATCAGTCGGGCAAATTTCAGGGGCTGTAGGAACGTACGAACATATTTCTCCGAAAGTGGAAGAATACGTCTGCAGGAAACTGGGACTGAAGTCAACAAAGATATCAACTCAGATTTTACAAAGAGACAGACATGCACATTATCTGTCAACACTGGCAATAATAGCATCGTGTATAGATAAATACGCAA
>JBMOHR010000106.1:0-9364 GCA_049317745.1 Ignavibacteria bacterium
ACGGCTATCTTCCTCTTGCTTGGCTTTGTCGTGTTTAAACTTACCTCATTTTATCAGGACTTCCTTTCCTCAGTCTATATAGGTTCTGCAATTGTTTCGCTGCTGTTTTCTTTTCAGGTGATGAGAAGGGATAAAACTTTTTTAAGGAGTCAGGTTGATGGTGCCAGATGGAAGATTGTGTATGAATACTTATTGTATGCACTGCCGTTTATAATTCCCCTGCTCTTCTCTCCGCATTACTATCTGGTAATCGTTGTGCCTGTTTCTGTATTTCTGATTTCAGGAATGAAACTTGAACTTAAGGAAAGAACGGGTGCAAGGTTTCTTGGAAAGATTGTTTCTCCGAAAGATTTTGAATGGCTGAGCGGTTTGCGGAAGAGAAGGTTTTATTTCGGATTTCTGCTTGCTGCTGCATATGCTTTTTCCTTCGTGTTGATAGTTCCGCTTTTCCTGATATGGTTTCTGACTACTCTGATATTTGAGTTTTACCGCGACTGTGAACCGCTGAATATGCTGAGGGTTAATGGTTACAGTGCGGGAAAGTTTTTATTCGTTAAAATATTGAGGCATTCCTTCCTCTATGCAGTACTATTCGTTCCGGCTCTTGTGTTAAATTCATTGTTTAATCCCGAGACCGTGTTTATAAATTCGATGTTTCTTATTGTTCAGTTTACGGTTCTGGTTCTTGCAGTACTTATGAAGTACAGGATTTATACTCCGCTGGATTCTCTTCAGGGGTTGTACATTTACCTGATTGTGATTCAGGTTGTTACAGTTCTGCCTTTGTTTATAGGCGGGATACCTTTGCTGTCCGTTCTGCCATTGATTCTCTGCGTGAGATTTTATTACTCTGCTAAAAACAATTTAAAAGAATATTTATGATTGCATTAAAGAATTTAACCGTATCGTTCGGCGATAACAAAGTTTTAAAGGATGTAAGTGCTGACTTCCCTCTTTCGGAAGTGCACGGCTTGGCTGGACTAAACGGTTCGGGAAAGACAACAATGTTTAACGCGATAGCAGGTTTCCTGAAACCAGAGAATGGTGAGATTCTTTATAACGGCAAACGTATTAGAAGGAATGATTTCGGATTTCTTGAGACTGATAATTATTTCTACCCGAACATAACCGGAAATGAATACCTGCGTTTGTTTCCTGACTCGAACAGGAAGTTCTCAATTGATACTTTCAACGCATTGTTCAAGGTTCCGCTCGATGAGATTATAGAAACTTATTCAAACGGTATGAGGAAGAAACTTGCGATGATGGCAATACTCAAACAGGAAAAGGATTTTTACATTCTCGATGAGCCGTTTAACGGACTTGATATGGAATCGTGCAAGCTGGTGGAGATAGTGATAAATATGCTCAGGGAAAAGGGAAAGACTGTGTTTGTGTCGTCGCACATTCTTGATACTCTAACCGATTCGTGTACTTTTATACATCATCTGAAGGAAGGAAGGATTGTAAAATCGTACGGAAAGGAAGAATATCCGTTACTGAAGAATGAAATTTTTGAGGAGTTCAGAAAGAGCGCTGAAGAAGTGATAGGAGAAATGATATAAATTCGCGGTTTCAGGATTTCGGGCAAATTGTATAGTAATAATACAATTTTTTAATTAGTTTTGTATTAGAGGTAATTTAAACAGGAATTCTTATAAACATTAAAATTATATTTATGAAGAAAGTTATTTTTATCGTTACAATCGTTGCTTTAATGGTCGGCGGATTCTTCTTCTACAACAGCAGTACTATTGCTGATGATAAAGACAAATGCTGCAACACAAATTGTCCGAAATACGCAGACTGCGACAAGAAGTGTGATAAGACAAGCGAAGAATGCAAGAAAATGGGTGAAGACTGCAAGAAACAGTGCGAAACAAAGACACAGAATACTGAAGGTCAGACTCAGATGAAAGAATGTCCGAAAACAAACTGTCAGCAGAATCCGGGATGCGTTCCGAATAACGGCGAAGTTAAGAAATCAGGCGGCTGCCCGAAGATGAATAAGTAATACTGATTGCACTTAAAGATTTTTGAAACCCGGTATTAAGCCGGGTTTTTTATTGCCCTTTTTCAATTATCTCAAAACCGCATGTCAATTCAATTTGCTATGGATTGACAGATTGTTATATTTGTAATATGAAGAAATTTAAAAACTGTGTTGCGGTAATAGGTGATATTCACGGATGTATTAAAGAGCTGACGGAATTATACGGAAAGCTGTCTGAGTTTAACGTGCCTGTATATTCTGTAGGTGATTTTATAGACAGGGGTGAACACTCTAAGGAAGTAATTGATTTTCTGGTAGAGAAAAAGATTCAAGCTGTGATTGGGAATCACGAAGCATGGTTTCTGGAGGCAATGACTGAAGATGTTGAGAAATTCAAAAACTGGATACACTGCGGAGGCGGCCCGACTTTAAGGAGTTATGTGTCTGATGTAGAAGGATTGACAGTTAAGGGCTATAAAGAGATAATGAAAAATACAGGGCACTTTGATTTTATTGCTTCCCTGCCTCTGAAGTTTGAAATTAATAATGTTTTCATTTCCCACGCAGGTAAAGTAGAAGGCGGCGATGAATCTTCGCTGTACTTTAACTACCGCGAGCCTGAAAAGCTAAAAGGTAAATTACAGATATTTGGTCATAAACCTAAAGATAATATCATTTACGAAAAGGGATGGTATGCGAATATCGATACTGGCTGTGTATACGGAAATGCTCTGACGGCTGTGATTGTGGATACTGCAAAAGGAGAAATAGTGAAGCAATTGTCAGTTAAGTCTAAATAATAATGATATTAATTCAATTCCCCAATTTTCCATCGTTTCAGTAAGATGTTAAATTATTAATACATAAATATTGCACTTGAGATAAGAGCAGGGATTTAGCAACTTGCTATTAACAAGTGTTTTGGCTTTAAATAACGGGAATGAGCAAATGTACCAGTACATTCATTCTCTTAGCATAATTTTTAAAAACTGAATAATGTGTTTAAATGGTAAAATATGTTCTTGTAATTATATTATTGCTGCTCCTTTCTGAGGCTGTCACTGCTCAAAGTAATAATTACTCTGTCGGAGGTACAATAAAGGATGCTAACACAGGCGAAGTACTGATTGGTGCAGTAATATACGTGAAAGAGTTAAAAGGAACCGGAGCAGGCAGTAACGAATACGGCTTTTACTCTCTAACGCTTAAACAGGGTAATTATAATTTAATATTTTCATACATCGGTTTTCAGAACGATACGGTAAGCATTGATTTAAATTCCGACAAAAGAATTGATGTTTCGCTTAAGAGCGGAGCAATCCTTACTGAAGAGATTAATGTTTCCGACAAAGACGATAAGGACAGGTTAAAAAATCCTCTGATGGGAATTGAGAAACTTGACCTGAAGGAAATTAACAGGCTTCCTGTGCTGTTCGGGGAAAGGGATATACTTAAGACTATTCAGTTATTACCTGGCATAAAGAGTGCAAATGAGGGCAGTAACGGATTCAGCGTAAGAGGCGGTAACTATGACCAGAACCTTATTCTGCTTGATGAAGCCCCTGTTTACAATGCAGCGCATTTACTCGGATTCTTTTCGACTTTTAATTCTGATGCAATAAACGATGTGACGATTTATAAAGGAACACAGCCTGCCCAGTACGGCGGCAGATTATCATCTGTTCTCGACATAAAAATGAAAGAAGGTAATAACCAGTATTATAATCTTTCAGGAGGTATTGGTCTAATTTCATCCAAGCTTAATTTTGAAGGCCCTATAGTTAAAGATAAAGGTTCATTCCTGATTACGGCAAGAAGAACTTATGCAGACATGTTTTTAAAGTTATCGAACAATAAAACTGTTAAAGACAGGCGTTTGTATTTTTATGACCTTAATACAAAGGTGAACTATCAGGTATCAGAAAAAGATAAATTGTTCGTATCGGGATATTTCGGAAAAGATGTGTTAACAATGGGTAATACCAATACTACTGACTGGGGAAATGTCACTGCTACAGTTAGGCTGAATCATATTTTCAGTAATAAGTTATTTTCAAACACATCTCTTATTTACAGCGATTACCATTATAACATAGGGATATCAAATGACGAGAATGATTTTAATGTATTGTCAAGCATAACAGATTATAATCTGAAACAGGAGTTTCAGTTTTTCCCGAACCCAAAGAACTCGCTTCGTTTCGGGTTTAATTCTATATACCATAAGGTATCTCCGGGAATAGTTGAAGTTGTGAACGGTACTACAAACAGAAATGATATGCAGGATCGTTACAGTCTTGAGAATTCTTTATGGGCAGGGACGGAGTCAGAAGTATTTAAGTGGCTTTACGTAAGCGCAGGAATCAGGCTTACTGCATTCACTGTTCTGGGTAAGGGTGATTTCTATACACTCGATGCCAGCAATAACATTATAGATACAACCACTTATGACGGCGGTATTGTGAAGACATTCGTTAATCCAGAGCCAAGAATTTCTGCAAGCTTTATTCTAAACAAAAGTACTTCTCTTAAAGCCTCGTACACACACAACATTCAGAACTTTCATCTTATTTCCAACTCGACCTCTACGAATCCGACAGATAAATGGCTGTCAAGCACTAACAATATTAATCCTGAAATCGGTGACCAGTTTTCACTCGGTTATTTTCATAACTTCGAGGGGTATGAATTCAGTATGGAAGGATATTACAAGACAGTACAGAACGTGATTGATTACAAAGACAATGCAAACGTGACGAATATAGATGCCATTGAATCACAGCTGCTCTACGGACAGGGGCGGTCCTACGGTATTGAACTGTTCTTAAAAAAGAAGGTCGGGAATCTAACGGGCTGGATAAGTTATATGTTTTCAAGGACCGAGCAGAAGATTAACACGGTAAACAATAATGAATGGTATCCGTCTAAACAGGACAGGACGCATGACATTTCGGTAGTTGCGATGTACGACGTAAACAGCAGGTTTAATTTATCGGCGACATGGGTTTACCATACCGGAAATGCAGTTACTTTCCCAAGCGGTAAATACACTCTGAACAATCATGTCTATTATTATTATACAGAAAGAAACGGATACCGTATGCCGGCTTTTCACAGGATGGATGTTGGCGGAACTATAAAACTCGGTTCGGGTAAAAAGTTTACTTCCGAACTTGCATTCGGTTGTTACAACATGTACGGGCAGAAGAATGTTTTTACGATAGACTTCAGGGAAAGCACTACTGTACCTAACACTACAGAAGCAGTTAAAACATATTTATTCCAGTGGGTTCCTTATGTAACCTGGAATTTTAATTTTAAATGAAATCAATTATGAAGAATATAACAGGTTATATCTTATTGCTGTTGATGGCATTGACGTTTCACTCTTGTGAAGAAGTGATTGAAGTCGATTTGAATAATGCTGAACCGGAATTGCTTATAGAAGCTAATGTATCAGATTCAACAGGTCCGTATACTGTGAGAGTATCGATGACAGTTGGATTCAATCAGGTCAATAATTTTCAGGGAGTTGACGGGGCTTTTCTTACATTATCTGATAATAACGGATTAACGGATACTTTGACGCAAGTTTCAAATGGTATTTACACCTCTCATAACCTGAGAGGAATCATAAATTCTTCTTACAGCATGTTCGCAATCGTAAATGAGAAACAATACTCTTCTTTATCGAATATACCGTTTAAAACAAATCTTGATTCACTTTACACAACTACAAATGGCGGAGGGGGTTTTGGTAATAATAACAGGATTAAGGTAGTCCCTAAATACAGAGACCCTGCGGGAGTTAAGAATTTCTACAGGTTTATACTTTATATTAACGGTGTTCAGACCGATGATGTGTTCGTGCAGAATGACATAAACAGGGACGGCCAGGTTTTCAACCAGCCGCTGGCTTCGCGAACTACAATAAATCAGGGGGATTTGCTGATGCTTGAAATGCAGTGTATAGACGAGAATGTTTACAAGTATTTTAACTCATTGGCGCGAAATTTCAGAAGAGGGCTTAATCAGAGTCAGACACCTGTTAATCCGCCGACAAACATTACAGGTGGTAAACTTGGCTATTTCAATGCACATACGGTGCAAAGAAAGAGTGTTGTAGCGCATTAAAGTCAGCAATTAAAACCGGATTAGAAAGACAGAATTATGTTTTCAATGTTCCATCCGCCTTTAAGGTTCAGGACAGATGAGTAAATAATAATTTTTTCAGACGGTTTATAGGGATAATGTTCGCCTTCAGAATATTTGCCGTCTTTGTCTGCGTCTATGTAAGCAAGAATATAATATGTACCTTCGAGCAATCCGGAGAAAGTAAACGTTGAATCACTGGTTAGGGTACGGGAGTAATGTAATTCCCTCTTGTTTTTATTTATCAGGTTTATGGCAATCGGTGATTCTATTAAGTACCTGTCTGATATTGTTCCTTTTATATCGCCTGTTTTTCTCTCATCGGCAATCGTAAAGTTCAGTTTATACTTTTTACTCAGATTATTCTTAGTATAGTCGAATTTAAAACTTAATGGAGCGTTATAGTACAACCCAATTGTCGGAATAACTTCGAGTAAAGAATCATTCATCCAGTTGTATACGAGTTTAACTTTGTTTCCAAGGGTATCCTGCATAACTGAAGTTCCCGAAATATCATCCTTTGTAACGATTCGGTTCTTAAAATAGAAATACATTCTTGAAAGCATGCCTACGTTTTTATCACCGTCTGTAATGTTCGAAAAAACCGTACCTGTAGAATCGGGTATCAGCGACCTAAAGAATTCTTTACCGGAATAGTAACCCGGCTGTATTAAAACATCTTTAAGTACAAAATTAATGTCGGTGTTCGGCATAGTGTCCTTAACTTCAACATCCTTTCCTGTAACCGATATGTATTCAAATTCCTTATCAAATAATCCGTTTTTGTCATTATCGAATACCGTGAAGAACCTGTACTTCCCGTAAGAAAGATTTTCAAACCTGTAGTTTCCCTCATTGCTTACGGGCATAATGAAATCAGGATATTCTTTTGATACATCCTTTTCGGTTCCGTCTTTAAGTTTATAGGCGAACACAAATTCTTTATCAAAACTGTTACCGTAAACTTTTCCCGAGACTTTTCCTTTGTCTATTTCAGATCCTGTTGAAATTGCAAACTGAATCGGATCGGATACTGAGTTATTCCTGATATCCTTAAAGATTTTTCCGATTACGAACAGATACGTCCTGTTCTTATCAAATCCTTTTTCGAACTTAATGGTGACTTCTTTTCCGCTCCAGTTGTACGTTGGTTCACTTTTAGGTTTAGGAGAAACAAAGAAGGCATCAGTAAAACTTCTTCTGTCAACGTATTCGTCGAATTCCAGTGTGATTTCATTCCCGTCAAAGTTTGTGGCATTTGGTCTGGGGTACATGTACTTAATCCTCGGCGGTACCTTATCCTCTTCACCTCCTGACGGAGGCTGCTGATTTGCACATCCCTGGAATGACACAAAGATGTAAAGGGCAGTGATATGTAAAAGTATTATTATTCTATTTTTCTTCATACCTGATAAAATTCATTACTACGGTTGTTCCTTCTCCGAGTTTGCTGTTAAAAGATATTCTGGCCTTCATATCGTCGAGTGATTTCTTGGTGATAGCAAGCCCAAGTCCCATACCTGTAGATTTGGTTGAAAAATTTGGTTCGAACAGTTTACCAAGAATTTCCGGATCGATTCCACAGCCGTTATCTTTTATTTCAACGATCACTTTTGTGGGAGAGTTGAAAGACCTGACTTCGATTACTCCGTTATCTTCGAATGACTGGACTGAATTTTTCAGAATGTTCTGGAATACTCTGTTCATTTCCTGTTTATCTGCCCACACTAAATTCAAATCCTCACTGAGGTTTTTTACAATTTTAATTTCATTGTTCAAAGTATAGAGAGATATTACATCTTCAAGAACTTCGTTAATGTTTAACGGCTGATAGTTCCTTTGCGGAAGTTTTGCAAAGTCTGAAAATGCAGTTGCTATCTTATTAAGTTTATCTATTTCTTTTATAATGAGCTCTTTGGTTTTCTTTAGTACGATTTCAAATTCATTAAAGTCTTTTTCCTGATATATGTTGTACAGATGCTGAATGGACAGTTTCATCGGAGTAAGCGGGTTCTTGATTTCGTGTGCTACGCGTCTTGCGATGTCGCGCCATGCAGCTTCGCGTTCGACTCTTTTCAGTTTATCCTTTGACTTCGCAAGGTCGCGTGTCATTTTATTGAATGAATCCACGAGAGATCCGAATTCATCGTTACGGTCCATTTCGAGTACAACGTTTTCTTCTCCCTGTGCAATTCTCTCAGTCGCTTCCTGAAGCATTGAAATCGGCTGAGCGAGCTTTGCGGTAATGAAGGCAACAAGTGCAAAAAGTATTATAATAACTATTAAATAAGAACCAAAAATAAACGTAAGTGTTTCTGTTAATTCTTCCTGTATTTCCTTCTGTTTATAAACAGAAAGTGATGAAATAATTCCGTTTACATTATTGTTTCTGTCCTTGAGCGGCTTATACCCGACTAAATAACTCTGTCCCTGAATCTCTTTACTTTCAAGGAATAAGTCTTTTTTAAGAATAAGTATATTGAAATATCCGTCTTCAGGGACTCTTGTATCAAGAAAGTCGGACTTATACAATTCATCGTTTGTTGTTGCAATGAGGTTCGACTTTACGAAGATATTAAAATTCTTGTCAATGTTATCAAAACTCTTAAAGAGAATTTCCCTTCCTGCCTGTTTTATCGTATCGGTAGGTTTATACTTATTGAATAAAATCTTTTCATCTTTAAGTGTTTCATTCAATAAGCCCAGGTCTGACAGCAGCTGGCTCTTGTATCCCAGATCGTTTTTATTATTGATGTATGTACGGGTATAGACTGCAAGGAATACAATCGGTATAACTGAAACGACAATGAATGACAGGAACAGTTTTGTTTTGAAATCAAAATTAAGGCTCCTGAAATTAAGCAGAAACTTTGTCGAGTAGAGTAAATTAAACGCTATAAAGACAACGAGTGAAAACAATACAAACTTTAAGAAATAGAACATCTGAAGACCAAAGTCATCACGCTTGATACTAACAATGAATATTCTTTCGTCGTAAGATAATTTACCGTCACGTTCAGGTACTTTTATATAGTAAGAGCGGTATCTTTCGTTAACAAGCGGGTCATACCTCCAGCTGCTTTGCTTCTCAGATGTTTTAATGCTTTCGTTAAAAAGGTCAACAAACTTTAATGCACTTTTAGATACTTCAAGGTCAGTCGAATTAATAACCTCTTCGTTAAATATTTCCGTGATTACAGGTTTAGAGATTAACCTGTC
>JBMOHR010000107.1:0-9323 GCA_049317745.1 Ignavibacteria bacterium
ACATTTCTGCTTATTTCCAGAACACAGGAATCTTTAATCAAAACACAACATCGGGTACTGCTGCCGGTTTTGAATGGCCTAAAAGTTCGGGCAGATTTGCAATTTTTACTACCGGACTGAGTATTGGTGCAAAAATAAATAGTCAGTATGCCCAATCAATGTCATCTTATAAAGGTGAGTTCACAACGGGTTATACACAAAACGGAGTTGCTTTTGCAAACTCAGATTTTAAGATATATAAAATTAGCAGAGGCGATAATTCCAGCAATAATCCTGATTACGCTAACTGGTATTTGATGATTCCATACGGCGCACCATATATTGATGTAAATAATAATCGCCAATATGATGCGGGAATAGACAGTATTGGTATACGGAATGCCTCACAAGTAATTTTTATGTGTTTAACAGATGGGTTTGCGGAAACTCATATTCCGGGAGAAGGTTTTGGTGGTGGTGTAACAAATCCGCGCTTATTTTCACAGATTGCATATACTTCATGGTGTTATGACAAGATAGATTTAAAGGATATGCAGTTTATGAAATGGGAAATAATAAACAAAGGATTAAACTCATGGAACTCAACATATTTGAGTCTTGTCTCAGATCCCGATTTGGGAGATGCAAATGATGATTATATAGGATGTGACACGTCGAAGAAACTTGGCTACTGTTACAATGCAGATAATTTTGACGGAACAGGTAATCCTCCGTCTTATGGAGCGGCACCACCTGCGGTAGGGACGATTTTGTTCAAGACTCCTAAGGGAATGACGTCTTTTAATTTCTTCACAAACACAGGTTCTGCCCCGCCACCTTGCGAATCAGACCCAAATGGCGAACCTGTTCCGGCATATTTATTAATGAAAGGTCTAAAAAAGGACAGCAGTAACTTTATGAATCCTATGTTAATACCGGCTGTTCCAACAAAATTTGTTTATACCGGCGACCCCGAAACTTTAACAGGATGGACTGAATTCCACGGTTCAATACAAAATTGCGGTGGAAATACCGGAACAAAAATAAACGTTAATCCGGCTGGTGACAGAAGGTACGTTATGAGTTCAGGAGCAGAAAATTATACTGTTAATCCAAACGACACAATAAGAATAGTTGGTTCTCAATTAATAGCAAGAGGAAGTTCAAACAGAAATTCTGTGACATTATTAAAGAACTATGCAAACACGGCTTGGGCTGTTTATAACAGTGGGTTTACAGTTGAAGTATCAAAAATATCGTCGAATGTTCCTACGGTGTTTTCATTGTATCAAAACTATCCAAACCCATTTAATCCAACAACAAACATAAAGTTTGATGTAGCAAAATATTCTAATACAGAGATATCTGTTTTTGATGTGATGGGAAGAAAAATAGGAACTTTAGTTAATCAAAAGTTAAGCCCTGGGAGCTACGAAGTGGAATGGAATGCTTCGAAATACTCAAGTGGAATTTATTATATCAGAATGCAGACAGATAATTTTATAGAAACCCAAAAAGCTCTACTAATTAAATAAACTTTTTAAATAATTAAAATCATAAAATGAAAACAGCAATCAAATATTTGTTATTAGCAGTATTGTTAATATCTTCATTAGTAATCACAAGTTGCAGCAAAGACACCAACCCAGTTACAAGCCCAACAAATAATTCGGGATCATTAACAGGTAGTTGGTATGTTGACCAAATTCAGATGGTCCAAGCACCAACAAACGGAACATTGTCGGCTTTGATGAAAGCCTCATTGATTCCATTTGGGCTTGTATCTGCATCGACAATTGGTGTCAACAATGTAAAATTTGGGTTAGAGAAGTGGTTATTATATTATGCCGGAAGCAACTCATTATCTCAAATTCAGTTTTTAGATCAGCAGACCGGGTGGATAAGTGACACATACACCGGCAGTAACGCAGGAATTTATTCAACCGTAAACGGAGGAATAAGCTGGAGTTCAAAGAGTACAGTATCAACTTATGCAAATATAGATTGTTTTCAATTTTTAGATGCGAATACAGGATTTGTATCTGCAAGAAATACTTCATCTACAACCGCAATATTAAAAACAACCAATAACGGAGTGAACTGGGTTACGAAATACAGCAGTAGTTCAAGCAGTACAGTAAGAGGAATTTATTTCTCGGATTCATTAAACGGTTTATGGTTAAAAGATAATTTGTTACAAAGCACTACAAATGGCGGAACAAACTGGATGACAATAATTACAAATTTTGGTAACGCATCAAAACTTCAATTTACAGATAAGCAAAATGGAAGGTTCTTCTGTTATGCTAGCGGCCTTGTAAAATTAGTAAAAACCTCGGATGGCGGAAATACGTGGATTACGGTAAATTGTCCAAATTTTACGGGATATAGCGGGTTTTATTTCTTAAATTCGACAACAGGGTGGATTTCTGCTTATGACAACACTTTCAAGTATAATTTATACAAAACTGTTGATGGAGGTGCATCATGGACAAAAGTCAACAGTTCAAAAAACATTAGTAATATGATGTTTACAGATAATTCAAACGGGTTCGGCATAATATCAGGAAAAGTTTTTCAAACGAACGACGGTGGAAATATATGGAATTTACAGACAAACACTTCAGGTTATTTATATAATCTTATTGCTTTCGACCCCAGCAAGTGTTATTCAATCGGCAGCAACGGCCAATTTCTTTCAAAGGGTAACGTGATTGATACTGCGGTCTGGACTCTGAGCGGGAAAATTACAAGCACGGCAATACAATTGTTAACTAAATCAGGCGAAAATGATTACAACGCAATGGGCGTATATTCTTTATTGAATAATAATATAGTCTTTATAGTTCAGGATTATTCCGGCGGAATGGGAAATGTAAACTCCGGTTCAGGAACATATAGTTTTGGAGCAAATACATTCAGCATAACATTGAGTTTAGCTAACAGCGAGAAATGGCAGATAGTGCTGAGGAGGTAGTTTACACAGTTCTAAACAAATATTTTCTTGAATTAAATTATTAAGGAATAAACAAATGTTTAAAAAATTACTTTTAGTTGTATTGATTGCTTTACTCGGTTTAAGTACCGCGAGTGCACAATTCAACAAAACAGAATTGAATTTCTTAAAAACACCTTTCAAAATACAAATGAAGGGTGACGCTATGGTTGGGATTAGAGTTGATGGTAAAGCAAATACTTATGGCTTACCGTCAGTAAAAGACTTCATAGAAAAGTTCAAATCTCAGGATAAGTCCCCTTCTGCCGTTACAGTAACTTTAGTTGATGTAGGTGCAAGAAGTATTTATGACCTCTGCTCGAACGCTAGTCCGGTTCAAGTATGGCAAGACCCAAATACACCGAATAACATACATGCAGTATTTATTAGCTCACCTGCCGGTGATCCAAGTTTTGCAGTGAGATTGGCGAAATATTATTTCTCATCCAACAAAGGGGCAACGTGGTTTTTTGTTGCAGATGTTCCTAATGTAAGATGCGGATTTCCAACAATCAGTGGATTTTCTGATGGTTCGGCTTTAATTGCAAATCACAATGCAGATGGCGGCGGTGCAGTAAGAGGCCAAGCATATAAAGATGCAGCAGCAGGCCTTGGTTCATTCACAAGATTAGATGCACCTGGTAATGTTGGTCCTTACATCTGGCCAAGAGTTCTTGCCACAAACAATACATCTCTTGCAAACAAATTTGTATTCATCGGTTCAATGAACGGTTCCGATACAACAAGATTGAATACCTGTACCAATTTTAATTCTACACCAGGAACATGGTTAGGCTGGTCAACATTCCCATCAGACCAGGCAGAAACTTACGCACTTGGCAGAGGAACAGACGGCAGAATCGGTATTGCATACAAAAATAATGACGGAACTCAGCCATTTCATTATGCTGACCTTTGGTTCATAGAATCAACAAATCACGGAACTTCATTCGGTGCACCTTTAAAGATATTTGATGCAAGCTTTGCAACAGATAGTTTAGGTCCACTCAGAGGTGTAAGTATTGTGTACAAAGGAAATGCACCTGCAGTTGCCTTTGAAACAGTAAAACAAACCGAACAGGGAAGTTTCTTTCCTGGTGCACCTGCAAAGATAAGGTTCTGGTCAAATACCTTGCCAGGTATAGATCCAAACAGAAGTGTAGTAGTAGCAGATACAGGTAATGTCGGATATCATCCATATATCGGTGTTAATGACGTTATGTCTTCACTTTGCCGTCCCAATATTGGTGTATCATCAGACGGTAGTGTATTATTCTGTGCATTCTCTGTCCCATCAATATATGTTGGAGGTAGTGCTGATACTACTTCATTTATGGATATTTGGTTTTCATCATCCACTAATGGTGGAAGTACTTGGCAGCAACCTGAAAAAATAAATCCGGTTTCGCCAATAAAAGATTGGAGATATGCAAGCATTTCTCCGACAAATGATGTGATCGGTTCAAATTACTATTGTAATTTGGTTGCGTTAAGAGGGAATATACCAGGGTCATACGTAAATGGTGTTGGAAATGGAGAATCATTGGAAGAGTATTGGTCACTAAGAGTTTCATTAAGTGGTCTTCCTCTACCAATCGCCCCGACTCTTATAAGTCCTTTAAATAGTTCAACAGGTGTATCGTTAACACCTTTAATTGATTGGAGCGATGTTTCGGGTGCTACTTCATATAATTTACAGATATCAACAAATTCAGGATTTACAACTACTATAGTAAATTTAAGTAGTTTAACTTCTTCTCAATATCAGATTCCGTCGGGTTTGTTATCACAGAGTACAACTTATTATTGGAGAGCAAGTTCAACAAATTCAAACGGTACTGGTAGTTGGGCAACTCCATGGAGTTTTACTACGTTGGGGCCACCTATAGCTCCTACATTAATTACACCGACTAATGGTTCAAGTATTTTAACACTTATTCCACTTTTAGATTGGGCGGATGTAGCCGGAGCAACAACTTATAACATACAAGTATCAACAAACATAGGATTTACGACAACGATAGTAAATTTAAGCAGTTTAGCTACTTCACAATATCAAATTCCGTCTGGAACTTTGATTGCAAGTACAGTTTATTATTGGAGAGCAAGTGCAACTAATACAAATGGTACAAGCGCATGGTGTACTCCTTGGAATTTTACATCACCAAGTGCGCCTATCGCACCAACCCTAATCACTCCTTCTAATGGTTCAAATATTTTAACAACTACTCCAATATTAGATTGGGGGGATGTTTCCGGTGCAACGACATACAGCTTACAAGTCTCAACAAATTCAGGATTTACTACAACATTAGTAAATGTAAGTAGTTTAACCGCTTCTCAGTATCAAATTCCTTCGGGTATTTTGTTTCCGAGTACAGTTTACTATTGGAGAGCAAATGCAAGTAATTCGATTGGAACAGGAACTTGGTCTTCAGTTTGGAATTTTAGTCCTTTACCGACTGGTATATCTCAATATTCTTTAGAAATTCCTAAAGAATTTAAACTTTATAATAATTATCCTAACCCATTTAACCCAACCTCTAAAATAAGATTTGACATTCCGAAAAATTCAGATGTAAAAATTTCTGTTTATGATATTAGCGGACGAATTATTAACCAACCTGTCGACGCCCGTTTAAATGCAGGCCGTTATGAAATATTATGGAGTGCGGATTATTTAGCAAGCGGTGTTTATTTCTATTGTATTGAAACCGAAGGTTTTACAGACGTTAAAAGAATGTTACTTGTGAAATAATAAGGTCAAGACGCCCTTAAATTCCCCCAAAATCGAAAGCCAAAAGCAAAAGGTTGCGGGGGAATAAAAGGGATACTCAGTCCAGACGGGATTTATAAATAGGGTAACCACAAATAACGGAGAATTTTTCACTTATATTATTTTATCCGACAGAATGCCGAAAGACGGATGTTTTAATTATTTCCGTATTTCTTTATCGCACCAAACATTATTTTAATGAAACAATATGCGCGAAAAAGGCGTTTTAAATATAGATGAATAACTCGGGAACAATAAATAACGATGCGGCACTTTCAAACCTTGAGGGGCGCGTTTATAAAGTTTTTAAAAGAGAGAAATCTTTTTATTCGCTCAGAAATTTTATAATCGCATCGCTTGCGTTTGCGCTGCTGCTTTTTGCAGTTGTTGTTATGGAGTCTGTGTTTTCGTTTTCGTCGCGTGTGAGAACGGTTTTGTTTTATTCATATCTGCTGTCTTTGCTTAGCACATTCACGTTTATAATTTTTTCTCACGTAATTAGTTCGGGAAAAAATAAATTTGATTCGGTAAAATATTCTTTTAAAGTTGGCGCATTCTTTCCCGCCGTGAAAGATAAAATCGCAAACGCAATTTCGCTATACAAGTCCAGAGGAAAACAGGTTACTACTTCGGGCGATTTAATTAATGCTAATCTTAATAAAGTTTATAGCGAGACCTCTTCAGTTGATTTGAACTCATTTATCAATTACGATAATCTTCGTAAGCCTTTTGTTGCAGCAGTGGTTACGCTTGCCTTTGTTGCGTTGCTGCTTGCCTTTGCAGCGCCGCTTTCAAAAGCGTTTAACAGGTTTGTGAATTTTAATAAAGAGTACAACAGTAATTTATTACTGAATAATAGCAAGGATAAAGACTTAAACGATTCGTTTATAAAATCTTTTTCGGTAACGATAGTCTATCCTGAATACACAAAGCTTGAACCGAAAACGATGGAGCAAAACCGCGGCGACGTTGTGTGTCTTGAAGGAAGTACTCTAAGCTTTAAAATTGAAACAGTAGAAAAACTTTCATCGGCTGAAATTATTTTTAATGGAAATACTTTTCCGTTGAATGCAAATGAATACACTGCCGAAGGAAACCTGCCCGTTGATAAAGACGGCGAGTATAAATTTATTTTAAAGAACGACGCAGGAAAAGAAAACCTAAACCGCCAAACATATTCAGTTAAAGTTTTAAAGAACGAAGCGCCTAAGATTTCTATAGTTCAGCCTAACGATGTGAACTACAATGTTTACGGCGAGAAGGAAGTACTTCTGAAGGCACTGATATCAGATGATTATGGGTTTTCAAAATTATCATTGTCATATAAATCTGTTAGCGGAAATTCCTCAGCGGGCGGCAACTTTGTTTCTGTAAACATTCCACTGCAAAACCTTGATGCCACTTCGCTTGAGGTTTCTTATCAGTGGTTCATTCAAAGCATCGGCTTGAGGCAAAACTCGCAGGTCGAATATTTTATGGAAGTAACCGACAATGCAGGACTCAGCGCAAAGTCTGACGTTAGAAGGCTTGTGTACAATTCGCAGGCAGACGTTCTGAAGAGAACTGAAACTGCAACAAAAGAAATCAAAGCTGATTTAAAAACTTTGATGGAAGATGCAAAAAATATTCAGAAAAATATTAACGAACTGAAAAAGGCACAGGAAGAAAATGCAGTGAACGAGCATCGCAAGAAAGATTTAAAAGATAAAGTTGATAATATGCAGAAGAATCTTGAAGATGCACAGAATAAGATTAACCAGACGATGAACGAGATGAAGGAAAATCCAAACCTCAGCGAGAAGACGCTCGAACAGTTTATGAAACTTCAGGAACTGTTCAACAAGATAAACACTCCCGAGTTCAGGGAAATGCTGAAGAAACTTCAGGATGCGATGAAGAAGAACAACGAACAGATGAAACAGGATTTGAATAACATTAAGTTCGACGAAGAAGCTTTCAAGAAACAGCTCGAACAAGTGATGGAGCTAATGAAGAAGATTGAGAACCTGCAAAAGATGGGAGAGCTTACGCAGAAGCTGGACGAACTCACAAAAAATCAGGAACAGCTTAAGAAAGAAACCGAACAAACTGATAAGAATAACGAAAGCAAGATGAACACTCTTGCCGATAAACAAAAACAGATTAAGGAAGATTTCAACAAGTTCAAGCAGGATATGAAAGACCTGATCGATAAGATGAAAGATACCAAAGGCGAGATGGACCCGAAAGACTTGCAGGACCTTCTGAAGAAAATGCAGGATAAGAAGACCGAAGACAAGATGCAAAAATCTTCAAGCGAACTTTTCAAACAACAAAAAGAGCAGTCGGAAAAAACACAGGAAGAAATTTCTGAAGACATGAAAGATTTCAACGAGGAAATGCAAAACTCTATGGAGAATGCAATGAACAATATGGACGCACAGAAAAAGATGATGGATAAGATGAAACAGATTAAGAAGAACCTTGAAGAGCTTAGCAAGAAAGAACAGGAGCTGAAGGACGAAACTAATAAACTTGATAAGTCCGACAAGAAAGATTTTGATGATATGGCAAAGGAACAGGGAGATGTTCAGCAGGAATTATCGAAAGAGATAAATGATTTAATGAATATGACGAAAGACGGAATGCAGATAACTCCCGAACTCGGAAAAGAACTCGGTAACTCTTTCAACAAAATGGATAAGGCAGGTAACGACCTTAAGAATACCGACAAAGCAAATGCGATGAGTAATCAGGGCAAGGCAAAGGAGTCACTCGATAATGCAGCAAAGATGCTCGGCGAGATGATGGACAAGATGGGAAAGCAGCCGGGCAAAGGAAACAAGGGCGAAGGAAAAATGGGACAGCTTATGCAAAGGCTTGCACAACTTATCGGACAGCAGCAGGGTGTGAACGGAAAGATGGATAAGATGGGACAAAATGGAGAGACCGGAAAAGACGGTAAGGGCGGAAAAGAAGGAATGACGCAAATGCAAAAAGAACAAATGGACAGACTTCGTTTAGACCAGATGCAGATTCAGAAATCACTCGAAGAACTTAACGAAGAATTTGAAAAGGAAAAACAAAGAAGCGGTGAAAAGTTACTGGGAGATATGAAAGAAGTTCAGAAAGATATGATGGAATCTATAAGGCAGATGAGTGAGTATAATGTTGATACAAAACTGCTTGAAAGACAGAACAAAATTATTTCGAGAATGCTGGATGCACAACTTTCGCAGAGAGAAAAAGATTTCGAACAGAAGCGTGAATCGAAACCGGGAGAAAATGTTTCCAGGCAGTCGCCGAAGGAAGTGGTAATTAGCGGACCGCGGACTGTTAATTCTCTGAAAGAAGATTTGCTTCGTTTAGAAAAAGAGAGCTTCACAGAAGACTATGAAACTCTTATAATGGAGTATAATAAATTGATAAAGAAGTGAAGAACTTTTGGGTTCGGTTCACAGAGCTCACAGAGAAGAGCTTAAAAAATGGCACACTGATACAAGCTGATTTGAAGAGCGATTACCACTGATAAGATAAAAGATTTTTTAGGGTAAGAGATTAGGAATGGCACGCGGATAAGAGACGATTTTAAGA
>JBMOHR010000108.1:0-9295 GCA_049317745.1 Ignavibacteria bacterium
ACGCAGAAAATTCACTCGACGAAATCAATGATAGTTTCAGAAACAGACTCGATATGGAAATGACGAAGGAGAAAACACGAAAAGATGTATTTATCGGAAGGGACAGTCCAATCTGGTACAGGGGAATTGCCGACGGAAAAATGGAGCAAAGTGAACTGGATAATATTCTCAATGCATTCGGCGCGAAGAAAATGATAATCGGTCACACAATCTTCGACGAGATAACTTATTTATACGGCAGAAAAGTCATCGCAGTAGATTTAGAACACAGGCTAAACTCAGAGAAAGGCTATATGAAAGGATTGATGTATGAGAACAATGAATTCTTTACAGTCAATAATGATGGGAGAAAAATTTTACTTAAGTGAGAATTAGAGTCAAAGTTAAAAAGTGTGAAAATCACTTCAAAACTTTTAGCTCTTCAGGAAAGAGTTCGGGGTTCAGAGCTTTGCGGATGTGTATAAATACATCATCCACAGAAATATGGTTCATACACGATGGTGCTTTGCAGCCGTAATCGTGTCCAAGATAAAGGCACGGGCTGCAGTATTTGTCGCTCTGTATAAGAACTGTATTTTTGCTATACGCTCCCCACTTCGCAGGGTTAGTAGGTCCGTGAAGTCCCATCGTTTTCGTGCCCATACACGATGCCAGATGAAGCATTCCTGTGTTACTGCAAACTATCAGTGTCACTCGCTTTATGATTGCCACAACGTCGTCGAGTGAATATATACCTGCAATGTTTATTATCTTATCGCTGTCTCCGTAAATCTCACGAAGTCCTTTTTCCAGTCCGCCGCACTTTTCTATTTCAGTTGGTGCTCCCGATATTAAGATCACTATTTCCTTGTCATATTCAATCAGCCGCTTGCCAAGTGCCACGTATCTGCCAATATCCCATTCACGCGGCGCACCAAGTCCTCCGCAGCCAGGATGAAGTGTGATTACGTGCTTCCCTGCCAGATTGTTATCTTCGAAAAACCTGTCGGTAGCAATTTCGTTTTCATCGCTTAAAAAATACTCGAGTACGTAATCGCTTTCGTAAACGGGTACGAATAATGGCGTTAGCAAATCTATGAATGTGTCAAGTTCGTGTTTCTCGCGTGAATGGTTAATAACACGATTGAACATAAAGTGCTTGTACTGTCCTTCGGTTTTGAAACCTACCGAGAAATCGTATTTTAAAAGGGCAATAATTATCGGACTGATTCTCGACCATTGCTCTGTGTCGATGATGATGGAATATTTATTCTTGCGAAGTTCATAAATCATCTTTATAAACTTCATTGGGTTTGAAAGAAAGTTGTGAACATTTTCAACGAGTACTTTATCAAGATAAGGGACTTTACGGATGATAGAAACGTTGATATCGGAACAGAGGAAAGTGATTTCTGTTTTCGGATACGCCCGTCTGAGCGTACGGAGCATCGGGATTAACATTATGCTGTCGCCGATTGCAGCGAATTTTACTACCAGGATTTTCTTAACGTCGAATGCCGGAAAACTTTTCCTCCTTTTAAAGAATAAAGCAAGGAACATCAGAATGGGGATGCCAATCAGCCTGTCAAGTTTACGATAAAGTAACTTCCGGTTCATTAATCAGTTTAAGAAAATAATTTTGTAAATTAATCATTCATACATTGATTTACAAAATAATTCACGATACGATAGCAGCAAAGTTACCTGCTTCCTTAAATTCGTTTCGAGCAGAAAAAAGTTTATCTTTATCAGTTTTATTGAAAAAACCATAGATAACTGCTCCGCTGCCGCTCATAGAAGAGAATACTGCACCCTTGTTCAGAAGAGATTCTTTAGTAATCTGGAGCAAAGGATATTTTTTAAAAACAACCTTTTCAAAATCATTCCTGAAGAGTTCTTTATCTTCTGGCTTGAAAGCACTAACTCCTGAAAGAACAGGCGGGAATGAATCCCCTTCTTTAAAGCCTAAATTTTCATAAGCCCATTTTGTTGAAATGTGCTGATTCGGATTGACGAGCAATATATCGTAGTCGAGTATGAAGTTATTCAGAAGATGAAGTTTTTCGCCCTTTCCGGTTGCATAACATGGCTTCTGAATCAGAAAGAAAGGAACATCACTTCCAACTTCAAGAGCTGCATTCATAACCTTGTCACGGTTTTCGGCAAGATTAATATTAAAATATTTCAGGAGATATCTTATAATAGTCCCTGCATCAGAACTACCGCCACCTAAACCACCGCCGACCGGAATATGTTTATTTAATAATATTTCTATTTTATAAGTTTCCCTGATTCTGAAAGCTTTAAAGACAGCTTCGACAGCTTTGAAGCAGGTGTTGTTTCTGCTTAAGGGTACGGTTTGTTTCTCGGTTTTTACGATGATAGAATTAGTATCAGTAGCAGACTTATTGATATGTATATTAATCGCATCGAACAATTTAACAGGATAGAAAATAGTTTCAATGTTGTGAAAACCATCTTCCCTCTTATTCAGGATTCGTAAGCCTATGTTTATTTTTGCCGGAGCATTTAATATCATCATCGTATATAATAAAGGTATTGCTTAATAACAAAAATGCAATTACAACAATACCTTAATTCAGAAAAATCCTATATAGCCCATTTAAGAAGTATCGAGCCCCAGGTATAACCTGCGCCGAAACTCGTAAGTATTAAATTATCACCTTTTTTAATTTTACCGTCATAGTAATACTCAGAGATGCAAGACGGAATAGTTGCAGAAGTAGTGTTACCGTATTTGTTAATGTTAATCATAACCTTATCAAGTCCCACTCCCATTCTATCAGCCGTAGCCTGAATGATTCTCATATTAGCCTGATGCGGAACGAGGTATGCAACATCTTCGGCTTTTAAATTATGCTTTTCCATCATCTCTGCAGAGATATCTGCCATTCCTTTCACGGCAGCTTTGAATACAACTTTGCCATCCTGAAAAATATAATGCATTTTCTTATCAACTGTCTCGTGTGTAGGGGGATAAAGACTTCCGCCGCCAAGCTGGTACAATGAATCTTTCCCGGAACCGTCAACATGCAGTATATGGTCGATGATTCCGATTGTTTTATCTTCAGTCGGCTCGAGTAAAAATGCTGCTGCTGCATCACCAAACAATACACAATTGTTTCTGTCTGACATATCAGCAAGACAGGACATTTTGTCGGCACCGATTATAAGAACTTTTTTGAAAGTACCGCTTTGAATAAACTGAATAGCAGTTGAAAGTCCAAAAATAAATCCTGAACAGGCTGCTGAAAGATCAAAACCAAAAGCATTCTTTGCACCGATTGCTTCAGCAACGATTACAGCAGTAGCAGGATATAACATATCGGGTGTAACGGTTGTAACAATAATGACATCAATCTCATCGGCAGAAATTCCGCGTTTCTCAAGAACCATCTGTGCAGCTCTGATTGCCATAAAAGATGTCGGTTGATTTGGCTCTAAAAATCTTCTTTCAGAAATACCTGTTCTTGTTTTAATCCATTCATCTGTTGTATCGAGATAACTTTCATAATATGAATTAGGTATAACTTTGTCGGGAAAAAAATGCCCAACAGCACTTACATACGCATTGTAAGGTCCTTTGTGACTCATTTAATTATCCTTTATTTTCTTTAGATTCTTCAATTATTTCATCATTAGGGTTTGTACCAGGTGTTTCTATCTTCGATGGCTCAAAAATGAAATCGTCTGAGCCTTTCTTTGTTTTTATACGAACCCTTGTGTTTTCTTTTATGCTGCCCTTTAGAATTTCTTCACTAAGAGGGTCTTCAAGATATCTTTGTATAGCCCTTCTGAGCGGCCTTGCACCGTAGTTCTGGTCGTAACCTTTATCAGCAAGATATTCCCTTACAGGTTTTGTGATTTCAATCGTTATATTCTGATGTTTCAATCTCTTCTGTAATTTTTCTATTGAAATATCCACAATTTTCAAAATAGCATCTTTATCAAGCTGATGGAACACAATAAAATCGTCAATTCTATTTAAAAATTCAGGGGAAAAAGCTTTCTTAACTGCATCATCAATTCCAGTTTTCATTTTATCGTACCTGGTTTCATCTTTTGAATCACCGAAACCAAAAACTTTATCGAGTTTAATATCTTTTGTACCTACGTTTGAAGTCATAATCAGAATTGTGTTTTTAAAGTCCACTTTTCTTCCAAGACCATCCGTAAGCATACCTTCGTCGAGCACCTGAAGCAGAACGTTAAACGTATCAGGGTGAGCTTTCTCTACTTCATCAAGAAGCACAACACTGTATGGTTTTCTTCTTACTTTTTCAGTAAGTTGTCCGCCCTCTTCATATCCTACGTATCCCGGAGGTGCTCCTACGAGTCTGGAAACATTAAACTTTTCCATGTATTCACTCATATCAACCCTTATAAGTGAATCTTCAGATTCAAACAGGAACAATGCAAGTTGCTTTGCGAGTTCGGTTTTACCGACACCTGTAGGTCCTAAGAAAATAAACGAACCGATAGGTCTGTTTGGGTCTTTAAGCCCTGCACGTGCCCTGCGAATAGACTTTGAAATCTTTTCAATACTCTCGTCCTGTCCGATGATAACTTTCTTGAGATAATCTTCCATATGCACGAGTCTTTGCGTTTCAGATTCTGCAACCTTATTAACAGGAATGCCGGTCATCATAGCAACAACGTCTGCGACACTTTGTTCCGTTACTTCATAGAAAGTATTCTGAGACTTCAGATCCCAGTCAAACTTTGTTTCTTCAAGCTGGGACAGTAAATTCTTTTCTTTATCTCTTAACTTGGCAGCTTCTTCATAATTCTGGGTTTTAATCACTCTTGTCTTCTCAAGCTTTACCGATTCAATATCTATCTCAAGTTTCGCAATATCTTCAGGGACTATTATGTGTGCAAGGTGAACACGCGAACCTGCTTCATCCATAACGTCTATAGCCTTATCAGGTAAGAACCTGTCAGAGATATACCTGTCACTTAAACGAACTGCTTCTTCTATAGCCTTATCAGAATACCTGACTGAATGATGTTCTTCGTATTTGCTCTTTATGTTTTTCAATATCTGTATTGTCTCATCAACCGATGTAGGCTCGACCATAATCTTCTGGAACCTTCTGTCGAGTGCTCCATCTTTTTCAATGTACTGTCTGTATTCATTTAATGTAGTCGCGCCTATACACTGTAGTTCACCGCGTGAAAGTGCGGGTTTAAAAATGTTTGATGCGTCAAGCGAACCGCTTGCACCGCCGGCACCAACTATAGTGTGTAATTCATCGATGAATAATATTACATCCTTCGCCTTTTCAAGTTCGTTCATCACAGCTTTCATTCTTTCCTCAAACTGTCCGCGGTATTTTGTACCTGCAACCAGTGCTGCTAAATCCAGCGTGACCACACGTTTATTATGGAGTATGCGTGAAACTGTTTTCTGGACGATTCTTAAAGCCAATCCTTCTGCGATAGCAGTTTTACCAACACCAGGCTCACCAATCAGAACAGGATTATTTTTCTTTCTTCTGCTCAGGACCTGTGCAACACGTTCAATTTCTTTTTCCCGTCCAACAATCGGGTCAAGCTTATTTTCCATAGCAAGTTTAGTCAAGTCCCTGCCGAAGTTATCGAGGACAGGAGTTTTCGATTTATCAGTTTTCTTTTCCGCGGTTTTTGCTGCAGGAGATACAGGGTTTGATGACTGTTTACCTGTAAGTATATTAACGAGTTCTGTTTTTACTATATCATAGTTAACGTTAAACTGATGCAATATCTGTGCTGCAAGGTTGTCATCTTCGCGAAGCATTGAGAGGAGTAAATGCTCTGTACCTATAATATCAGACTTAAATAACTTCGCTTCGAGATAAGTTATCTTTAAAACTTTTTCTGCTTGTTTGGTTAAAGGGATATTACCGATTGTTAAAGTACTCCCGGTATGTTTTACCGTATCTTCGATGTTCTGTTTCAGAGTAAGAATATCCACATTAAGGTTTTTGAAGATACTTATTGCAAGCCCTTCACCTTCTCTTAAAATACCAAGCAATAAATGTTCGGTGCCAATGTAATCGTGACCGAGTCTGATTGCTTCTTCACGGCTTAGCCTTATAACTTCCTGTACCCTTTGAGAAAAATTACTATCCATAATATTTATTCCTTTCTGCTTGCCTGTAATAATTTTACAATTTTTTCTGCTACAACAAACTCATCTGAGTTTTCAATTTCGTATCTGTGTATCATAGAAACCAGTTTACCGTCTTTCATCATCGCAATCTGCGGTGAAGAAGGTGGATTGTATTCGAAATAACTTCTGACCGTATTAACAGCTTCTTTTTCCATTCCTGCGAATGCAGTTAACAGTCTGTCAGGTAAACAGTCGTTTTCCGTTGCCCATTTAACAGCCATTTTCAATCCGGGTCTTGCTTTACCCGCAGCACATCCGCAAACCGAATTGACAAAAACCAATGCAGTACCTGTGCTTTCTATTTCTTTTGCAACTTCTTCCTTATTAAAGAGTTCTTTGAAACCAAGAGTTGTAACTTCATCTCTCATCGGCTTCACTAAATTTGGATCATACATACTAAATTCTATTTTCATTTTAACTTAAGTTTAATTATACAAAAGTTAAAACATCAATGTCAGTAATTTAATTTCAAATATTTATCAAACCACTGTTTTCTGTGAATTTGTACCTCTTTTCTATTCCTGCTTAAATAGTGGTCTCCTTTTTGAATCGATTCGAAATGAATATCTGCCCTGCTCTGGTCAACCAATCTCATATACATATTCACTGAATCTTCGTACAGCACTTTATTGTCATTTGTACCGTGTATTAAGAGTATTGGAGTGTCCATATCTATATCCTTATGAAACTCAACAGCAGAACGCTTTTTGATTTCTTCATTAATTCTCTCTTCATTTGCATTCGGGAACATAGAGTTGAACTTATTTTTCAGTTTAACATTCTTTTCAAAGTTTGACCTCAAATCTGCCAAGCCTGCAACGACTACAGCACACTTAATGAATTTTAATTTTGTAAGTAACTGATAAGTCATCATTCCTCCCCTGCTCCAGCCTTCAACACCTATGTTCATACCATCGTATTCATCGAGCAGCATTCCGATTTTCAGAATGTTCATCGCATCATTAATCTCTTTTCCTCCAAACTCATCATTCTTGCGATACTGGGAAGCGACTACCAGGTAACCCCACGAAGCTATTTCACCGAGTATTCCCCATGCAAGAAAATTATCAAGCCTGCCGCTATTTTCATCGCCTCCCCTGTTCCAGAGAATCAGAGGGTATTTTTTCGAAGTATCAATAGGTTTACAAATAAAACCTTCAACATCATAACCTTCCGAAGAATATAAAATCCTTGACAATGAAACGTTTTCAAGCGTTTCATTTCCCCAACCACTTTTTATAAGAGCCTTTTCAGCATCTATTAATTCAATCTGCTGATTTTCCTTCCAAATCATCATACTGTAAAATAACAAATTTGGAGTTGGAATTTAAGTCAATAATGAGTAATAAACAGAGGGTTGGTTTTATATAAATAAGAGTAAAATATATATCGGACAAAGTATAACTAAGAAAATGTTTAAGGAATGATTGATATACCTCAATAAAAAAGGCGGTCTGGATTTGACCGCCTTTATTATATTAGTTATTTACCCTTCTTACTTGATTAACATCATTCTCTTGATGTCGCTGAATCCTTCTGATTCGAGTTTGTAGAAGTATACTCCGCTCGAGAATTCTGATGCGTTAAAATCAACTGAGTAAGTTCCAACTGATTTAACTTCATTAACGAGTGTTCTTACTTCTCTACCGAGTACGTCATAAATCTTCAAAGTTACCAATCCCTGTTTTGGTAATGCAAAATTAATTTTGGTTACCGGGTTGAATGGGTTTGGATAGTTTTGTGATAATGAATATACTTTTGGTAATTCTGTACCGATTGGGTTTACGCCAACACCTGATGTAAATGTGAAACATACATTAGGTCTGCTTGCCTGAACTGCGCCACCAACCATTGTGCAACCTGTGGAGTTATCAGTGTAATATCCCCATGTCATACCTGCTGCTGCTGTTGATGCGACAGTTGAATATGATGTGTATGCTGCGTTATCGTAACAGATTTCGATTATCAGGTTGCTTGTACCGTTCCAGAGGTATGGATTGGTCATTGTGATATTCTGCGTACCTGTTCCAGGAACTGCGTATGAACCGCTGAATCCTGTGAACCATGTGCCTGTTGTTACGAATGCTGTAAGCGATGTTTGTGTTGTTGCCTGGAATTTAACGTTGAAACCATCCATTGTTTGTGAACTTGCAGTTAATACGTTGAATCCAATTTTAGTGAAAGCTGAATTTGGACCGATACCCGCTGCTGTTAATTCTGCTGCAGTGAATAACATTTGTGTTCTTCCGTCCATCCAGAAAGTTGTGAAAGGATAGTTTGAAGATGTTGTACCTGTTCCTACACAAACGTTAGTTAAGTTGATAATCTTGAACTTGTACAATGCAGTTGAGTCAGAATTATGAGCTGCTGAAGCATCTCTTGCAACGACTCTGTAGAATATTGAATCGTTTACGTTTACGTCTGCAGGTAATGAATTAAATGCTGCAGAATAGTTTGTGCCGCTGACGAATGGAAGTCTGAATCTCTTGATTCCTGTACCAGTGTTATTCTTGTACCATGTAACCCATACTGAATCAACACCGATGTTATCTGTAACTGATGCTGAAACTGATGCAGGCCATGTAGTTTTAGGAACGTCCACGAGTGGGGTTGTTACTATAACAGGCTTTGCAGTGTCAGGCGATGCTGTAAACTGAACTGTGTTTGCAGGTGCACCTGATGGGTAAGTTGCTGTTCTTGATAAACCGTCTGTTGCTGTGATATAATATCTGTATAAACCTGCGCCTGATAATGGAAGGTTTGCTGTCCAGTTATCACCGCTTGTGTTTGTCATTGTAACGTTCGAAGTAAGAGTTGGACTATTCAGCGAATAATACAATTTTACTGTCGAAGGTGTTATTGGGCTTCCAGCAGGTGTAATTACGCAGTTAACTGCTCTGTTACCTGTGGTTAATTCTGTATTTGTAAGCGGAGTATGTGCAATCGATGGTCCGATATCGACTATGGCTGCCCATGACTGATACTTACCTGTTCTTCTATCAGCCCAGTTAGGGATGATTCTGTTATTACCTGAAGTGATACCAATGTAGTCACCCTGATAACCTGTTGCTGTACCAGAAATTGCCTGTGGTCTGAATTTTGCATCACTGACTTTAATTTCTGTCCATGTTGCACCACCGT
>JBMOHR010000109.1:0-9052 GCA_049317745.1 Ignavibacteria bacterium
AATTAAATATATTATCTGACATAATAAAGGATTATTGCGAATGCATGCAAATATTAATTCAGAAATCTCTCATACTTACTTCTCGAAGTAAATAGTCTCCATTATTTTGTTCGCAACTTTATGGCGGTAATGTGAACTTTCGTAAAAGTTAGTCTTTTCTGTTGTGATTTCGTTGACTCCTGAGAAATCGTATACATTCTTTTCGCCGAATGTATCTTTTAATAATTTGATTCTGCCGTCGTCCAGTTTAATTTTATCGTACAGAGGAGAGACGACGATTTTGTATTCTGTTTTATTGGATTTAAGAATAGAACTGATTTCATTCAGGATTCTGATTTCTTCATCTGATATTTTTACAAACTCATACTTCTTTGTGTACTGCTCAAAGTACGGGTCATTGATTTCAAAATTCTTATAGTAGTTAACCGAATCGTGCAGTATGTCTTCTTCGTAGCCGTACGATACTTCGTTGTTAACAGGATTATAATTATTCTTATACTTTGAGAATATAAACAGAATCTTCATATACGATCTTTGTTTATGAAACAAATTGTAATCAAGGAGACCAAGCATAAACTTAGGGTGCAGTGAATATTTCAGATAATTGTAATAAAACTCAGCGTAAGATTCATTTGAGAATTCAGGCGGAGTGTGGAACATAGTACCCAGACGTACCTTCTCCTTACTCATCATTTCATAATCCAGAATGATTAATGCATTATTTATTTTAGTGTGGTTCCTGTTTAAGTACTGAAGTTTATCGAGTATTCCCGCGATAGTTTCGCCGTATGCGTCGAAATGAAAAGCTTTAGAATCAGGAGTAAGGAATTTTTCCCATTCAGTGCATTTATACGATAAAGAGCGTGAGTTGCCAAGTATGAATGAATTAAATTTATCCGGGTTCTTCTTGTAAACCTGGGTTGAAACATATTCCCTGTTCAGGTTTATAATCTGGTTGTCGGCATAATAATTATCGTATTTCAGAAACACTTTAAACGGATCGGCAATTACGATACATAACACAAGAATGATGAATGGCAGGAAGAACAGCAATATTTTATTAAGAAATTTAATCATGGCGTCAGAATCTGAAGTATAAAAACTGTTCATTGACATTTCTCATAAACGTATAAACGATTATGATTAAGACATAATAATAACCATACCTGAAAGCGATGTTGTGTTCCTTAATAAACTGCAACGGGTGTTCTTTACTTCTGTGTATCCACTCAGAGACGACGAGGAAAACGATTAACATAAAGATTAATGAAGACGGCAGTACGGGTGCTTTGAAAAGAGACGAAGAAAACATTTTGCCCGTGTATAAGAACGCTGATTGAATACTTTCCGACCTGAACAGAATCCATCCGTAAGTAACCAGTAAAAAAGTTGACACAATCTTTACAAATTCGTTTAGGTTTGGGAAATATTTATTCATAGCTGCATACTTTGTCGGACGTGTTTGATTATTCCGAAGGATTTCTGGCAATAAATAAACAGCATTTAATAATCCCCAGGAAACAAAAGTCCATTCAGAGCCGTGCCAGATACCGCTGATGATGAAGACTATAAAAGTATTCCTAATGACTTTAAGTTTTGAGCCGAAGCCTCCGCCCAGGGGCATAAACACATAGACTCTGAGCCAGTTAAGGAGTGATATATGCCATCTTCTCCAGAACTCTGAGATTGACCTTGAGAAATATGGGTACGAAAAATTATTCGTTATTCTTAATCCGAGCAGTTTGGTAATCCCAACTGATATATCGCTGTAACCCGAGAAGTCGCAGTAAATCTGAAACGAGAAGATTATCGCGGCAAGGAATAAAGTACTGCCTGTGTTCGCGCTAATGTTCGAATAAACTCCATTGACGTAAAGAGCTGCCGTGTCGGCAATAACAATCTTTTTAAAAACACCCCACAGAATCTGTTTGGCGCCGTCAACGCTCAGAGAATAATCAAACTTTCTGAGTTTGTTAATCTGAGGTATAAAGTTTACGGCTCTTTCAATCGGACCCGAGGCGATAGTCGGGAAGAAGGTTGCGAAGCACAAATATGTGATTAAGTTATTGGTCGGCTCGATTCTTTTCTTATAGACATCAATAGTATAACTTAATTTCTGTAAAGTATAAAAGCTAATACCGACTGGCAATAAGATACTCAGTGTTTGAGTATTCATGGAAAGACCGACTGCTTTAGTCAAGGCGGTAAATTCAGGCAGAAAGAAATTATAGTATTTAAAGAATATTAAAGCACCGATGTTAACTAACACACTTCCGTATAAAAATACTTTCGCTAATTTCTTATTTTCATTTCTCTTTATACCAAAAGCGAGGAAATAATCAATCAGAGATGTAGATAATAAAATCAATAAGAAGCTGCTGCTCCAGAAATTATAAAAGACGAGGTTGGAAATAAGGAGTATTAAATTCTGATATTTATTGTTTGATTTACCTAATATCCAGTAGGACAAATAGGCAGCGACGAAAAACAGGAAAAAATTTATTGTTATGAAGTTCAAATAAATTAATTATGGTTAATACTTACGTAAAACATTATAGTTTACCAAACGAACAACAATATGTTTTTTTAGCGTCCGATTTTCAAGTTAATAACAGAGCCGTAACTGTTTAATGAGTCAGGGTTTTTGTTTGCGCTGATGCTTCATAAGATAATCATGCAGAGAAATATCCTGCAAATCCGAAGAGTTATTATTCTTTTTATTCTTCTTGTTCTTTTTAGGCATGTAACAGATAATTGTTTTGCCGTATCTTTGTTTAAATACTAAGTCTCCGATTCTACCGGAGAGGTTGCCGAATGTTGGGTCTTTTAAAATAGCCATTGAATTTATGATTTAATGTTATTATAATACTCATAGTTTTAAAATGAGCCATAGTTAGAAAAAATAGTGGTATTGCCCCGTATGAGGGGGCAATACCATTTAGGTTTTTGAATTACAGGCTGCATAGATTTTAGATTTCGATTTACTATCATTTTGCAGCCTGTTTTTATGTTGATTTAAAAGTGTTCGAATAACGAACCGGTTTATCATCAGCATCAAGTGTAACCAAAGCAAAGAATGCTTTTCTTACAGAGTATTCATCAAATTTCTGTTTCTCAATATTCGTCAACGTGAAAGTAAACGTTAACGGATTAGAGAGACTGATGGGTGTCTGTACGGAAACAACGTGAATGAAATGAAATTCCGGTTTGTTAGGATCTGACGGAGACTTCAGAAAGAACACTAACGCTAACTGGCATTTTGTCTCCGTTGCCAGGTCTATACCTTTATCAGTTCCGATTGCATTAAGAACAACATTAACTTCGGTGTTTGTAAGCTCGATTGACGTTGCGGTAACTTCGAAACCGCTATCAGGTACGAGCATAATATCATCACCGAGGTTATCGAAAGTGACGTAAGGGTAGTTTAATTTAACGATTTTATTGAAAGCACTTCTAAAGCCTTTGGCAGAGCCAATGTCGACGAGCTTCCAAAAGAATTTAAGCTGGTAGAGATAGTTCACAGCGTGAGCTAACTTAACCGTAAGTCCGAACCTTTTTTTCCTTTTAATAACAACAGGATCTGTACTCGGAGTACGAGTTGCAGGTACGGAACTTAGTATTGTTTTACCGTGGGAAACGCGAAAGACAACGTCTCCGACTTTTCCGCGTCCTTTTCCAAGGACTGTTTTTATGAAATCAGCCATTTTAGGCAACCTTTCATTTTTAATTTTTAAAATTGTTAATAGATAATCTGCTTTTCCGCAGTTGAAATTTTGAATTTAGTTTTGAGTATAGGGGGTGAGCGGGGTAGAAGTTGTGGAATTTCTTTTAAACTGCCGAAATATAAATTTAATGAGTATGAATTACAGAATGAACATTTGAAAATGCAATAAGACCGGAAAATGACTGAGGACATTGGGAGGACTTTGAGAGCACATCGAGCCGCAACCGACAAAAGAGTATGAACTAAGCGACAAGCAAGTATAAACAAACCGATAAGCAATCGATAAGATGAGAGAAGGAAATCACAAACATTTACAGAGAAACTATTTTCCGAATTGAATTTGGAGATATAGTTTTCCTCTACTCTTTTGCCGTTTTGTCTTTCGACCAATATTTGATTGTTGCAGTATTTCATTTTAAATCTAATGCAAGCTAATCAGTGTATAGATAAAATGCTTAAAAAGGGTTAGAGTTGAGGTTAGAGTTAGTTTAGAGAAAAGTTTAGAGTAAAATCAGATTTTACTATTAAGTTATGTTACAAACGCCCGGGAATGCCTGATTTTATTGAGCAAACAGACTTCTGGTTTTCTTTACATTATTAACAATTTGATCAATATCATTATTAACTTTTTTACCCTTTTTAATCTTGTTAAGACTTGTTGTAAGGCTTGTCACTTTTACCGGTTTAACCTTAACAGGCTTTTCAGATTTGTCGGAGGATTTTGGGATGTACAGGAATATGTCAGATATTTTTGATAAATAACGGGATGGGTCTAATAAATTCTTCATACCTTGTTTGTTTAAATAATACACTAAGAAAGCTAAATCTATGATTGCCTCTTTCCACAAAACAGGTTTAGCATTTAAATCAGAGAAACATTTTCCTGTATCGTTGTTAATAAATAGGGCTAAGTATTGCACCTCCCAGTTGGGAGTTTCAGTTATATCTTCAATGTATCCCATTACTTGCAATTGCCTGAGCAGTTCTATCAGTTGAAGTTTATCCTTAAGCCATATTGGTTTTTGTTTATCTTTTATAACCGGATAATTTAAATTAGCATTACTGTATGCATTTGAATTCTTTGAGGAATCTTTCTTTAATTCCATTGTACAGGGCGGGTCTAACAAGGATATTCCGTTTTTCCTCATTTCATACTTAGTTCTGAGGTAATTTAGCCTGTATTCAGTTTTTCTTATTTCATCCTGCATTGGATTCTCTTTTGCCAGCACAGGATATTTGGAATAAAACACAGACAATGCATAACTAAAGTACTCTATTTTTTCTTCAAGGTATGAGAATGCTTTTTCGGCAAATCTATTCAGCGTATCAAATTTATAATCCTGCAAAATATATTTATCATCTTCTGAGATTAAATCAAGAGTTCCGTAACTTTTAACTTTTTGAACGTTAATTTCAAATTGCAAATCATATTCTAAGGTCTTTAAAAAATGACCAAATGATATAGTTATTGAATTTCTAAAACTACTATACTTTCCTTTATATTTATTTAAAGCACTTTTATCTTTTGGGGGCATAGTTATAGGATATATCTCTTTCAAGTTATAGATTTTGTAAAGCAAATCGATGTATCTATCAGTAAAGTTTGTAGCAATACTGTATGTCCTTTTGTTCAGTTCTTTTAGCCATTTAAGTTTTGAAGAATCATCGGGTAATTTATTTAAAACATTCATAACATTTTCTTTAGTGAATGCGAGTTTAAAACCGCTATCTGCAATAAAGTTAAAAAACTTTATGTTTGATAAGTCATATTCAATTGAAGTATAAAGGAGGGATATTTTGTCGTGAAGTATTTCATAACCTGTGCCGATATAGAGCCCGTTTACGTTTTCCAAAGCATCTTTTAAATCGGAATGGTCAATCGGTTTTTCCACTTCAATGTTTTTAAGTTGTTTCCCTAATTTATACTTGCTTATATAAGAGTTTATATCATTCAGGGATTTATGAGAAAACATTTCATTGTATATGCCAAGGATGTATTCGTAATAATTAATTTTAGCATCTGTTGTTTTTAACGACCTTAAGTGTTTTTTAATCTCGTAAAAATTTAAGTAAACGGGGATTTTGCTCATAATACTAATTTATATTATTTTCGGATAATAGCATCGTTATATATTTTGCTTTCAATAAGTATGAACCGCCTAGATTCCAGCGTTCGCTGGAATGACAAATAGAAGGAAAACATAACAAAGAAAAATGACATACATATATTTCTTTCATTTTCATTTCTTGCCTCTCTTTTTGACCTCCTTTAGGAGGGGTTCGGTGTATTTTTTGTAGAGGTCGAAGAGGAATTCGAGGCGAGAGAGTTCGTTTGGGAATGGCTGTGGACGATAGCAGAGGTCGACGGCTTTGTCGAGTTTGTTGTGAGCGTCTACGAGTTTTTTGGGCATTGCTATTGGGTCGTATAAATCTGCAAGAGATTCATTTCTATATTCTTCACGAACTGATAACAAGTTAGTTACTTCTTCCTCAACCCTTTTTAATTTGTCATTGGTTGGTTGATCTGGCCAAGGGTAATTATTATATACAAGATTATTCGAATATCTATAATCACTCTTTATTCTTCCACAAATTTGCCTTACCCACACCATATGCATTGCAGATGTTAATATCCCAAAATGATAATATGATGCATTTTGAATAGATAAACAAGAATCACTTACAATGTTATCTTTTGGTAAATAAGCAATTGGTATATATTTTCTGTTTTCTGAAGTATGTCTCGGTATTAAAATATAATCTGATTTTGGTTGTCTGTTTTCACCAAACAGATATGGATAAGAGGCCAATTTCCTTGTAGCTTCCCGATTACTGCTTTGTCTGAAAGTTTTTACCCTTTCGATTTTCTTTTCGACTTCGGGTAACTCCTTTATCTCGGAGGGTTTAATATCTTCTAACCATAGACACCAACGATTTTCATTATGTAAAAACTCACGTGCACTCATTAGATGTTTTATAAATTTCTCGGCTTTCGGTTCTACAGAAAGGAATTGCAATCTTTCCTCATCTGTAAAGATAAAGTTACCGTCGTCATTTGGCATACTGCCAAATTTGATTTCCGGAACATTACAAATGGGGTTATTGCGTGATAAAATTATAAGATTGTCACTATCTACTAAATATGGATTTATATTTTTTGCTTTTATTTCAACTGGGTCTGCTTTTATATCTTCGTAATCAAATAAACTTTTGGATTTAGTATCATAAATAGAAAAACCAATTATAACAACATGAACTGCCGCCTTTCCTTTCGCTTCATTATCCCACTTAAATGTGCGATGTGCAAAATGGATTTGAATATTCTCTTTTAATAAATGAGACCATAATATTCCAACCTGTTCACCTTGCGATATAGAGTTTGTGGAAACAAATGCAACCTTAATGTTTGTATCTTTTATAAATTCAGCAGCTTTAATATACCATGCACAAACATAATCAAGCACACCATAATTTTTAATATCTTTAAATATTAAATCCATGTCCTTGTTTTGTTCATCATCTCTTCTCTTTTTTCCTATAAACGGAGGGTTGCCGAGGATGTAACTGCAATCTTCTTTTGGGAGGATTGTGTTCCAGTCGAGTTGCAAGGAATTGCCGTTTATGATTTGAGCGGATTTCTTTAAAGGGATACGGGCGAAATAGCTACCGAACTGTTCGGAAAGACGAAGGTTCATCTGGTGGTCGAGAAGCCACATTGCAACTTCGGCTATACGCGATGGAAATTCCTCTATTTCGATGCCATACATACAGTCAACATCAATGCGGCTTAAGCCCATTGGTAATTGCATAGACGGAGAAAGTTTGAAAAGATGTTTCAGCACTTCTATTTCCAGAAGGCGAAGTTCCCTGTATGCAATGATGAGGAAATTTCCGCAGCCGCAGGCGGGGTCGAAGAATTTAAGCTTGGATATTTTGTCGTAGTACTTTTCAAGTTTATTGGAATTTGTTTTACTGTCTTCAAACTCTGCGTGCAATTCATCGAGGAACAGACTTTTTATCACCTTCATTATATTTTTTTCGGAAGTGTAATGAGCGCCAAGGTCGCGGCGTTTATCTTTATCCATTACGGACTGAAAGAGAGAGCCAAAAATTGCAGGAGAGATTTTGCTCCAGTCGAAACTGCTGCACTGAAGAAGAGTGCTCCGCATATCAGAATCGAAGGACGTGATAGGGAGGCTTTCTTTGAACAAGTCGCCGTTTACGTACGGGAAAGCGTTTATATCTTCGTCGAGATTGCTTTGCCTTTTGTCTTCGTGTGTGTTCAGGATTTGAAATATATGTGCAATCTGACTTCCTAAATCGGAACCGTCTGCAGACGTTCTGTTTTTAAGGAAGAAATCAAAGTGACCGATTGGCTGAAATATTCCTGTATCATCTGCAAAGAGAATAAAGAGAATTCTTACGAGAAACCTTTCGAGGTCGTGACCTTCGTAGCCGTTGCTTTTCAGAGCATCGTGGAGCAAGCCCATAAGGTTTGCGGCGGCGATATTGACGGGGTCTTCTTCTTTGAACTCCTGACGTTTATAGCCAAGAACAAAATCGAAAAGATGAATTTTGGTATGGAGTTCGTGCAGATGGAATTCCTCTTTCGTGTCATCTTCAAGATTATAGAGGCGAAATTTATCGAAGTCGGTAACGAGAATGAACTGCGGGAGTTCGTGTTCGGCAATACCCGGGAAATAGTCTTTTGCCTGAGTGAAAGCTTTATCGAGATTTTTGCCTTTTGATTTATGTTCAACGAGAAGAACGCCTTTCCAGAGGAGGTCTATGAATCCGATACTTTCGTCGAGACGGGTAACGGGTTTTTCGAAAGTAGCAACACGGCGGCGGGAAATGCCGAAGATATTGAAGAATTCATCCCAGAAGGTTTTAGCTTCTGCTCGTTCGCTTGAATCGTTATCCCATTCTTTAGAGAACTTAAGTGCACGGCTTTTAATCTCATTCCAACTAAGGGGCATAGAGTTATTTTGTTTTTATTAAAATAGTAATTTTATTTTATAGAAGTTATGGAAAAGTTTGGGGGAGAGATTTCTTGTTTAAAACTAACGATTAAAGAAGTGACAGAAAAAAACAAACGGGAAGATATTCAAAATATTTCACTTGTTTTAAAAAATTAATATTATTAAAATAAAAAGAATGTATATTATAAAATTTATGAAAACCAAATATATATCAGCTAAAATTCTCTTTGCACTTCTAACAACTATACTTTTCTTTAATACGGCGTATTCACAACTTGTGAATGATTTCAAGGTGAATGATGATATTGGTTCCGCATATCAGAATCTTTCAAAGGTCGAAGTTGAC
>JBMOHR010000110.1:0-8895 GCA_049317745.1 Ignavibacteria bacterium
CATATTTATAAATTTTCCCCTACAATCTGAAGTTTAAAATCAGTAATTTTGTGTATACTTTTCAAAAAAATTAAATAGGACTTACTCTTATGCCTACAAAATATGTTTATTATTTCGGCGGAAAAAAAGCTGACGGTAAAGCAAATATGAAAACTTTACTCGGCGGAAAAGGAGCAAACCTTGCAGAAATGGTTAATATTGGATTGCCCGTACCTGCCGGTTTCACAATCTCCACTGAAGTGTGTACTGCTTATTACAAAAATAAGAAAAAATATCCAAAAGAATTAAAAGACCAGGTTTTAAAGGCTCTTGATAAAACTGAAAAACAGATGGGTGCTAAATTCGGTGACAAGAAAAACCCATTACTTCTTTCGGTTCGTTCAGGTGCAAGAAGTTCAATGCCGGGAATGATGGAAACGGTTTTAAACGTTGGGCTTAACGATTCCACACGCGATGGTTTGATTGAAAAAACAGGTAATGCAAGGTTTGTGTACGATTCACAGCGCAGACTTATTCAGATGTATTCAGACGTCGTAATGGAAAAAGCAGCCGGTATAGAACCTGCAGAAGGACAAGGCGTTCGTCAGCATCTTGAAAGAGAATTGCATAAAATGAAAACAGCAAGAGGCTGTAAATTGGATACTGATTTATCAGCTGATGATTTAAAAGAACTCATTAACATATATAAAGCAAAAGTTCTTGAAGTACTCGGAAAACCTTTCCCTGAAGATGCGATGGAACAACTCTGGGGCGCTGTCGGCGCAGTATTCCAGAGCTGGATGGGCAAGAGAGCTATCTCATACAGAAGAATCGAAGGTATCCCGGATGAATGGGGTACTGCGGTAAGTGTTCAATCCATGGTATTCGGTAATATGGGTGATTCATCGGCAACAGGTGTTGCGTTCACTCGTAATCCTGCCACAGGCGAGAATTATTTCTACGGTGAATGGTTAGTAAACGCACAGGGTGAAGACGTTGTTGCGGGTATCAGAACACCAAATCCAATCAATGAAGTCGGAAAGAATGAACACAACAACCATCTTGATTCACTCGAAACGGCAATGCCAAAGGTTTACAAAGAACTTCACAAAATAGAATTAAACCTTGAGAAGCACTACAACGATATGCTCGACCTTGAATTCACTATTCAGGAGGGCACTCTTTATATGCTTCAGTGCAGAATCGGAAAGAGAAACGGCGCAGCAGCAGTGAAGATGGCAGCAGATATGTACAAGGATAAATCCATTAATGCAGAAGAAGCAGTAATGAGAGTTAAGCCTGAACAACTTGACGAACTTTTGCATCCTGTATTACTACCCGCAGCGGAAAAAGCAGCACAACTTTTAACAAAGGGTTTACCTGCGGGACCGGGCGGAGCAACAGGACAAGTGGTTTTCACAGCTAACGACGCAGTCGAATGGAAAAAAGCAGGAAAGAATGTTATTCTCGTCAGAGAAGAAACAAACCCTGAAGATATTGAAGGTATGCGGGCGGCAGAAGCTATTTTAACAGCACGCGGCGGTATGACATCACACGCAGCACTCGTTGCACGCGGCTGGGGTAAATGCTGTATAGTAGGAGCAGGCGACATAGAAGTGAAATTAGACGAAAAATATTTTAAAGTAGGAGACACAATAATCCGTGAAGGTGAATACGTTTCATTAAACGGAACAAAGGGTGCGGTGTATGTAGGCAAACTTGATATGATGGATGTTGACACAGATAATGAAGACTTAAACACATTCTTAAAAATCTGCGACAAAGTCCGCGAGATGAAAGTCCGCACAAATGCAGACACTCCTGAAGATGCCGCAATAGCGCGACGTTTCGGCGCAGAAGGCATCGGACTTTTCAGGACAGAACATATGTTCTACGGAAAGAACACAGAGGAACCATTATTCCTTCTGAGAAAAATGATTATGTCGGATACTGCAGAGGAAAGAAAATCAGCCCTCAGCGAACTCTTCCCATTCATTAAAAAAGATATGAAGGGCACACTTGAAGCGATGGACGGATTCCCCGTTACAATCAGAACACTCGATCCGCCATTACACGAATTCGTTCCTCATAACGTGGAAGAAAGAGAAAAGCTTTCTGAAAGTCTTGGAATCAGTCTGGAGCAATTCAATACAAGAGCAGATTCATTACACGAAAACAATCCTATGCTCGGGCATCGCGGTGTCAGGCTTGGCATCACATATCCTGAAATAACAGAAGTACAAATCCGTGCAATCTTTGAAGCAGCCGCAGAACTTTTGAACGAAGGAAAGAAACCATTTCCTGAAATTATGATTCCTGTTACATGTACTTCAAGAGAGTTGAAACATCAGTATGTAATTATAGAAAAAGTTTACAAAGAAGTCTGTGAAAAATTCGGCCTGAAGAAAATAAACCATTTAGTTGGTACAATGATTGAAATTCCGAGAGCGGCACTCGTTGCTGATTACATTGCAAAATATGCACAGTTCTTTTCATTCGGAACAAACGACCTGACGCAAATGGGTTTTGGATTCTCGAGAGACGATATCGGTGGATTCCTTCCTGAATACCTTGAGCAGCACATTTTACAACACGATCCGTTCCAGGTTATTGACAGATATGGTATCGGAGAACTCATGAAAATTGCAGTTGAAAGAGGAAGAGCTACCAGACCCGGCATCAAACTCGGAATCTGCGGAGAACACGGCGGAGAACCAAACTCAGTTGAATTCTGTCATATGCTCGGACTTGATTACGTAAGCTGTTCACCCTTCAGAGTTCCTATAGCAAGACTTGCAGCTGCAAGAGCTTCTATAGAGTACAATCACGGTGCACTCTTCGGCAGCAAAAAAGGAAAGAAGAAGGCCGAGAAAAAAGCAAAGAAAAACAAGAAGAAATCAAAGAAAAAATAATTAATTTTCAAACATAACAAAAAAGGCGGGTTATCCCGCCTTTTTCATTTCCTGCAAAACATTACATATAATTTTTACATAATAATACCCCGAAACACTGATAAATTAAGCAATATTCCGTATTCCGCTTTGTTCTATAGAGCCGCTACCTGTTTTTACTGTTTCTGTCGAAGGAACTTCCCTTAAGGGCGCCTTCTTTATCTGTCTGATTAAACACTATACCGCTTATTTTTTCCGGATCCTGATTCTCTTTTGAATCAAGCTTTGAATCCTGCTTTACTGCATTTTCCTGCATTTGTTTTTGCAGGATTTCTAACTTCCGAAGTATTTCCTCCACGGATAACAACCCCCAATCGATTGTATTAGATTTTATAACGAAATTATATAGTTACAACATTCTGTTCAAGTTTCTTTTCCAGCCTGCATACTTTGTTCTTTTCACAGGTGAGTTTGAAAACACTTTGTTAAATTCAGACTCTTCAATATTGCTCAGTTCAGACACACTTTTTTCGAACACTTCCACTAAAGGATAGAAACTTTTATCTTCTGTAAACAATGTTCTGTTGTTAAACGGACAAACATCCTGGCATACATCACAACCGAATATCCATCCTGATAAGTCTATGAATGATGGTATATCTTTTCTGTTTTCAATTGTATGGTATGATATACATAAATTCGCATCAACTTTATACTCATCATATATTGCACCAGTCGGACACGCATCCACACACACCCTACAGGTCTCGCATAAATCATCAACCGGCTTATCGTATACCAGTTCCTGGTCTATCAATATTTCCGAAAGGAAGAAGAAACTACCGGTTTCGGAATCAATTACGTTACTGTGTTTTCCCATCCAACCTATTCCCGATTTTACTGCCCATACTTTTTCCATTACAGGTCCATCATCAACATAGAACTTTGTCTCTGCATCTTGACAAAGACTTTTAATCTCTTCGCAAACTACCTTCAACTTTCTTTTTAAAACCTTATGGTAATCTTTCTCTCCCCAGGCGTATCTCGATATTTTAGGTAACGAATCCTTGTGGAGAAAAGGTGTATCGTAAACATAGGCAAGAGATATTACACTTTTAACGCTATTGAGAATTAATGATATGTCTTCTCTTTTCTCGTTGTTTCTTGAAATCCAGTCCATATCCGCGTTATGCCCCTCACCAATCCAATCTTTTAAATGTCCAACCTCATTTGATAGTTTCTCATATTTAGCAAATCCAACTTTAAAGAATCCTTCCTTTAAACAAATTTCCTTAATCTTTTTAGAAAGAATGGCCTTCATTTAAAAGTCAAAGTTAAAAAATTTATTATCGGGCTTTTCCACGTATACCTCGTTACCCTCAATTTTAACCTCGTAAACCGGTAATGTACACCCTGCCTCGCCTGTCATCTTTCCTGTCTTTAAGGAAAATTTAAAAAAATGTATCGGACAGAGCACGTGTTCATCTTCGATATAACCAAGGTGCATCTTCGGGGTATGGTTATGAGGACAGACATTATCCACTGCATAAATATTTCCGTCAACTTTAAACAAGGCAATATCAGTAACATCATCAACTATAAAACGAAACCCTTTTCTTTCTTCTATTTCATCAACCGTACATACCCTGAGAAATTCTTTATTCATAAACCCGATTCAAATTCGTTTATTACTTCATCAACATTCCTTACGTCTTTAAAGAATGACAGTGTTTTTGTTAATACCTCATCAACAATGGCGTCAGGACACGACGCACCGCTCGTTAAAATAATCTTAACCTTTTCTTTTTGGGGCAAATAGTTATTTGTTGACTCTTCAACTCCTTCGCTGAACTTAAAATGATGAATGATTTCTTTACTTTCGATTTTCTCAGCACTTGCTATAAAATAAGTAGGCAGCCTTTCTTCACACAGCTCAACTATGTGAGAAGTGTTTGAACTGTTGTATCCCCCGACAACAATCGCCAGGTCGGCTTCAAGTTCAAGTAATGACAATGTCGCCCTTTGATTATCGTGAGTGGCATAGCAAAGAGTATCCCGTGTGTCAGCAATGTGCTCCTTAATGTTTTCCTCTCCATACTTAAGTATCATGATATTCTTCAGGTAATCTGCAATAGCCTGTGTTTCTGTGGCTAACATTGTTGTTTGATTAACTACTCCAACTTTGGTAAGATGAATTTTGACGTCGAAATCTGGAGAGCGTTTATCTTTAAAGTATTTATTAAACTCTTCCTCATTTGTTTCGCCTAGGATAAACCTGCCTAGAATATTCGCTTCTTCGATATTTCTTACAATAATAGTTGGGGCTTTTTCTTTACTGTGGGAAAAGGTGGCTCTTGTTTCCTCGTGCTTATGTTTGCCGTGAACAATTACAGTAAAATCGTTCTTACCCAATGATGCCGCCCTGTTCCAAACCTTTTCGACAAACGGACAGGTAGTATCGTATTTAATTGCTTCTATTCCAAGTTCATATAGTCTCTGCTGAATCTCTATAGTAGTCCCAAAAGCGGGAATTATAACAATGTCGTCTGATTTTAATTCGCCCCATTCAATTAATTGCTTTCCGTTAGTGTCGCTTATAAACTTCACACCCCTGCTGATTAAATCACCATTCACTTCTGGATTATGAATCATCTCACTCAGAAGAAATATTCTTCTGTCGGGATTCTCTTCAATTGCCTTATAAGAAATTTCAATCGCGTTTTCAACTCCATAGCAAAAACCAAAGTGTCTTGCTATTAAAAACTCAACAGGGCCGAAATTCAGGACTGTTGGTAAATAATCTTTTTTCCTCGGATCTTTTGCTTCGCGAAGCTTCTTTAGCTTCGATATCAACGGACTTCTGTAGAATACCGGTATTTCAAATTTTTTCATTGTTCAAATATCTTATTATTCAAATGCAGCAAACCCGGTAACATCTTCACCGAGAATTAATGTATGCATTTCGTGAGTGCCTTCATACGTTTTTACAGATTCAATATTGTTTAAGTGCCTCATTATCGGATACTCGTCCAGTATACCGTTTGCACCAAGCATTTCTCTTGCCATCGAAGCAATAGTCTTTGCAAGTTCACAGTTATTCCTTTTCGCCATGGAAACTTGCTGCGGTCTCATTGTCCCGTTATCTTTCATTTGTGCAAGTCTGTAATCAAGAAGCTGGGCTTTTGTAATTTCCGTCAGCATAAATGCAAGTTTCTCCTGTGTAATCTGAAATGCCGCAAGCGGTTTGCCGAACTGAATTCTCGATTTTGTATACTCAAGTGCGGTGTGATAACAATGCATTGCCATACCTATAACTCCCCAGGCAATGCCATATCTTGCCTGAGTAAGACACGACAAAGGAGATTTAAGTCCACCACTGTTTGGCAGAATGTTTTCTGCAGGGATCAGACAATCTTCAAAAACCAGTTCAGATGTAACGGATGCACGTAAGGAAAGTTTTCCTTTGGTCTCTGGTGCTGAAAAACCCTTCGTTCCTTTTTCAACGAGAAAACCCTTGACTCTGCCATCGAGTTTTGCCCACACGACCGCAACATCGGCAATCGTACCGTTCGTTATCCACATCTTTGCGCCGTTCAGTAAATAACCACCATTAACTTTTTCAGCTTTAGTTATCATACCACCAGGATTACTTCCAAAGTCAGGCTCTGTTAATCCGAAGCACCCTATCTTTTCTGCTGCGGCAAGTTTTGGCAGCCAGAATTTCTTTTGTTCTTCGCTTCCATAAGTATAAATTGGATACATTACAAGAGCAGACTGAACAGATGCAAAACTTCTCACTCCGCTGTCGCCTCTCTCAAGTTCCTGCATTATTAAACCGTAAGAAATATTGTTAATCCCCATTCCACCATATTCAACTGGCAGCGTAGGCCCGAATAATCCGAGTTCACCCATCTTTGGAATCAGCTGCGTTGGAAATTTCATTTCCTGATTATACTTTTCTATTATTGGTATCACTTCGTTATCAACAAAATCTCTGACTGTATCCCTTATCGCTTTTTCTTCGTCGGCGTATAAATCATCAAGATTATAGTAATCTACACCTTTGTATTCTGATTTACTCATATCTGTTATATTTTCTTTTCTAAAAACTCTAAATTTTTCTTGTTTGTAATAATTTTAACTTTGATGCTGTTCTTTAAATACTTTACCTCTTTAACTTCTGCTTTCTTATAAATATCGTTTAGACCTTTATAGTCATCAGGCTTTAGTTTTATTACGGTTTCTTTAACGTCTTTGGTAATAAGATCTTTTACTTTAAGCATCAGACCCGGAACGTTTAAACCCTTTTGCGCAGAAATAAACACTGCATTTTTATGCTTCTTACTAAGGCCTTTAATAATTTCTTTGTTATCGAGAACGTCAACCTTATTAAACACTTCCAGAATTATTTTCTTCTTTGCTCCAATCTCCTCCAGTGTTTTCTTTACAACCTCAATCTGGTCTTCATAGTTAGGGTTAGAAAGATCTATTATGTGTAATAACACATCAGATTCTACTACTTCGGAAAGTGTTGACTTAAATGACTCAATCAACTTATGCGGAAGATTCTTTATAAAACCAACTGTATCGGAAATTAATACTTTTTTAGGAAACTTGGAAACAACTTCTTTTGCATCTTTGGTTTTCAGGTTCATAACCCTTGTCGAAGTGTCGAGAGTTGCAAAAAGTTTATTCTCTACTAATACATCAGAGTCAGTAAGAAGATTCAGCAAAGTAGATTTGCCGACGTTTGTGTATCCCACGAGCGACAGACGTATGAAGTTTCTTCTTTCGTAAGCCTGGGTCTGTCTTTGTACAACTATTTTCTCCAGTTTCTCTTTTAAGACCGAGATTCTCTTTTTAATTAACCTTCTGTCAGTTTCAATCTGAGTTTCGCCAGGCCCCTTAGTACCTATACCGCCATACTGCTTGGATAAGTGGGTCCATTGTCTTGTAAGTCTTGGCAGAGAATATTCAAGTTGTGCGAGTTCTACTTGTAGTTTTGCCTGGGCCGTTTTTGCATTCCGGGCAAAGATATCGAGTATCAGACTCGACTTATCAAGAATCTTGCACTTAATCTCTTTCTCAAGGTTTCTTAAGTGTGTATAAGTTAACTCATCTTCGAACACAACTAGCGAGACTTTGTTTTCTTCAACGTATTCTGCTATCTCGTTTACCTTCCCCTTGCCAATCATAAACCGTGAATCGAAGTTATCATTAAACTGATAATATGTCTTCACTACTTCTGCGCCTGCAGTTTCTGCAAGTGAGCGTAATTCTTCGAGTGCCAGAATGTGATCGAATGAATTCTTTCCGTCTTTAACGGCAAAATATACGAGTACCGTTTTCTCCGCGGCTTTTTTAGTATCTATCAATAAAGTTTAATTTCCTTTTCCTAAAATTATTAAATATGTTAATCAGATAAAACATAATATACTATATAGTTTTAAAGAGTAGTAAGCAATACTAACACACAAAATAGTGACAACATTGTATTAATACTTCAGGAAACTATTATAGTGTACCCAAAGGATTCCTCGAAAAGTTCTTTTCTCATATTTGCTCCCCATACTTCAAGTATTGGGTCAGTAGAAGGCTTCGTTTCTACTTTAATCTTATACACAGAATCTTGAATACTTATTTGAATATCTTTTACAACCGCATTGTGCCCTCTGTCCAGTCCATCCGCTATACGTAAAATACCGGAAAGCATTTTAACCTTCCTTTTGTTAGAAGCAGAAAGTTTGTTAAATTCCACATGCTTAACTTTTGGGTGTGATTTTCTGTGGTATCTTGCAACGTTTGCAATCATTTCAATCTCATCGTTATTAAATCCTAACAGTTCTGAGTTCTTTATCAGATAATATGAGTGTCTGTGATGCTGTGCCTGCGAAATACTATGGCCAATATCATGAAGAATAGTTGCTGCCTCAAGAATATCATTGTCTTTTTCGGTTAAGTCATATTTTTCTTTTAATGAATCAAATATTTTATTTGCAAAGCTCAATACTTTTGCTGTATGGAT
>JBMOHR010000111.1:0-8883 GCA_049317745.1 Ignavibacteria bacterium
GTCCGCCGAATCCTGAATTATCCGAAAGTACTGCTCTGACATCTCTCTTCACAGCTACATTTGGAGTGTAATTCAAATCACAATCTGGGTCCTTTTCTTCATAGTTAATTGTTGGCGGTACTATACCGTGTTTTATGGTAAGTACTGCTGCAATCGATTCTATCGCTCCGGCGGCACCGAGTAAGTGACCAACCATAGATTTAATCGAATGCACATTTAATTTCTGAGCATATTCACCGAATACGGTTTTTATTGCAGCGGTTTCATTCCTGTCATTCGGAGGAGTTGAAGTACCGTGTGCATTAATAACATCAATATCTTCCGGTTTCAGTTCTGAATCTTTGAGAGCAATTCTCATCGCTCTTGCTACACCCTCGCCGCCCGGTGAAGGGTCGGTGATATGGTGAGCGTCGCCCGTCATTCCGAAACCTGTAATTTCTGCATAAATATTCGCACCTCTTGCGAGAGCATGTTCTAAACTTTCTATAACCAGTGTTGCACCGCCTTCTCCCATTACGAAACCATCCCTGCCTTTATCAAACGGTCTTGAGGCTTTTTCCGGAGCATCGTTACGTGTAGACAGAGCTTTCATTGCATTGAATCCGCCGATACCCATTGGACAAATTACAGCTTCAGAGCCGCCGGTTATCATTACATCTGCATCACCTCTTTGAATCAACATCATTGAATCAATAATGGCGTTTGCAGAAGTGGCACAAGCTGAAGTTGTCGCAAAATTTGGTCCTTTAAATCCGTATTTCATAGATATTCTACCCGCAGCAATATCTGCAATGAGCATTGGAATAAAGAAAGGACTGATTCTATCGGGATTACCTTTACGGTCATAAAGAATTGTTTGCTGTTTGTGATAAGTCCACATACCGCCGATACCCGAACCGTATACTACGCCGATTCTTTCTTTGTCAACAGTTTCCAGATTCAAACCGCTGTCTGTAACTGCCATATCTGAAGCGACCATGGCATACTGCGTGAACGGGTCTATTCTCTGGGAAAGCTTTCTGTCCATATAATTTAATGGGTCGAAACCTTTTAACTGTGCTGCAAATTTAGTATCAAATTCAGTAGTATCAAAATAAGTAATAGCTCCAACACCACTCTTACCTTCTGTTATTGACTTCCAAAACTCATCGATTGTCAAACCGACCGGAGTTAATGCACCAATGCCTGTAACTACAACTCGTTTTTTCATTAAACTAATTTAGATTATCCTAATTTGTTAAGAATGTAATTGACTGCGTCGTCAACTTTGGTGATTTTTTCTGCATCTTCATCAGGAATCTTTATATCAAATTCTTCTTCGAATTTCATTACTAACTCAACTGTATCCAATGAATCTGCACCTAAATCGTTGATGAAGTGAGCACTTTCAGTGATCTTTGATTCTTCAACACCTAATTTGTCTATAATTGCTTGTTTTACTTTTGCTTCTACTTCTGCTTTAGTCATTTTAGATTACTCCTTTAATTTTTTAATAATTATGAATATAGCGATATATAAGAAAATTTTAAAGTATAAAAGGTATTATTATTGATTTTTTCTACTTTTGGCTTTTTACTGCTTTCTGAGGTCTGCGGACTACAAAACTGCCTTTCAGAGGATATTTGCCGTGCATCACGTTATTCTTGACTGTAGTACCATTGTCTTTCTTGGATGTACCTGCCCATAAACCCTTTGCGTACGGGTCATCTTTGATGTATGTCAGTGATTCGAATATAATTACGTGGCCTTTCCATACGACCAGGTCTCCCTTAAGTATTTCTTCTATACTCTTAATTTTCACTACAGGCATTATGTCCTGAAATAAATCGTCGTTGTATAAATCTCTTGATAGTGCGTTTGTCTTAGGTGTCTTGTATCCCGCTTTGAATAAAGTATTCAAAGCAAATATATTACACTTGGTTGTATTCCTGAGTATTATCGGCTTATTCTTGAGCCAGTACAAAAAGGTAGAGTCTGCGGTTATGGAATACATTTCGTTCTCCATTTCGATTAAAGCAGTCTTTATGATTAAGTTTGAACCTTCTGTATTATCTGTGTCAAAATCCTGGTCATCATCATTAACGTTTACGCCTACTGTATCTTTCTCATTATCATTCTTTTCGTTTTTGGGATGACGCGGTGATGCAACGCACCCCGCAAGTATTATCGCGATTCCCAGAATCAGGCAAATATTTATGTAATGTTTTAGCCTCAAAAGTTTTCCATTATTCTTTGAATCGTATTAAAGTAACTTTCGTTTATCCTGCTTATATCGGTATCTATGAAATCATTAATCTTAAGTTTGTTTCCCTTTACGATACCTGCTATTTCATAAGCAATACCTGATTTGTTAAGTAGTTCTACAACTTTCTTTTCTGATTTCTTTCCGCAGGAAATAATAATCCTGCTCTGCGATTCACTGAACATTGCAAAATCATTACGTCCGTTTACCTTAATTCTTATCTCGCATCCTGTTTGTTTCTCTCTGTTCATCACGCAGGCCTCTGCAAGTGCAACTGCAAGACCGCCGTCAGCTATATCGTGCGCAGAGTTTATTAATCCTTTGTCGATAAGGTTTAATACTGTGTCGCATAGTTTCTTCTCATCTTCGAGTGAAAGTTCCGGAGCGTTTCCTTTTATCTGCTTGTGTATTCTGCTCAGGTATTCGCTTCCGCCGATTTCATATTTGTCCTTACCGAGAATAATTATAGTATCGCCTTCGTTTTTGAAGTAACTCGTCATCATTTTGTCAACGTCTTCAAGCAATCCGACCATTCCTATAGTAGGAGTAGGGAAGACTGCATAGTCTCTTGAGAGATTGTAGAAACTCACGTTACCGCCTGTTACAGGTGTATCTAAATATCTGCATGCATCACCCATACCCCTTACGCATTCCACAAACTGGTAGTACATTTCAGGGTTGTACGGATTACCGAAGTTCAGGCAGTTTGTTATTGCAAGCGGTTTTGCACCTGTGCACACTACGTTCCTTGCACTTTCACAAACGGCAATCATTCCGCCAACGTATGGATTAAGGTATGTGTATTTGCTGTTGCAGTCGGTCTTCATTGCCAGACCTTTTTTGGTTTTCTTGATTCTAACGACTGATGCATCGCCACCAGGCATAAGTGCAGTATTAGTCCTTACCTGTGTATCGTACTGTTCGTAAACCCATCTCTTGTTCGAAATATTCGGTGATTCAAGAAGTTTTACAAGCACTTCGTTTAAATCTTTCGGTTCTTTAATCTCTTCGGGGTTAAATATTCTTGTTTGTTTTAAATATTCAGGTTCTTTAGTCTCCCTCTTGTAAACAGGAGCGCCGCCTCCAAGAACGAGAATGTCTGCAGGTATGTCTGCTTCAAGCTTACCTTTATAACTTATTTTAATCCTGTCTTCTGCTATTACCTTGCCGACTTCAACAACGTTTAAATCCCATTTCTGAAATATATCCTTTACAACCTGCTCTTTTCCTTTGTGTGCTACAAGAAGCATACGTTCCTGAGATTCCGAAAGCATAATTTCATAAGCTGACATGTTTTCATCTCGGAGAGGAACGAGGTCAAGATTTATTTCCATTCCGCATTTACCCTTTGCACTCATTTCACTGGATGAACAGGTAATTCCTGCCGCACCCATATCCTGAATACCGACTATTGCACCCGACCTTATAACTTCGAGCGATGCTTCGAGAAGAAGTTTCTCCGTAAACGGGTCACCAACCTGAACGCTCGGTCTCTTTGCTTCCGACTCTTCGGATATTTCTTCCGATGCAAATGTAGCTCCGTGTATTCCGTCTTTCCCGGTTGAAGAACCGACAATGAAAACAGGGTTTCCAATACCTTCGGCTGTTGCAGATGCAGTCTCATTGTGTTTAACAATACCCACTGCCATTGCATTAACCAATGGGTTGTCGTGATAACATTCTTCAAAATACACTTCACCGCTTACTGTCGGTACTCCGAAACAGTTGCCGTAATCACCGACACCCTTAACAACGTTCTTGAATAAGAACTTACTGCGGTTAGTGATTGACTCTTCATCATCGTCAATCTTGCCGAACCTTAATGAATTAAGAGAAGCAATCGGACGTGCACCCATTGTAAATATATCCCTGAGTATACCGCCAACTCCTGTTGCTGCACCCTGATAAGGTTCAACAGCAGAAGGGTGGTTGTGTGATTCAATCTTGAAGGCAACTGCAAGTCCGTCACCTATATCAACGAGTCCTGCATTTTCCTCTCCCGCAGAGACGAGAAGTTTACCGCCGCTTCTCGGAAGGGTTTTCAATTGCAATATTGAGTTCTTGTACGAACAGTGTTCGCTCCACATCACTGAGAATATTCCAAGTTCTGTGTAACTTGGCATTCTGCCGAGTGTGTCTAAAATCTTCTGAAACTCCTCTTCTGTTAAGCCGAGTTCCTTTGCTAACTTCAAATCAACGACTGGTTCTGTTATCATTATATTAGAATGTTATTTATCTTTTAAGTTTATCAAATCGTACTTCTTTTCAAAATAGAAAGCCGTTCCGCTAACAACACATAAAGGTTTCATCAGAACGTTTACAATGGGTAAAAACATTATCAAAAATGATGAGCATCCAAATCCGAGCGAGTACATAGGTTTTGCACAAGTAACTTTAATCTTATCTCTCAGTGTATAGTATTTTCGTGTCATCGGATAATCAAAGAAATCAAGAGCATTAAAGAAAAACGAAAATATCGTACTCAAAACTACTGAAATTATTTGTCCTATTAAAGGTATAAACCCTATTAAAAAGAATATCAGCAGGAATGAAAAATAGAATGCAAGTTTCTTCAGTTCTGCAAGTATATTGTACCACGTATCTTTCCAGAAACCGGGATGGTAATCAGTTTTCTTTCCGGTTATCGCTTCCTCTATTATAAGTGAAATGTTTTCGTTGAAAGGAGCAGATATAATCCCGCCAACGATGACAATTATGAAATAGCATAGAACCAGCAATATCAGAAATGAAATTATTAAGATTAGGATGTGCAGAAATTCTGCAAGGAACCCTGCGTCGGGACTCTCGGCACCCGTTAACTTGCTGCTTCCGTACATTATTTTATTGAAGAAGTAAACGAAGCTGAGAATATAGATAATCAGGTTCAGAGAAACGGGAATAATGGAATACAGTATCGTTTTAGGATACTTAAAGAAAAGACCCATGTTTTTAAACGGGTAAAAGAAACCTTCAATAAAATGATTCATTCAATTAATTCCTTTTAATAAAAAACCCGTTGTCTTGTGAACAACGGGTTAGTCTTATTTAAAACCATATCCGGTATTACTTTTTAAAAGCTTTTACGAATTTGTCCTTCAGGTCAAGCTTTTCCCAGGTGAAACCTTTTTCGTCTCTGCCGAAGTGTCCGTATGCGGCAGTGTTTCTGTAAATAGGTTTTCTGAGGTCTAATCTCTTGATGATTCCTGCAGGTGTTAAATCTATATTCTTCTTAATGAATGCTGATAATTTCTCGTCAGATACTTTACCTGTTCCGTAAGTGTCAACGAATATTGATACAGGCTGTGCAACACCGATTGCATAAGACACCTGAATTAAACACTCGTCTGCAAGTTTTGCTGCAACGATGTTCTTTGCAATGTGTCTTGCTGCGTATGCCGCTGAACGGTCAACCTTCGAAGGGTCTTTACCTGAGAATGCACCGCCGCCGTGAGGGGCTCTGCCGCCGTATGTATCAACGATAATCTTTCTTCCTGTTAAACCTGTGTCGCCGTGAGGCCCGCCTATTACGAACTTACCTGTCGGGTTAACGTGAATCTTTGTGTTCTTATCGAGTAACTTTGCAGGAATAACTTTTTTGATAACGTTCTTTATAATGTCTTCCTTGATTTTCTTCTGTGTAACGTCAGGGTCGTGCTGTGTGGAAACTACAACTGCCTCAACGCGTATTGGTTTTCTGTCAGCACCGTATTCTATTGTAACCTGTGATTTCGAATCAGGTCTGAGGTAAGGCATTAACTTAGGATTCTTCTTCCTTATGTCAGCAAGTTTCTTTACTAACTGATGTGAGAACACAAGCGTCATCGGCATGTATTCTTTTGTTTCGTTAGAAGCATAACCGAACATCATACCCTGGTCGCCTGCACCGCCTGTGTTAACACCCATTGCGATGTCGGGGGACTGTGTATTGATTGCGGACATAACGTTTATAGAATGGTGGTCGAATCTGTATTCGCCTTTTGTGTATCCGATTTCAGCTACTACTTTTCTTACTAAAGAAGGAACATCAACATAATGGTTAGTCGTTATTTCACCGCCAACTAATACTAATCCTGTTGCGCAGAAAGTTTCGCACGCAACTCTTGCCTTCGGGTCATTCTTTAATATATCATCAAGTATTGCGTCAGAAATCTGATCGCATACTTTATCTGGATGCCCTTCACTTACTGATTCGGACGTGAATAAATATGACATTTTCTTTTATTTAAGTTATTAAATTTATAAATTAATTATTATAGTCAACAAAATATGAAAAATAAAATTCATTAATTAGTGAAAAAGACTTATTCGAACATTAAAGGCTTTCCGCAATAATTTCAGCAATGTCCTTAATTTTCACTTCTTCTGTCTTTTCCTTATCCTTTATTCCGTCGGTTAACATAGTCATACAGAACGGACAGGCAGATGCAATGGTTGATGCACCCGTCTTCAGTGCCTCTTCAGTTCTTTCAACATTGACACGTTTGCCTTCAGTCTCTTCCATAAACATTCTTCCTCCTCCTGCACCACAGCAGAAACCTTTATCCTTAGAACGTTCCATCTCTACAATCTCAAGACCGGGCACGCTTAACAAAGAACTTCTCGGGGAATCGTATATGTTGTTGTACCTTCCGAGATAACAGGAATCGTGGTATGTGTATTTTTGTTCTGTCTTCTTCTCAGGTTTAATCTTTCCTTCGGAAATAAGTTTGCTAATAAATTCAGAGTGATGTGTTACTTCGAGTTCTACTCCGAACTGTGAGTATTCATTCTTCAGTGCGTGCAAACAGTGCGGACAGGCAGTAACTACTTTCTTAACGTTGTAACGTTTGAAAGTTTCAACATTCTGCTGAATGAACTGCTGTGCAAGAAACTCATTACCGAGTCTTCTTGCAGTATCTCCGTTGCACTTTTCTTCTGAACCAAGCACACCGAAAGTAACACCTGCAGTATTCATAATCTTTGCGAATGATTTTGTTACATTCTTGTAGCGGCTGTCGAATGCACCCGCACAGCCAACCCAGAACAATACATCGAGGTTCTCTGCAGTACCTGCATTGCTCATCTTCTTCATCGTAAGGTCTTTTCCATCTTTCGACATCTCTTCAGTAAACTCATCAATCCAGTCGTTTCTCTGTTCAGGCGGGAATGCCCACGGAGATTCATTGTTCTCAAGGTTTTTGAAGACAGTGTTGAGTTCAGGCGGGAATGCAGATTCCATCATTGTAAGGTTTCTTCTCATCTCAACGATAGTTGTAACGTGGTCAATCATCACAGGGCATTCCTCAACGCAGGCGGCACAGGTAGTGCATGCCCAGAGTTCTTCCTGAGTGATGTAATCGTGAACGAGAGTCTTATCGAGTTCAGGATGTTTTTCCACTTTACCGATAACTAGCGGACCTTTTGCAGTCGTGCGTTTCCTTACCTGTTTAACAATCTTCTTCGGGTTTAAAAGTTTACCCGTCGAGTTTGCAGGGCATACTTCAGTACATCTTCCGCATTCAGTACAGGTATAACCGTCGAGCAGTTGTTTCCAGCTTAAATCTTCAATGTCTTTTGCGCCGTATTGTTCGATTGTTTCATCTTCAAAATTAATAGGCTTAAGAGTATTCTTTTTGTCAATCTTAAAGTTCGAAAGAAAAGTATTCGGCACTGACGATAAAACGTGAAAGTGTTTTGAGTACGGAAGATAGTTAAGGAATCCGAGTACTATTAAAATGTGTCCCCACCAGTTAATCTCGTAAATGAGATGGCTTCCGTTACCGCCGATAATCCCGGCGATGAAGTTCGAAACGGGTCTGAACCCGTGTGAATTACCAAGGAGTATTCTTTCGATATTTGTACCGAACATAGTAATCATAATAAAAAGAATCATAACCAGTATCAGAACGGCGTCGTTACGTGCAGCAGCATCCACCTGAAGTCTTTTCGGTGTTGCGACAAACCTTCTTACGAGTGAGAAAATCACCACGAAGAAAACGAGTGTTCCGAAGAAATCCTGAGTTAAAGTCAGAACTGAATAAAGTCTTCCGATAAAGTGGAAAGAGAAGTTCGGGAAGAAACCTTCGAACACAGATTCAAGGATAACGAGAGACAGCGTAAGAAAACCCCAGTAAATACAGAAGTGGAGGAATCCTGCAAGTCTGCTCCTGAATAGTTTAGTCTGCAGGAATGCGATATTCAGAGTGTTGATTAACCTTTGCTTAATGTTATTAAGTCTGTTTTCCTTCTTACCGAGTTTAATGTAAGAAATGAAATTCCTTAAAGAATAGAGGAAAAACAAAACAGCACCGATTAAAATAACTGCAAATAGAATACTTTTTATCATCTGATTATAAAATTTGTGTGAAGTTAATTAATTAGAGATTAAGAAAAAATATAAATTAGTTGTCCGTTGTTCGTAGTTCTTTGATAGGTGTCAGAATTTTAGGAATCTAATAAACAGTTTTATCCCTTTAGGGATAAGATGTTAGTAGGAAGTGAGTTTAAAAGCGATTATATCCCTTTAGGGATTATATGTTGTATAATATCGGTTTTTACTAATATTAAAACCCTAAAGGGATAGGGGATTTTTGTGATTGCTGTCTACTAATATTAAATCCCTAAAGGGATAAGCGAGTGGGGATGATTACTTTCTACTAATA
>JBMOHR010000112.1:0-8866 GCA_049317745.1 Ignavibacteria bacterium
CAGTATCTACAATGGTTACGTACTTCTTCATGATGATATACATTTACACGCGTTCACAAAAGATATATAAAATAGATTTTGAATTACGAAAAATATTTTCACTCTTCATATTTACTCTTATGATATACATACTTTCAGTCGTAGCAAAACAATACCTGAATGAAGTGTATTTTATCATAATTTCCATCATCATCCTAACATTTTTTCTTATTTTTTCAAAAATAATTAAGGTCTTCGATATAAGTACTATAAAATCAATACTTACGAGGCACGTCTAAAGTATAACTTTATTCATTTTTCTCTTGACATTTAATTATAACATAGTTATGTTTGTAATAGATGGATGAGATAAAATAAGAATTACCCTTTCTTATTTAAAACCAATCCGGTTGCCGCCAAAAGCCAACCGGATTTTTTTATTCCCTAACCTAACTACATACTTAAACAATTTTGCTTAGATGTATGTACTTGCTAATTGAGAGTATTTATTTCCAAAAAAATATACAGCAAGTGATGAGAATTCTGAAGAAGAAATCTTAAAGTCTGAATTTATCGTTTGCAGCAAATTAAAACAAATAGTTTACTAAAATTGTATCTGAAAATTCTCCTGATAAGATAACTTCATTCTCATATTACTCAGATTGCTCAATCAAGAGATCCTATTACATAAACCCAGTTTCAGTAATGAATTACAGTGTTAGATATTTTATAATAGAAGTATTCACATTGCAGCCTGATATCTTTGGTAATATTACATACTTATAGGGAGATTAGTAATATGCAGTTATAATGGAGGTATAATGGACTCATAATGCAGTCATAATGCACTCAAGAAGAAAAAAAGACAGTAGAATGAGTGTTTTAGTTTGGAAAAGGAGATTTGTAAGAACTCTGGAGGTATGTAAAAGCCTTTATAATTGCAATAGAATGCAATTGACAAATAATTCAATTTATATACATTTATGTCAGTAATTTACTAAATATGTCATTTCTATTGAAGTATTTGTCATTAAGAAAAACAAAATAGTGCGATTCCGGGCTATAATTTCTGGCACGGAGTTTGATATTATAAGGAGAGTAATATTGAAATTTAAATTAAAAAATTAAACATAGGAGATAAAGAAATGAACTTAATTAAATTTAAAAGTGAAGGTGATTTATTTAACGGTGCATTCAAGTCAATACTTGATTTACCATTATTCAGCACAGAGGTAAGTGATCCATCAAGTTACAAACCAAGGACAAGGATAACCGAGGACAAAGACAATTTCTACATAAATCTTGAGATGCCGGGCGTTCCTAAAGAAAACGTGAAGATTGAAGTTGAGAACAACCAGTTGTCAATAAAAGGTGAAAAGAAAGTTGAGAACAAGACTGAAGACACTAACTTAGTATTGAACGAAATCGTTTATGGTGAGTTTAGCAGGACCTTCAATCTCTCAAAAGATATTAAGGTAGATGGAATTGAAGCAGAATTTAAAGACGGTTTACTTATAGTCAGCTTACCAAAGGTTGAAGAAGTAAAGCCGGTAGTTAAAGAAATAAAGGTTAAATAAGTTCACAAACAAACGTCTAAATAACAAGAAACTACCTGTTTTAGACGGCAGGTAGTTTTATTAAAAAAAGAAAGTGAGTGTATAAAGAATGGGAAAAATAATTGGAATCGACTTAGGGACAACCAACTCGTGCGTATCAGTTATGGAAGGTAACGATCCGGTCGTCATACCTAATTCAGATGGTATGAGAACTACACCGTCGGTAGTAGCTTTTTCAAAGACGGGGGAAAGGTTAGTCGGCGATGCTGCAAAGCGTCAGGCAGTGACTAATCCGACCAACACAATCTTCTCAATAAAGAGATTTATGGGAAGAAGATTCGATGAAGTATCTTCGGAAATTACAGAAGTACCTTATAAAGTAATCAAAGGTGATAACGATGTTGCAAGAGTAGAGATTGAAGACAAATCAACAAATCAGAGAAGAGTATATTCTCCTCCTGAGATATCGGCAATGGTACTTCAGAAGATGAAGAAGACAGCAGAAGACTATCTTGGTCAGCCTGTTACTGAAGCAGTTATCACAGTACCGGCATATTTTAATGATGCACAGAGACAGGCAACTAAGGATGCAGGTAAGATTGCAGGACTTGATGTAAAGAGAATTATAAATGAACCAACGGCAGCAGCACTGGCTTACGGTCTGGATAAGAGCAAGAAGAACCACAAAGTTGCAGTGTATGACTTAGGCGGTGGTACGTTTGATATATCAATCCTTGAACTTGGGGACGGTGTTTTTGAAGTGAAGTCGACAAACGGCGACGGACACTTAGGCGGTGATGACTTTGACCAGAGACTTATGGATTATCTTGCAGACGAATTCCAGAAGAAGGAAGGTGTTGATTTAAGAAAAGACCCGATGGCATTACAAAGGTTAAAAGAAGCTGCTGAGAATGCAAAGAAACAGCTTTCAACGACTCCTCAGACTGAAGTTAATTTACCGTACATTACAGCTTCGGCAGACGGTCCAAAGTTTTTAGTTGAAACTATTACAAGAGCAAAGTTTGAATCATTAGTCAGCGACCTTGTAGCAAGAACAGTTGGCCCTTGCGAAAAAGCAATACTTGATTCAGGATTAAGCATAAGCGAGATAGATGAAGTAATTCTTGTCGGTGGTTCTACTCGTATTCCTGCAGTACAGGAAACTGTAAAGCGTATATTCGGCAGAGAACCTCACAAAGGTGTAAACCCTGATGAAGTGGTTGCAATAGGTGCAGCAATTCAGGGAGGTGTATTAGCAGGTGACGTACACGACGTACTTTTACTCGACGTAACACCTTTATCGCTTGGTATTGAAACACTCGGCGGCGTAATGACAAAGTTGATTGAAGCAAACACAACCATTCCTTCGAAGAAGTCACAGACTTTCTCTACAGCAGCAGACAATCAGCCTGCAGTAGAGATTCACGTACTTCAGGGCGAAAGACCGATGGCAGTGGATAACAGAACACTTGGAAGATTCCATTTAGACGGAATTCCACCATCACCTCGCGGAGTACCGCAGATTGAAGTTACGTTCGACATTGATGCAAACGGTATTCTTAATGTAGCAGCAAAAGATCTGGGAACAGGTAAATCACAGGACATAAAGATTACGCACTCTTCAGGTTTAACAGAAACCGAAATCGAAAAGATGAAGAAAGATGCAAAGGAACACGAAGCAGATGATAAAATGAAGAAGGAAGCAATTGATTTAAAGAATCAGGCAGACTCGATGATATTCCAGGGCGAAAAGCAGCTAAAAGAATTCGAAGGCAAACTTGATCAGGATGCACGTGCAAAGATTCAGGCAGCAATAGACAGATTAAAAGAAGCAAGTAAGACAGATAACGCAACGGAATTGAAATCTGCTATTGATGATTACAACACAGTCTGGAATGAAGCATCATCAAAGATGTATTCACAGGCAAAGGAACAGCCGGGAGCAGGAGCAAATCCCGGAGCAGGAGCAGGGCAGGATTCAGCAGGAGCAGGCGAACCTAAGAAAGATGACAATGTAGAGAATGCTGACTTTGAAGTAGTTGACGATAAGAAATAAGAGACAGGTAAATTAATATAATAAGAAAGGGAACAAGAAATTGTTCCCTTTTTGTTTTACGAAAACTTTTAAGTTTATCTGTTCAGCAGTAATTCATTCAGACTTGAGAACTGTGCTATGTAATCTTCATGGCTTCTGTTGATTACTTCCCAGGCTTCTTCTCTGCCGTAAACGTGAGTGATTTCGCAGATACGTTTTTCAGCACCAGGGGCTTCTTTATAAGTCAGGAAATAATGTTTGATTCTGTTTATTAACGATGCAGGCATGTCGGAAATATCATCCCATTGTCCAAATATATTATCCTTATGCATTACTGCAATTATTTTGTCGTCGGCTTCATCACCGTCAATCATTCGCAGACCTCCAATAGGTACAGCGTTTAAAAGTATATCGTTATGAGTAATTACTTTTTCAGTTATTACACAAATGTCGAGCGGGTCACCATCACCTTTAATACCTTTGCGTCCTGTTTTACTTTCACAATATTCAGCAACTTTATCGCCGCAGTATGTTTGAGGAATAAGCCCGTAAGGAGTAGGGCAGACGTTTGAATAAAGTTGTGGTCTGTCGATTGTTAAGTAACCGCTTTGCTTATCGAGTTCATATTTAAGAGTATCTGTCGGTACGATTTCAATGTAAGCAGTTAATAATGCAGGTGAGTTCTTCCCGATATGAACGCCATGCCACGGATGTGCTTTTAAAATAGGTCTTACGTCATTCCAGAACAGTTCTATACTTTTTCTATCCATTGTTTATTTTGATATATAGTTTAATGATTTTTTAATTATGTCTTCAGTTGTAAGTGTGACATCTGAATTTTCTTTTAGTACTTCTCTTATAATCTTTTCTGCATCGTTTCTCTGATAACCAAGGTTGAGTAAGGCATTCAAGGCATCGAAGCGGGATTGTTCGTTAGTCGTAAGGTTTTCTATCCTCTTCATTGAATCCGGCTGAGCATCATCTGAAATCTTGAATATTTTATCTCTTAATGCCAGAGATATCATTTCTATTTTCTTAGGACCGATACCAGGAATCTTTACGGCTGAGAATGAAGTTCTGTTATTTATCAGTCCGATAATTTCTTCGAACGTAGCATAATAAAGGATTGTGTTAGCAGTTTTTGCGCTGATACCGCTTACGGAAATGAGCAGTTTGAAAATCTCTTTCTCTTTCTCATCATAAAAACCGTAGAGGTTCAGAGCATTCTCTTTAACGTCCAGATAAGTAATCAGAGAATACTGTTCGTTAATGACAGGGATATTCTCAAGAACTCTCTTTGAAACAAAGACGCTGTAACCTACTCCATTCACATCAAGGACGATTTCATTCCTGTGTCTGTGTTTAAGTATTCCGTTTAAGTATGAAATCATATTTGTCTCCTGTATATTTTATCGGGATTCTTATCTATGAAATCTTTCCAGTTTGTTTTCTTAGTTCTAGCGCTATAGATTACTTTATTCGTACCGTTATAATGGTGACAGAGTGCTATAGCAAGGGCATCTGAAGAATCGTTAAGGATTTTATTTACTTTCATAGAAAGAATGTTTTTAATGAATATCTGAACTGTTTGTTTAGTGGAAGCACCGTTACCCGTTACCGATTTCTTAATCTCACGCGGAGAATACTCGAAAACATCTACACCTGAATTCATTGATGCTACCATAATGACACCGCGTACCTGTCCGAGTTTAAGAGTTGACTGAATGTTTTTTCCGAAGAAAGCAGTTTCGAGAGCGAGTTGGTTTGGTTTAAAAAGATTAATTTTCTTAATACAGAAATCGTAAATAGTTTTAAGTCTGACGGGCATCGGAGTTTTTGAACTCATAAAAAGAGCATCGTAGTCGAGGACTTTAAAAACTCCGTTTATGGATTCAATAACCCCGACGCCTGTTACAACAGAGCCGGGGTCAATGCCGATAATTATCATATCAAACTATAAGTCTGCGTTAGTAAATAAGTTTTGTACATCGTCGTACTCTTCAACAGTTTCAAGGAACCTGATGACAGAAGCAGCTTTTTCTTCGTCCAGAGTAATAAGTTCTTTCGGTATATACTGCATACTTGCGGATTCCAGTTTATATCCTTTTTCTTCCATACCTTTGCGAACGGTTTCAAGATTCTCAATCGGACAGATAATTTCAAAATGTTCTTCCTCTGTCTTTAAATCATCAGCACCTAAGTCAAGAATTACTTCCATAACGTCATCCTCAGTATGAGTACCTTTCTCTATAGTTACAACACCTTTACGTTCAAACATCCAGGATACTGAACCTGCATCACCCATATTACCGTTATTCTTAGAAACGATATGTCGCAATTCTGCGATAGTTCTGTTTCTGTTATCGGTAACACTTTGAATGATTACGGCAACTCCGTGAGGAGCATAAGCTTCATAAGTGATTTCCGTGTACATAACACCTTCAAGTTCACCCGTACCTTTTTTAATTGCACGAGTAATATTATCCTGAGGCATATTGCTTGACTTCGCATTCTGAATAGCAAGTCTCAGGCGCGGGTTACCGACAGGGTCACCGCCTCCGTCACGTGCAGCGATTGTGATTTCCTTAATAATACGTGTAAAAACTTTACCGCGGGCTGAATCAGTTGCGGCTTTCTTTCTTTTAATGGTTGCCCATTTTGAGTGTCCGGACATAACTTTTTAAGATAAATTATTTAAAACTTTTAGTGAATTCTTATATCTTTAATAACAAACTTTGTATAACCGTTTTTGAAACTCTTATCTATTGAATAACAAATATCACAGACAGAGTCCTTTCCTATTCTTCCGTATAAATCTTTTGAGTTATAATATATTGCATTCCATATCTTATCGTTAATACCATCGCTGATTCTAAATATATGTGCATCAGTCTTTGTGTATTTCACTTCATCAACAATCTTAACATTCTTTGTCATAAACACAGGCTGTGGATTCCCTGGTCCGAAAGGCTCAAAGAATGAAATTATCTTTGAGAAAGTCGGCGTGATTTCATCGAATCCGATTTCAAGGTCTACTTCAACTTCAGGCTGGAGTTCATCGTTGACCAGTTCCAGGTTTGAAATATCATTAAACATTAATCTGAACTCATCGATATTCTCAACCTCTATTTCCAGTCCTGCTGCGTGGCAATGACCGCCGTACTGAATCAGCAAATGCTCACACTTCTTAAGAGCTTCATAAACATTAAAACCATTAATACTTCTTGCAGAGCCTTTAGCAGAGCCGTTTGTAGAAGTTAATACAACTGCAGGACGATTGTACTTCTCAACGAGTCTTGCAGCAACTATACTTATAACTCCAGGGTGCCAGTCGCTGTTATGAAGTACGATACAATTTTCGTTTGCTTCCTTGTAGTTGTTTTCATAAAGTTCGAATGCATTCTTAGTGATGGTTTTATCTATTTCACGTCTGATAGCATTTTCGTCATCAAGAATAGTAGCAAGTTCAACGAGCATAGAATCATCTTCGCTCGTAAGCAGGTCGACTGCTCTGCTTGCTTCACCTAAACGACCGACTGCATTTATTCTCGGCGCTAATGAAAAGACTATGTTAGATGTGTTTACTTTGCTTTCTTTTATACCAATCTTTTCAATCAATGCTCTGATTGAATGTCGTGGATTTGTGTTAATTTTAATGAAACCCTCGTTAACCAGAATTCTGTTTTCATCGATTATCGGGACAATATCAGACGAAGTTGCAATCGCGACAAAGTCGAGCAATGAATAAGCAAATGCTTCATCATTCTTGATTTTGCAGACAGACTGAATAAGTTTATAAGCAACGCCTGTACCGCAAAGATGCTTAAACGGATAGTTACATCCCGGTTGTATTGGGTCCATAATTGCAAACGCATCGGGTAATTTTTCAGGAGGCTGATGATGGTCGCAAATGATAATCTTAATACCTTTTTCATTTGCATAATCAACAGTATTAAAAGCAGTAATACCGCAGTCAATTGCAACTAACAGTTTAATGCCCTGTTCGTGAGCCTGGTCAATTGCGCACTTTGATAATCCATATTCCTGATTTATGCGATTAGGTATGAACACAGATACTTCAACTCCGAAGTGTTTTAAGAACAAAGAAAACATAGATGCACCGATAATGCCATCAACGTCATAATCACCAAGAACCATGACTTTTTCTTTTGTTTCAATACATTCGATTATACTCTGAGTAGCAATATCGCAACCCTTCATCAGAAGAGGCTCATAGAGCTTATCTAAAGTAGGTTTAAAGAATTTAAAGACTTTTGAATAATCTGTAACACCCCTCATGTAGAGGAGTTTTGCTACCGATTCCGGAATTTTAATCTTTCCGTTAAGATTACGCACTTCATTGATAAAAGTATCAAATTGGGCGTGACCCTTCCCCCCGTTTTCCGGGATTGGGTTTTTGAATTTCCAAAGTTTTTCCAATTTTTCTCATATTAATATTTTAGTGCTCAAAGGGGGACTCGAACCCCCACCTGAATACTCAGACTGCACCCTGAATGCAGCGCGTCTACCAATTCCGCCATTTGAGCTGTTAAGGAATATAATATTCCCATTAAAAGAAATTATGAAATCAGGCACGTAAATTCAATTTAAAAAATTATCCTAAAAGTTAAAAAATGAACAAAAAAGAGGGCTTTTAAATGATGCTATATGATAAATATTATTGAGGGTTATTTTCAGCTGAATTTCTATTTGACAGAATAACAAAAACCAGTCCTGATAATCCTATAAGTGAGCCGAAAATGAAAGTCGCTTTAAAGCCGGAAAGGATTGTGTTCATATCAACTCCGTTTTGTAATGGATTTTTCTGAGGAACGAAGTAAGAAAAGATTGCTCCGAATATTACAACTCCGAAAGCCGAACCTAAACGTATAGAAGTTGTCATAAAACTTGAAACAATTCCTTTCTGTTCGGGCGGTGCTGAAGTCATAATCTTATTTGTGTTAGACGGGATGAAGAAGCCGATAGCAAAGCCATACAATGAAAGTATGAGAATTATAAAAAGAATATTCATGTCAGGAGTAATAAATGAATAGAGGAAAACCGATAAGGCAATCATAATTATTCCTATAGTACAGACGAATTTAGAACTCTTCCTATCTGAAAGATGTCCTGATAAATATCCAGAGAAGAACTGAAGGACAGAGGGAATTGCCATCAGTAAACCTGTTTGCTGTTTTGGAAAACCTTTTACCCATAATAATAAAAATGGTGTGATATAAATCATTCCGTTTGTAATGATGTAAACAAATACGAATGAAATTACAGGGTAAGAGAT
>JBMOHR010000113.1:0-8831 GCA_049317745.1 Ignavibacteria bacterium
CGGGATGTAGCACAGCCTGGTAGCGCGCTTCGTTCGGGACGAAGAGGTCGCTGGTTCGAATCCAGTCATCCCGACAGAGGGAGTTTCTTAATTGAGGAACTCCCTTTTTCATTATATAAGAGTTCGTCCCGATTATCAAAAAGCCCTGTAAGTTTTAACTCTTACAGGGCTTTTGTATTCCTTAAAACGAAACCAATAAAACCTTATTTAATTAATACACCTTTTCTTATACTGCTGAAATTGTCTGCTTCAAGTTTAAAGAAATATATTCCGCTTGAAAGTCCTTCACCGCCGAACTGAACAGAATATTCTCCTGCCTGTTTGTTCCCGCTTATGAGTGTCTGTAACAGTCGTCCGAGTTTGTCATAAACCTTCAGTGTTACGAATCCCGATTTTGGTAATGCAAAGTTTATTTTCGTAGTCGGATTAAACGGGTTCGGATAGTTCTGAAACAATTTATAATCTCCCGTGATTTCAGTACCCGGCGTTATTCCGAGCGGTGTATCTCTTTTGAAAATTCTTGCTGTGTTGCCGTTATGAAATGTGAACCCGTTTTTTCTGTCCACGTCCGTCCATAGTATATTTCTTATTACGCCCGAGGGCAGGTCTGTTTTCTCGTATTGCTTCGTGAAATTTGTTCCGTTGAATGTGTAAACGTAAACTTTTCCGTTAAAACTTCCCGATACTATTGACGGGTAAACGTCTCCCGCAAGTTTTTTCACATCTGCGCAGAGCATCGAATTGTTATCGGCAGGCTCCAACAGCGATTCTATAACCGTGTATGAATTTGCGCCCGTAGATTTAAGCACAAATACCGCCGCACCTCCTGAGTATGAAGCCATAATCAGTTCTTTCTCTCCGTCATTATTCACATCAGCAACGGCATAAGAACTGGGAAACCCTATTTTTGTTAAAGGTGTAGTCAGGAAAACAAAAGCTGCCGATGCCGAGTCGTATTCCAGCCTTGAAACATTGATTGGGTAGGTTCCGGAACTTCCGTATGTGATAAACAATTCACCCCATCCGTCACCGTCACTGTCACCGTATCCGCCCCTGCCAAAGAGGTACATAATTCCTGTGTACGTGTAAAGGTTGTTGTATGTGTGTGAACCCGCAGCACCCGTCTGTTCCCAGAATCTTATTGTGGTTGAATAAGGTGATGAGGATGTGCTTCTTCCGATTGCGATTTCCTTCTTTCCGTTTTTATTCATATCAGTGATATAAATAAACCTTGCCGTTTCCGTAACGCTCGGGAGCGTTAACGTGTTTTGTGTTTCTCTGCTTACGTATGTATTATTGCCCGTGCATTCAAAAATGTACAACCTTGTAAGTGTGGAGTAATCCGCTGTAATTATTTCAACAAGCCCGTCACCGTCGGAGTCTCCGAAAGTCATAGGACCGAATGCACCGAACTCTGTTTTATTATACTGGTATACCACTGCGAAACTGTCTGGCTTGATCGGTACCTGTTCGTATACATAAAATGTCACAGAAGGAGTAAATGTATAACAAGCTACATCCAGCAGCGTGTCCCCGTCAAAATATCCCGCAACAATATCGTTAACGTTTGAAAACATTCCCGCAGGTGATTCCCAGTACTGGTTAAAAACTATGGAGGTACACGAAGACCTGCTGAAGAATTCAGGCACGGGTACTTCTCTTTGTATGTTATCGGGCATGCCGTCACCGTTTTTGTCCTGTGAATAAACAGCCGTATTAAGAACCAGCCAACAAATTGTTAAAATCGTTAGTATGTATAACCTCTTCATATATAATCTTTTATTTAAGTAAAATTAGTTTCTTTGTTAATGTATAATTGCTTTGCCCTGTTGAACCTTCTGCAATAATGCGGTAGAAATAAACACCGCTTGAAAGTCCTCCAGCATTAAACAACGCTGTATAATAACCCGCTTTTTTAAACTCATTGTTAATCAGTACCCTTATTTCTCTTCCCGAAATATCGTAAATTATCAACGAGACTCTTGAATCCGCAGGAAGCTGGTAATCAATCGTCGTTGTCGGATTAAACGGATTCGGATAGTTCTGTAACAAACGAAAAGTTTTAACTGATATGCTGATTCCCTCTTCTGTTATTCCCACCGAGGAATTATTGTACTTTGCGAGCATTCCTCCCGTCCCGATACACCATCCGTTTAATGTGTCTTTAAAGTATATATCGTAAACCGAGGCATTACCAGGTGCGGGCATTTCGGTAAAAGTATTTCCTGAGTCAATCGTCAGAATCAGCTTCTTCGTAAAGCCGGTTGATATCCAGTACTCGGATTTTGTTCTTGGAGCCAGTGCGTATGACATTCCGAAAGAAGGTAAATAATTTATTGTATAGTTTAATCCTGAATTAGTACTTTTGTAAAGAAAGGAACCAAACTCAAAGTCACCCCCTACTCCGATTATGTAATTTGAGTCTACAAACCTTATGTCGTTTAATGGTTCAGATGCTACAATTGAAGACTGCCAGCTATTGCCTGAGGTTGTTGTCTTCCTGAGTACTCCCGCCAGGTCCATTGCTCCTCCCACGGCAACTCCATTTATGTTATTGTAGAAGGCAAATTTATTTATTCCAAAGTGTGATATTGAAGATGTGTCACCTGTTACTTCAAACCAGTTCGCACCTCCGTTTGTGGTTTTAATTATTTCTCCGTTGTATGTACCTATGTATACGTTAGAAGAATCAGAATAGCATATCGTGCGGAATATTTTCAGCGTGTCAGGATAATTATAGTACTGCCAGTTCATTCCTGCGTCCGTTGTTGATACTATTACAGGATTCGAATAAAGATTTGTATTACCTGCTATCCATCCTGTTCTGCTGTTTATAAAACAAACCGATACAAAAGGATAATCGAGCCCTTCGTTTTGTAAAACCCAGCTGTTTCCTCCATCCGTTGTGTGTATGATTGTACCCCATGCCCCCACCGCCCATCCGTTCAGGTTGTCAGGAAAGCTGCAGGAGAAAAGATTGTTTGTAGTTGGCGTTGGTTTTAGTGTCCAGCATTCGTTCCTGTTGCCTGTTTGAAATCCTGCAAATATATTATAACCGAAAAGAATGTATATTGCAGCAACCGCTCCCACTCTCTTCAGGATTCTAAAAAAAATTATTTTATGAGCATTCTTCAAATAGACTTTGTCAGATATTACGGGTTCTTTTAAACTAAATAAAAAAGCGAAGAAGCTTTTATGCCTCTTCGCCTTATATTAGTTTATTTAACTTATTTAATCAGTATCATTTTCTTCACCTCGTTGAATTTTCCTGATGTGAATTTATAAAAATATACTCCGGATGAAAGTTCAGAACCGTCAAACCTTACCGAATGATTTCCCTGTTCCATCTTTCCGTTTATCAAAGTTGCAACTTCCTTTCCCGTTATGTCATACACTTTGATTGTTACTATATCCGAAAAAGGTAATGCAAACTTTATTTCTGTTGTTGGATTAAACGGATTAGGATAGTTCTGTTTCAACTCAAACAACTTAACTTCTCCTGAATTGTTATGTATGCCTATAATAGGGTCATCTCCTGATATATCACGCATCCAGATTCCTCTTCCGAAAGTAGCCGCAACTACATAGAATTTTCCGTTTGCTGATGTACTGTCTATGTAATTCATATCTTTGACGTAATTTCCCGGAGGCATTCCGTTATTCCATCTCACCCAGCTGATACCGCCATTAGAAGTTTTATAACATCCAAACTCTGTTCCAACGTATAATTTGTTTGTATCCGTTGGATGTGTTATTAAATTTGTAACGGGTACGTTCACAAGGTTCCCGGTTATATTTCTCCAGCTTACGCCTCGGTTTGTTGTCTTGAATATCTTTTGTGCCGAACCAAGCCCGTTCATCAGTGCGTAGGCAAGACTACTGTTTGACTGGTGCGTTGCTACTGACTGAACTTTTACACCTGCCGGAAATTCTGTTGACCTTTCGTACCAGGTACCTGCATCGTAAACCCTGAGTCGTTGCCCTGCTGTTGAAGAGGCAAGACAAGCATAAATAACCGCCTTTGGCGCTGTGTATCTGGATACACCGATATTTTCTACTACCGCAGGAAATGCCGCCGGATTTAGTTTTGTCCAGGTTGATAAGCCGTTGGTTAATTCATAAACATAATTACCTGAATTAGAATAATAGTAAACAGGATTTGCTCTGTCGTTCTTTATCTGGTAATACCAGTGCCCGTTGGGGTCCACTCCGTTATTTAATTGTGTCCACGTAGTACCGTTATCTGTTGTCACCCTTTTGCCGAATGCATATGTACTGCCTACTCCTGTCGAGACAATAAACTTACTTGTGTTGTAAGGGTCTATTGAAAGCCCGCCCCCGTCACCATAGTGCCACAACCACCAGGAATTCCCGCCGTCTGTTGTTCCGTGTGACCCGTTATCGTACGCTCCTCCGATTATGTGAGTTCCGTTTCCGCCAATGTCTATGGCTGAATATTGTGTAATCGGTAATCTGTTTGTTGTTGAGCTCCAGTTGAGTCCGGAATTTTGTGAAAAACTTAGCCCGCCGTCATGCCCAATCCAGACATATACTCCGTTTGAATGCCAGGTAATGCATTGCAGGTCAGAATGAATATTATACGGGTCATATAATGGGTCAGTAGAGTTGAAGTAATCATTCCATGTTGTTCCGCCGTCAGAAGTTCTTATTAGTATAAGTCCTCCTGCAATTACAAGGTTTGGGTTTGTTGGTGAAACCCCTATCATGTTTGTATACCAGCCTTGGTTAGAATGTATGTTTAAAGATGATATATTTGTGAAACTTGTTCCGCCGTTTGTTGTTTTATAAATTCCTTTTGTACTGTTATCAGAGTTATTTGTTATATTAAAGTATACTGTGTTAGGTGAAGATTGTGCAAGGGAGATTGCCACTCTTCCTACGTTGACTGAGGGTATCCCGCCTGTTGTCAGTTTTGTCCAGTTTAGACCTCCGTTTGTAGATTTATAAATTCCGTCACCCCAGAGGCTGGTGTACAATATCTGATTGTTTGAAGGGTCTACCGCAATGTCAGTAGCTATTCCTGAAAGATAATTAGTAAAAGTAAGCCCTGCATCTGTTGATTTGTAATAACCATCATTTCCAGCCACATGTACAATATTGAAGTTAACCGGGTCAAACCTTAATTTAAAAAAACACACAGGGTCCGGATTCAGCGTTATTTTAGTCCAGGATAAGCCTGTGTTTGTGGTTCTCCATAATCCCGTTCCGGTAATTTGGTTGCTTTCACCGGTGCCGATTAAAATTATACTTGCATTATCAGGTTTTGAATCAAAAGAAGAAATTGCGAGCGAATATAAATTATCAGAAAGTGATACAGGCAGCAGGAAATTATATCCCCATAACCCGCCTCCTGCTGTTCCAACCCTTGTGCTTACTCCGTTCTCGCCTTCTATGTCAAGAACTCTTCCTGAGTAATATGAACCCGGATTTTCCGCCCTGTTTATTCCGAACGGCCCTCTCGAAACCCAGCTGTTTAATGCCTTCTCTCCTTCGTCGGGCATGCCTTCAATACTCTTTATTATTCTGTCTAATACCTTACGCGGGAGCATTACTCCGTATGGGTAATGTAAATTTTCCAGAATCTTTGTTCTGTATTCACTCTTTGAAATTGGTTTGTTCGCGGGGTCTTTGTCGTCATAATCTCTAAAACCATAGAACAGTGACACAGAGATTAAAACTAAAAAAAGCAAAGGTCTGAAAACTTTCATTTTTAACGCCTTCCTTATAAAATTTGTAGATGACTCAAAAATATAAATTCCTTTTTTGAATATCGCGATACAAATGTTCAAAAGCGAATAACGTCGGTTAAGCGATGAATAATGTATGCCAACTCCAGAGGGTTTTGAATAATATAAAAGCGAAGAAACACTTCCGCTCCTCCGCTTTTTAATAAATGATATACCATTTTATCCATTAAAACTTTTAACAATATATCTCATTATGGTAAAACGTTTAATCGTTTGCAATCTTTAAGGTTCAGCCCACGACTTTAGTCGTGGGTGTTGATGTATTAAAGTTGTAAACCGTTTTAACGGTTTGTCTTTTAAAAGTTCAGCAATTTATTTAATCAGTATCATTTTCTTCACCTCGTTGAATTTTCCTGATGTGAATTTATAAAAATATACTCCGGATGAAAGTTCAGAACCGTCAAACCTTACCGAATGATTTCCCTGTTCCATCTTTCCGTTTATCAAAGTTGCAACTTCCTTTCCCGTTATGTCATACACTTTGATTGTTACTATATCCGAAAAAGGTAATGCAAACTTTATTTCTGTTGTTGGATTAAACGGATTAGGATAGTTCTGCATTAATTCAAATGATGTTACGTTTTCTTCGCTGTTTATTCCTGATACAGGGTCATCCGCAGTAATCTCTCTCATCCATATGCTTCTTCCGTATGTTCCTGCTACTATGTAAAACCTTCCGTTATTCGCAATACTGTCTATGTATGTCATTTCAGATATCAGATTTGCATTCGGCATTCCGCTGTTCCATTTGTACCAGCTTATACCTGTGTTAGTGGTTTTATAACATCCGTATTCTGTTCCAAGATAAAGTTTGTTATTGTCAGAAGGATGAGGCACCAAATCTTTCACGGGTATATTCGGCAAATTACCTGTAATATCTGTCCAGCTTACTCCGCGGTTTATTGTCTTGAACACCTTTTGTGTAGAACCAAGACCCTTCATAAGTGCGTACGCTATATTGTTGTTATTGGGATGTTGTGCAACTGCCTCAATTTGAACCCCCGCTGGAAGTCCTGCAGATCGTTCAGTCCATACACCGTTATAATTTACATTTAGTCTCTGCCCTGCTGTGCCTGTCCACATAACTGCGTACACAACAGCCGACGGATTTGCAAATGTCGAAACGTTAAGGTTATATACTAACCACGGAAAAATTGTTGTATTAAGCCTGTTCCAGTTAGCACCGTAGTTTATAGATATATAAACAAATCCGTTTGAATTTGTGTATAAATATGGAGGAGCCACTTTGTCGTTTCTGATTTTTGTGTACCATTGTGTTGAGGCATCTATTCCGTTGTCTATAAAATTAAAACTTGCACCGTTATTTGTTGTTATTTTTCTTCTCCAGGAGTTGTTACCCGAATAAAAACCGTTGGTTATTACAAACTTACTCGGAGTTGCAGGATCTATGGCTACCCCCGTTCCGTCCCCTCCTTCAAATAGCCACCAGTTTAATCCTCCGTTTGTCGTTCCTGATATTCCGTTATCCTGTGCTCCTCCTATTATGTGTGACCCCTTACCTCCGACATCAATATTTATATACTGTGTTATAGGCAAAACATTTATGTTGGTTGCCCAGTTTAATCCGGCATTGGTGGAAGTGGCAACTCCGCCGTCATTTCCTAACCATACTGTCGTTCCTGCCGAATTCCATACTATTGCATGCTGGTCAGGATGTACATTGTTAGGGTCATATAAAGGATCAGCAGCATTTAAAAAATCATTCCACGTTGTTCCGCCGTTGGATGTTCTTAGTAGTGTCAGACCGCCTGCTAATACTAAATTTGGATTTGTGGGACATACTGAAATTGTATTATTATACCAGCCCTGACCATTCATAAATTCTGTTGAATATATATTCGTAAAACTAACTCCCGCATCTGTAGTTTTGTATATCCCGAGTGTGTTGTTATTGTCCTGTCTTGCTACATTAAAATATACGGTGTTTGGAGATGAAGCCGCTATCGAAATTGAAACTCTTCCCACATTTGTTGTCGGTAAAGGTGCTGCAGTCAGTTTAGCCCAGCTTGTTCCGCCGTTTGTTGATTTATAAATACCGTTATTTCTCAGGCTTCTGTATATTACCTGATTGTTCTGAGGGTTAATTGCAAAATCGAACGCACCAAGACCCGATCCTATATTTGTGAATGAGCTTCCGCTGTTTGTTGACTTGAAAAAACCTGTGTCGGATGCAACGTATATAATGTTCGGGTTCACAGGGTCGTACCTTACTTTATAAATAAAATTAGGATAAAATATTCCTGTTAATGGTACTACTGTCCAGTTTGAACCGTTGTTTGTTGTTTTCCATAATCCATTTCCTGTTCTGACGCCTTCTTCTCCCGTACCGACAAGTATTGTATTCGCATTACTGGGATGTGAATCGAACGAAGAAACAACCATTGTGTTCATATTGTCAGATAAACATACTGGAAAAATTAATGCAAATCCCCATAAGCCTCCCGACGCAGACGCAAGCCGTGTTGATGCACCATTTTCCACTTCGATGTCCAGTATTCTTCCTGTCCAGTTGGAAGTTGGACTACCCGGTAGGTTTACAAAATTTGGTCCCTTCACTGTCCAGTAGGTCAGCGCCTTTGAGTCAACTGTTTTCTCTTCAGGCATACTGCTTACATCCTTTAGAATTCTTTCGTTAACACTTCCCGGCAGCAATGCACCGTATGGATAATGAAGGTTTTCATAGAATCTTAACATTCCTTCAGTACCCGTTGATTTAGGCTCTCTTGGGTCTGGCTTGTTTTCTGTGAAACCATAAAGCATAAACACAGAAACCAAAACAACAAATAACAGGGATTTTATTGTTTTCATTATTACTTGCTCCTTTTATAAATTTATGGAGGAAAATATAACCATTACCGATTAATCTATCAAGTTATAGTTTATGGTGAGACGTGCGAAAACTCTGAAGAAAAATTTATCGCTTATTTATTGTTCAACGGAATTATCATTCGGTTCTATATGTATTAATACATCCACGATTCTTAGTTTTGATTTCAGCAATGCTTCCTTTACTTTATGTGCTATTATATGTCCTTCTCTTAC
>JBMOHR010000114.1:0-8798 GCA_049317745.1 Ignavibacteria bacterium
TCCGAAAAATGAAGGAATGCATCCTGAGGAAAACCTAAATTTATAAAAGCCGCTCTGATTCCGGGCATAACCTTGGCAACTTTACCCCAGTAAAGATCACCAACATTACGGCTTAAATCAGGACTTTCATAAAATAACTCTACTAATTTTCCTTCTTCTGTAATAGCAATTCTTACTTCGTACGAAGTAGAATTAATTAAAATCTCTTTCTTCATTGAGAACTTATATTTTCAACAAAACAACTTACGAATTCATAGTAGCAAGGAACTCTTTATTGGACTTGGTGCCGCGCATTTTACTAAGAATAAACTCCATTGCCTCGACCGGATTAAGGTCAGACGTGATTTTTCTTAACAGATATACTCTGCTGAGAATATCAGGTGTAAGCAACAGTTCTTCTTTTCTCGTACCTGAACGGTTAAGGTCAAGTGCAGGGAATACTCTGCGGTCTGACAGTTTTCTGTCGAGAACGCCTTCCATATTTCCCGTACCCTTAAACTCTTCAAAAATAACTTCATCCATACGGCTGCCTGTTTCAATCAATGCAGTTGCGATAATAGTTAAACTACCGCCTTCATCGATGTTTCTGGCTGCACCAAAAAATCTTTTTGGTTTGTGTAATGCGTTTGCATCAACACCACCCGATAAAATCTTCCCGCTATGAGGTATAACAGTGTTATGAGCTCTGGCAAGACGCGTAATACTGTCAAGCAATATTACTACATCTTTTCCTGCCTCAACTAATCTTCTTGCCTTCTGGAGTACGATTTCAGAAACCTGTACGTGCCTTTCAGGTGGTTCATCGAAAGTTGAACTCACGACTTCAGCATTTACGTTTCTCTGCATATCCGTTACTTCTTCCGGTCTTTCGTCAATTAATAATACTATTAAATGAACTTCAGGATGGTTTCTCGCTAAACTGTTAGCGATTGTCTGCAGCAGAATAGTTTTACCGCTCTTTGGCGGAGATACGAGCAAGCCCCTCTGACCGAAGCCAATAGGCATAAACATATCCATAATTCGCATCGCATATTCACCTGGAGTGGTTTCGATATTAAACTTCTTAATAGGATATGTAGGAGTTAAATTATCGAACAGAATTCTGTCTCTGATTTTTTCAGGCTCTCCGAAGTTAACTTCTTCAACCTTTAGAAGCGCAAAAAATCTTTCACCTTCTTTTGGAGGTCTCACCTGACCTTTTACAGTATCACCTGTCTTCAGAGAAAATTTCTTTATCTGCGAAGGAGATACATAGATATCGTCAGGCGATGGCAGGTAATTATAATCTGCCGACCTTAAAAATCCGTAACCGTCAGGCAATACTTCAAGAACACCTGAAGAGAAAGCAAATCCATCTTCTTGTGTCTGTGCCTCAATAATTTTAAAAATAAGTTCCTGCTTTTTCAAATCGCTGTAACCTGTTAGCTTTAACTCTTTAGCGATTTGAACAAGCTCGGCTACTTTTTTCATCTTTAAATTCTCAAAGTTTTGAGCAATTAAATCATCTTTCGAATTCGTCCCCATTATTATATCACCTTTCTTTCTTTTTTAGTAAAAGGGGTTATTTTAATCAATACGTTGTATTTTTTGTTTAAGGTTCAAATATTTTATCAATAAATAAATATTAAAATATTCTATATTTGAAGTTTCAATCCTGGTGTGTTATAAGTTATTTCCCAGATTTAATTTAAACTATTAGAAAATTAATTCACTTTCAAGTGAAAAAACACTAATCGGGAAAATATTTAACTGAAGCACTTTTGTCCGATTCAAGCAAAAACACCTGTTTTTAGCGCTTAAAAACAGAAAAGCGGTCTACTCTGCTGTAAACCGCTTGAAATATTATGTTAATTGTCGTTAAAGGTATCGGAAATGTAAGCTCCGTATCCTCCATAGTTTTCACACTGGCTCAATGCTTCCGATTTTGCAGCGCTCAGAGTCGAATACCCAAGAGCAACACCTATAACCCTGTTGCCGTTGGCATCCGTGCCGAGAGCAATCGCACCATACCCTTTGTTCTCTGTTGATGTTATAAGCACAGGAGCCGTACCTCCGTAGTTTATACAGGCATCGTATGCCTTCGTGAACACATCACTGTACGAATAGCCGTGTGCATAACCGTACGCGCCTGTTTCAGTGCAGAAATAAACTGCGCTCTGGCTGAATGTTTTCGGTACAAACGCAAAAAGCATTATACCGAGAAATAAAGTTAAGAATGTCTTTTTCATAGATTTTTCCCTTTATGTAAATTATAAAATGTTAAATTAATAATACCTTATCTTATATTGAGCAATTTAAAACAATTTATTCCAAAATTCAATCATTATTATCTTCACCCAATGCCAAACTTATAATCGCCTGCCCTTTTTCTAAAAAACTCTCTTGCTCTTTGCCTGAAAATCATCCGTGTAAATCCGCTTAATCTGTGCAAATCCGCGTTCTATGCTCTTTGCCTAAAAACAAATCAGTGTAAATCAGCTCTTTCAGTTTAATCAGTGTGCCAATCTTTTCCCTTGACTCTTTCCAAAATACCATATATTATTATGCCATAATATAAACAAGCATAATTAAATACAATATGGAAAAAATAAGTTCATCGTTCTTCGTACCACGTAACGAGCAGGGTTACGACTCAATGTACAAGCGCATACGCCTTATGCCGCTTTACTCGTTCCCCCATTACAAAGACCTCAAGCCGCATATCCGCAGCACAGAACAAAAGATATTCATACACATAGACTTCGATGCCTTCTACGCACAGGTCGAACAAAGGGACAATCCCAACCTCCGCGGCAAACCCGTCTCCGTCGGCAGCACCACGGGCAACAAGGGAATAGTTATGACTGCCTCCTACGAAGCACGCGCCTTTGGCATCGAAACTGGCATCAGCCTCTGGGAAGCAAAGAAAATCTGCCCCCAGCTTATTTCCCTCCCCTGCTACGGACCAAAGTACGAAATGATTATGATTAACCTTATGAAAGGTCTGCGTGCATTCGTTCCCGATGAATTCATCGAACAGTACAGCGTGGATGAATACTTCGTCGACGTAACTCATTTTGTCAGGAATTTCCAGGAAGCAAAAATCTTTGCTCAGAACATAAAGGATAAAATACTCGAACTCGAAGACCTCACCTGCTCAGTCGGAGTTTCTTACAATAAGTCATACGCTAAAATGGCAACTAAATTTGAAAAGCCAAACGGACTTACCGTCATCACTCCACTCGACAGAGAAGAAAAGGTTTACACACTCAGCGTCAAAAAACTCTGGGGCATCGGTACCAGAATCAAAAGACGCCTCAGCTTAATGAACATATTCACCATCGGCGACCTAGGCAATGCCAACGAACTTATCTTAAAAAGAGAGTTCGGTATCAACGGCATAGTATTCCGCAAAATGGCAAGGGGCGAGGACACTTCAGGAATTTTCACGCGCGAAACTCACGAGAAATCTCTCAACCATCACCATACATTAACCAATAACATTCACGACCCTTCCGAAGTAAAGAATGAAATCCGTAAAATAAGCGAGTACCTCTGCCGCAAGATGCGTGACAAAAAACTCGTCGGAGGATATCTCTATTTCGTTATCCGCTACGGCAATCTCAGGTATGCATCGGGCGACTTGCACCTTCCCTCTTACACAAACGACGAAAGACTCATCTTCGAATCTGCAATGAACATACTTAAGAAATTCCCTCAGCCGAACGAACACCTTCCCGCACGTATGTTCGGAATGACAGTCTTCGACCTCCATCAGGACACTTACAGCCAGAACCTCGAACTCTTTGAACAGCGGACAAACGTCCCCTTCTACCACCTCGATAAGTTAAAACAGAAATACGGCGAGGGAATAATAAGAATAGGTCTGAACGCCGGATAGGGTTTGAAGCTTTGAAGAAGATATTGTAACCTTATTCGATTGTTTTAATACTATAAAAATTTTAATTTAATGTATGACAGATTTTAATTTCAGAATAGGTTACGGTTACGATGTTCACAGACTCGCAGAAGGCAGAAAGCTGATTCTCGGAGGCGTGGAAATTCCTAACAGCAAAGGTCTGGAGGGTCATTCCGATGCCGACGTACTGCTTCACGCAATTTGTGATGCAATTCTCGGAGCGGCAGGTTTTCAGGATATAGGACATCAGTTCCCTAACACAGACCCCGCATTCAAAGACATCTCAAGTTTAATATTGCTTAAGCACGTCTATGATTTAATATCAAAGGATGGATGGAAAGTCGGCAACGTTGATTCTATGATTATACTCGAAGAACCTAAGATTGCGAAGTACATTCCCGCGATGAAGAAGAATATTTCTGAGATTATTCAATGCGAAAACGTTTCCATTAAAGCCACAACTTCCGAAGGACTTGGGTTTGTGGGAGAAAAGAAGGGCTGCTCTGCAAATGCCGTTACTATACTTCACAAATAATGGTTGATTTCTTATACAATATAGACGTTCAGGCCTTTTACTTTATAAACAAGACTCTGGCAAATCCCGCAACCGATTTCTTTATGCCGTTCATAACGGAAATAAATCACTGGAAAATCTTTTACGTTATTATGTTCCTGTATCTTATGATTGGCGGAGGCAGAAAAGGTAGGATTGTCGGTATATCTCTTTTAGTCTTAATAGCAGCAACTGACCAGCTTAGCAGTAATTTAATAAAACATGCAGTTGAAAGAATAAGACCGTGCAATGTTCTGCCCGGTGTGCATTTGCTCGTAGGCTGTACTCAGTCGTTGTCATTCCCTTCGTCGCATGCTGTAAACAATTTTGCGGGCGCAGTATTTCTTTCGCACTTCTACCCTAAGTTTAAAATCTCTTTCTATATTGGAGCCTTCCTGATGGCCATTTCGAGAGTTTTTGTTGGAGTGCATTATCCTTCAGACGTTCTTGCAGGAATATTAATTGGAATTATCGCAGGGCTTTTCTTTGTTTATGTATGGGACACCATTAATAAAAAACTTAAAATACTCAGGAATTAATTGAAGCTTAAAAGAACCTTACTGTATATACTTTCGGGACTATGCCTTGCTTTCGCATTTCCGCCAATCAACATCTATACTCTGTATTTCCCTGGTATTGTACTGCTGATTCATTTCATACATTCATCAGATAACTTTAAACAGGCGTTTACTAAGTCATATTTTGCATTGCTTTCTTTCGAACTTGTTACCGTTTCGTGGATAAGTCTGAGCGGACTAAGAGAAGGTGCAGATAAGTTTATGATACTCGGCGGGTTCTTTGAAATGGTGATTCACAGTGCACTGCTTACGTTGCCTTTAATAATTTATTTCTACACAAGAAAATCAATTACAGGATACTTTAAAACAAAGAATCCTGCACAGGGAAATATTATCGCATTATTCACATTACCGTTTATCTGGGTAACAGTAGAATATCTCTATGCTCTGCCCGAAGTTAGTTTTCCATGGCTTACAGCAGGAAACGCTTTTTCATCTGCATTAAACAAAATTCAGTTTATAGAAATTACGGGCGTGTACGGTATTTCATTCTGGATTATGATAATTAGCTGCTTTGTTTATATCATATTCGAAAAATCAATTAACCATAAAGATTCTTTCGGAAAACTTATTCGAAGGAAAGATGTAATAGTTCTTTTAGCAGTTGTTTTCGTCCTGTATTTTATTCCAGACTTATATACCATTATAACTTCGCCCGCAAAGAAATACACGAATTATGTTTCTGAGGGAAAAGTTAAAGTTAACATTCTTCAGCCAAATGTTAACCCATGGAAAAAATGGGGAGCGAAACAAATAGACCTTGTGAATGATTATGTTGATTTAATAAAACTTTCCGATACTGCAAATCCAAAACCTGATTTAATGATACTGCCAGAAACGGCAGTGCCGTTCTATCTTCTGGACAGTTATTACAGTGACAAATACGACCTTATTAAATCAGTTGTGGAAGATACTAAGACCCCTCTATTGATTGGAATTCCTGACCTTGTGTATTATAACGACAGCATTAAATCAAAACCTGATTCGAAGGAAAATAAAGGTTCCGGACAAAAGTACGACACATTTAATTCGGCAGTATTAATACAGCCGGGAGAAGAAAAAGTCGCACATCAGAAATATGCTAAGATTAAACTTGTAATTGCAAGCGAGAGAATGCCTTATCAGGAAAGGATTGCAATACTGAGAGATTTAATCCGCTGGTCGGTAGGCATAAGTTCTTTCCAGATTGGATGGGACACAACAATATTCAAACTTAAAGATAAATATAAATTCAGTACCGCTATCTGTTACGAGACGGTGTACCCCGAATTCTTTGCAGCATTTTCTGAAAAGGGTTCTACATTCAATGTTATTATCACAAACGACGGATGGTGGGGAAAACTTTTCGGCACTTATCAGCACAATCAGTTTGCAATACTAAGGGCAATAGAAAACAGAAGATGGATTGCAAGGTGTGCCAACACAGGTATTTCAGGTACTATAGACCCTTATGGTAATATGTACAACCAGTCCCCTATCAATGAGAAGTTTATTATATCGGATTATGTTGGTATAAACACAGAGGTAACTTTTTATACAAGGCATCCGTATTTATTTCCGAACATATTACTTATCATATCGGGTGTTATAATATTAGGAGCAGTAGTTTTGCGGATTGCTAAAAAACGAGAAGTTTAGGCTGGCCAGGATTAATTATCTGCATAAAATTTAAAATCACTTTATGCTTTTCGTAATACTCAATTGCTTCCTCAATGCTTTTAAAAGGACCGACTAAAACCCGGTATTCAAGACCGCTATCAATCTTGGTCGCACCTTCAACAATGCAGTTCAGATTATTAGACTTAAGCTTTAGTTCAAGGTCACTTGCCTCACTCAAATCATCCATTACTTTATTCTGAATGTATATCTTTTTTCCAATTTCTCTGTAAATAACTCCGTTAATATCCTTTACCTCAACACTTTCTGTCTGACCCGATTCATCCTCAGCCGTTAAACTTGTATTATCAGTCCCGGCTATTGAATCACTGGCGTGTTTCAGTAATGCTCTTACAGAATCAATCTTCTTAAAACCACTTGTATCAGCAGCCTGATTACCGGAAGATTTTGTAAACATCGTTTTATAAATATAAAAACTAAATGCTGTTAACAAAAAGACAAAGAATACATAAAGAAATATCTTAAAGAACCTTCCCTGAGTGTTCTTCTCCTCCTGCTCTACTGAAAACTGCGGTGTAAACTGACTATCGCTCTTTCTGAATATATCATCATATGATTTTATGTCGTCTTCGGGCTTAAGGTGCTCGATTATGCCGTCTAATTTAGTATCCTGCAAGGCCTCGGAAAGTGATTTTGGCTCAACATACTCTTTCTCTGGTTCGGTCTCAGGTATAATGATTTCTGTATGCGGTTCTTCCTTTAACTTTTCTCCCTCTATAACACGAGAATCATCGATTAACTTTCCGAAAATCTGCATCTCCTGGCTCATCGGTGCAGTAGTTTTCGCCTTCTTTATATCTTCCTGCTTTTTAGAAAGTTCATCTAATTCTCTGATACGTTTCTCTAACTCTGTAAATAGTTTATTACTGTCATCTTCTGACTCCGGGACTTCTTTTGCTTCGGGTTTCTGAGGAATCTCGGGTTTATCGTCCGAACCAAAGAGGTCTTCAAATTTTGGGAATCCGGAGATTTCGGTATCAGGAGTTATAACATCTTCCTGCTTTGTATCCGCTTCAGCAGTTGTGTTAAAAACATTAAGTTCTCTTATAATCTCTTCACGCCTTACTAAAATATCAAGGATTTCTTCTTTGATATTTTCCACGTTCATATCATCCTTAAGGGTTACACGAATACTTAAAGAAGTTGTGTGATTTACTTCGTCAATAATCTTTTCGTTTTCTGCTATCTGTTCTTCGGGGTTTTCTGTAAACTCAGGTAAAGGTATTCCTTCGGGTAAAATAATATCTATCGGATTATCGGCAAAGATAGTCTGATGACTGATGACATTCGCAGCTATTTCTTCATTAAAAATAATATCTTCTGCCGTTGTCTCTGAAATAATTTCGTCATCAATAATCGGATTAATATCTGTGAATATACTCTGCTCAGTTTTTGAATCCATTATAACTTCCGAAGATTGGTTTTCCTCGGCTTTTGTTATCTCTTCTATTACAGATTCCTGTTCCGCTTCTTCTTCCCTAACGAAAACATCACCACTTATTAAACTTGCAGCAGTAATTTCTTCTTCTTGTAGCTTTTCTTCTATTAAAGAATCTTGTTCCTGTTCTTCTTCTTTAACGAAAACATCACCACTTATTAAACTTGCAGCAGTAATTTCTTCTTGTGACTTTTCTTCTATTACAGATTCTTGTTCAGGTTCTTCGTCTTTAACGAATACCTCTTCGGTCAGTATAATTGCTCCGGAACTTACTTCATTCTGCATTTCCTCTGCTGATGAATCAAACTCGAAATACAAATATTCTTCATCGTCAGATTCAGGAATAATCTCTTTAACTTTCAGTATCTCTTTGTGCTTTACGTTAAAGGCATTTACAACAATCGGCTCAAGGTCTGAAAAGTTTTTATTAATTGCGTCTGCAAAGTTTTTGGCAGGTGAAAAGATAACGTATCTCTGTCTGACACCATCAATCGTTTTACTGATAATGTTAAACTTGCCGAATTCAGGTATGTTGATTTTCTTACCCTTCTTAAACGCAGTAACCATATAACCGAATATACTGTCAACAAATACTCCTGCCTCGATTTCTTCAACCCCGAATTTATCTGATATCCTCTTTATGAGTTCGTATCT
>JBMOHR010000115.1:0-8741 GCA_049317745.1 Ignavibacteria bacterium
AAAATAGTGATAAACGGAATACAAATATCATTGACTATTTTAAAAAATAACGATATTTTTGTTAATGATTCGAAGATAGCTCAATGGTGGAGCATTCGGCTGTTAACCGAAGGGTTGGGGGTTCGAGTCCCCCTCTTCGAGCAAAACCTCGCTGTTAATGCGAGGTTTTTTCATTTAAAACAACATTTTATAATTTGGATAGTTTATTTCAACATACCGAAGACGAACATCCTCTGACTGTCTCAGAACTTTCTGCATTTATCAAACAAACTCTTGAAACTCAATTACGGGATATATACGTAATAGGTGAGATTTCAGGATACAAAAGGGCACAGCCTTCGGGGCATTCATACTTCACGATTAAAGATGATAAATCACAAATTTCCTGCAATCTATGGAGTTTCAGGCATGCACATTTAAGTTTTCCTTTAAAGGATGGCAAAAAGGTTTTAATTCGCGGCAGGATAACAGTGTATGAGCCGAGAGGGACGTATGCGATTGAAGTAAACACAATCACCGAAATCGGGATAGGTGAGTTGCAGGCTGCTTTTGAGAAGTTGAAAGAGAAGCTTAAAGGAGAGGGGTTTTTTGATGAAGAAAGGAAAAAGAGTATACCTGAATATCCTGAGAATGTAGCAATCATTACATCAGAGACAGGTGCAGTGATTGAAGACTTTATAAAAGTATCGAAGAAAAGGTATCCGCATTTTAATCTGTATTTGTTTCCGTCGTTAGTACAGGGAAAAGGTTCGATTGAAAGTGTTTGCAGGGCTATACGGGCTGCAAATAATTATAGTGTAAAGTTTGACGTAATAGTAATAGCGAGGGGCGGAGGTTCGATTGAGGATTTATGGACTTTTAATGAAGAAGCAGTTGCGAGGGCTGTGTATGAATCAGAGATACCTGTGGTGAGTGCAGTAGGCCACGAAGTAGATTATACGATATGTGATTTTGTGGCTGACTTAAGGGCGCCAACGCCTTCTGCAGCAGCGGAAATGATACTTCCTGACAGGAGGGAGCTGATAGAAATACTGAATGGAAATGAGGCAGGGCTTGAATCGGTTGTGACTGACAGAATAGAATATCTTAAAGACCAGTTACACAGGATACAGAACAATTATTCCTTTAACAGGCCAAAGGATATATTAAACGATATGAAGATTAAACTTGATGACATGAGTGATGACTTCAGACGTATGTTTACGGAAAAGATAACATATTATACGAACGACATAAAAGAGAAGCAAAGGACAGTTGTGAGCCTTAGTGAAAACAGGATTACATACATAAAGAATGATTTGAATTACAAGGAAAAGTTTCTGAAGAGTGTGAGCCCTGACAGTACATTGAAGAGGGGGTTTTCATACGTGAAGAAGAACGGGAAGATAGTGTCAAAAAAGAGTGTATTGAAGAAGGACGATAGAATAAGCGTGAAATTTTACGACGGTGATGTAAATGCCGTTGTAGATTGAATGTCAATAATTTATCAATTATTATTTAATTATATAAGTATTAAATTTGTTTTAAAATAAGATATGGTTAAGGAAAAAGTAAATACAGAATCATTCGAGTATTCGTATAAGAAACTTGAAAAGATATTAGGCGACCTTGAAGAGAACATAGAGGAGAAATCGCTTGACCAGATAATAGAAAATTATCAGGAAGGGCTTAAATTGCTCAAGGTGTGCAGGGATAAACTTTCTGAGGCTGAATTAAAAATAGAAAAAATCAATCTGGATAAATAAATGGAAGACAAAAAATTTGAAATGAGTAACACCAGGTTTCTGAAGGATATAGAATATCCGAAAGATTTAAAGAAACTGAAACTTCCTGATTTAAGGATACTCTCGGACGAATTACGGGATTTTCTGATGGATACTATTTCCCAGATTGGGGGGCATTTAGGGGCTTCGCTTGGAGTAGTTGAGTTAACGATTGCATTGCAGTATGTGTTTAATGCACCGAAGGATAAAATGATATGGGATGTTGGTCATCAGGGATACATACATAAGATACTCACAGGGAGAAAGAATCAGTTAAAGACGATACGCCAGAAGGATGGAATAAGCGGATTTCTGAAACGTTCGGAGAGTGAATATGATGCATTCGGAGCGGGTCATGCGACTACATCATTGTCTGCGGGGCTTGGCATAGCGACTGCGAGAGATTTTCAGAAGAAGAAATTCAAAGTGATTTCGATTATAGGTGACGGTTCGATGACGGGCGGAATGGCATATGAGGCGATGAACAACATAGGGCTTCTGAAAAAAGATATGATAGTTGTGTTGAATGATAACAGAATGTCGATAGCACCAAACGTATGGTCGATACAGAATTATTTTACTGATTTGATGTTGAACGAATCGTACAACAGGTTACGCAATAAGATATGGAATTTAACGGGTAAAGTTGATAAGAAGAACAGTGACAGATTAAGAGCACTTGCGGCAAAGATTGAGGGCGGTTTAAAGGGTGTGCTGACACCGGGGATGCTTTTTGAGGCACTTGGTTTCAGGTATTTCGGGCCTGTTAACGGGCATAATGTTGTGAATCTTGTGAAGACTTTTGAAGAGATAAAAGGATTCACCGGGCCGATACTTGTCCACGTATTTACTGAAAAAGGAAAAGGTCCGTCATATGCATCCGAACATTTCCAGAAGTTGCATGCATTGAATCCATTCGATAAAACAACAGGGATAGAACACAAGAAAGCAACGGTACCTGCATACACGAAAATATTCGGTGATACGCTTGTAGAGCTTGCAAAGAAAGACGAAAAGATAATTGGAATAACTGCGGCAATGCCAGACGGAACAGGACTGAGCATAATGCAGGAAGCAATACCCGAAAGATATTTTGATGTTGGTATAGCAGAACAGCACGGGGTGACATTTGCAGCGGGTCTGGCGACAGAAGGGTTTACGCCAGTTGTAGCGATTTACTCTACATTTTTACAAAGAGCATTTGACCAGATAATCCACGATGTAGCAACTCAGAAGTTAAGTGTTGTGTTTGTTCTTGACAGGGGCGGACTTGTCGGAGCAGACGGCCCTACGCATCATGGTTCATTCGATTTATCTTATTTACGGTTAATACCAAATATGGTTATAATGGCTCCGAAGGATGAATGTGAATTAAGGAATATGCTTTACACTGCAACGCTTTATAAGAAAGGACCGATTGCGATGAGGTATCCGAGAGGAAACGCACTCGGTGTTGAGGTAGGTGACTTTAAAAAGATGGAGATTGGAAAAGGTGAAGTTTCTAAAGAGGGTAAAGATATAGCGATACTTGCAATAGGGAATATGGTTCACAATTCAATGAAGGCGGCAGCAATACTTTCTGCAAAAGGAATAGACGCGGAAGTAATAAATATGAGGTATGTAAAGCCGCTTGATGCGGACCTGCTTAAAGCAACGTTTGCAAAGTTTAAAAAAGTGATAACAATAGAAGATAACTCAATACTTGGCGGGTTCGGCGGAGCAGTATCAGAATTTGCAGCACAATATGGTTTTAAGAATGACATACTCTTACACGGATTGCCAGATAAATTTATTGAACACGGAAAACCAGAAGAATTGCATCATGATTTGAAACTTGATGATGCAGGGATAGCAGAAGTAGCGGAAGAGTTTCTTAATAAAAAGAAGGTAACTGTATAGATGTTTGAAGATTTAATATTAAGTAATAAAACGATTAATAAGCGTAAGAGTTTTAACAGGAAAGACAACGACAAGAAAGTATACATTGAGACTTACGGATGTGCGATGAATTTTTCGGATACGGAAATAGTCTTAAGTGTCCTGAGTGATTTCGGGTATAACGAAACAGATGATATTAATAACTCGGACGTAATTCTTTTAAATACCTGTTCCATCCGCGAGAATGCCGAAACAAGAATCTACAACAGATTAAAACATCTGTCTGCACACAAGAAAAAGAATCCATATAAAGTGATAGGTATACTTGGCTGTATGGCTGAGAGGCTAAGGCATGATTTAATAGAAAAGGAAAAATTTGTAGATTTAATAATAGGGCCTGATGAATACAGAAAGATTCCTCATCTAATAGACAGTTTAATTGAGACGGGTGAAAAGGGAGTTGCAGTACAGTTATCAAAGGTTGAGACATATGACGACATTATTCCTATAAGGAAAGAGGGAATCAATTCCTGGATTTCGGTAATGCGGGGATGCGACAAGTTCTGTACGTTTTGTGTAGTCCCTTTCACGAGAGGAAGAGAGAGAAGCAGGAAAGTTGAAAGCATAATAAAAGAAGCGAAGATGCTTTTTGACGAAGGCATAAAGGATGTAACACTTCTTGGTCAGAACGTAAATTCATTTAATGATAACGGTGCTGACTTTGCGGATTTATTAGGTAAGGCAGCAAAGGCCGTTCCTGAGATGAGATTCAGGTATTCAACATCACATCCTTACGATTGTTCGAAGAAGTTAATTGAAACGATGGCAGAGTATGATAATGTGTGTAATTATCTGCATTTGCCTGTACAATCAGGTTCAGAAAGAGTTTTAAAGTTAATGAACAGATTATACACTATGGAGCAGTATATGGAAATAATGAATTATGCGAAGAAACTAATGCCAGGTATAGGTTTATCAACTGATATAATTACAGGTTTCCCGACTGAAACGGAGGAGGATCATAAAATGACGATTGATTTACTTGAGGAAGTGGAGTATGACGGTGCTTATACATTTGCTTACTCACCGAGGGAAAACACAAAATCTTACAGAATGACGGATGATGTACCGATGGAAGTGAAGGTAAGAAGACTCGATGAGATAATACACGTTCAAAGGAAAGTATCTGCCCGGATATATAAAGGTATGGTTGGTAAAACTGAAGGAGTACTGATTGAAAGTAACTCTAAAAAGTCTGATGATTATTTAATGGGTAGAACAGATTGCAATAAATCAGTAATTTTACCAAAAGGAAGCAACAAGATCGGTGATTTAGTGAACGTTAAAATTGTGAAGTCAAATTCAGCGACTTTATTTGCTGAATAGAAAGAAATTATTGGATTGACAGATTTTCTGACATATATATTTTTAATAAGTATTGCATTTATATTACGGAGATTCCCTCTCAGGTTTATACAAAAGACGGGTAAACTCTTTGGTATGTTTTTTTTTACCTAATTCCTTCCAGAAAGAAAATAGCTTACGATAATGTTTCAATGTGTTTTCCAGAGAAAGATGAAAAGTGGAAATGGGATGTTGTTAAAGGCACATTCATAAACCTCGGAATAAACCTCTTTGAAATATTATACTTCCCAAAACTTCGTAAAGAAATAATAGAGACTTTTGTTTCATTTCAGAATTATGATCTGATATTCGATGCATTGAAAGAGGGCAGAGGTATCTTCTTCCTCAGCGGACACATATCAAACTGGGAGCTTCAAGCATTTACATATGCCAAAGTTTTCAGAACACGTCTTAATATTGTTGTAAAAAGCCAGAGCAATAAAATGGTTAACAAGAAAATCAATGAGTACAGAGAACTTAGCGGTAATGAAATCATTGAAATAGGCGGCTCTTTGCGGAATATCTATACGTTAATCAAGAAAAATGAACTTGTGTGTTTTCTGATGGACCAGTCTGCACCTCCTGATTATTCGGTATATGCAAATTTTTTCGGTAAGAAAGTTTCAACTTTTGCAGGACCTGCAAAGATAGCTTTAAAGAATAATACTGAGTTAATATTTGTGTATCCTTACCGCAATAAGAATTTCAAATACATTATTAAGATTTCTAAAATTGCATATGATGATTTAACTGGCGGTGCTACTTTAGAAAATGTAACCGAACTGACTTCAAGAATAAATGAAAAACTGGAAAATGCTATAAGGGAACACCCTGACCAGTGGTTATGGATTCACAGAAGATTTAAACATGTACAGGAATGAAAATCCTTGTCATACAAACTGCTTTTTTAGGTGACGTAATTCTATCATTGCCAATATTACAGGTGCTTAAAAGTAAGATGCAGGATTGTGTTATCGATTATATGTGCATTCCAAAGACTCAGGATATTCTTCGCAACAATCCTCATATTAATAATATAATTGTGTATGATAAGCACGGTGAAGGTAAGGGACTTAGCGGGTTAAACAAGATAATTGGTGAAATCAGGAAGAACAAATATGATGTGGTTATATCAGTGCAGAGGTATTTGCGGTCAACATTAATTGCTAAACGTTCGGATGCGGAGAGAACTGTTTCGTACGATACTTCAACACTGTCATTTCTTTATACGGACAAAGTAGAATACAAGCAGAAACACGAAATACTGAGAGTACTTGATTTACTTTCTCCATTAGGAATAAAAGATATGCAACTAATTAAACCTGAATTATATCCGTCTGAAGAAGATAAGGCAGAAGTGGCTAAAATATTCAAGGGATTAGGAATTACGGACAAGAAAGATTTGATTTGTATAGCACCTGGTTCAGTATGGTTTACGAAGAGATTCCCGAAGGATAAATTTGTTACATTATTAAATTTGATGGATAGTGATAAGGCGAAAATAGCGTTGACAGGCGGGAAGGATGACGAAAAATTATGTGATTACATAATAAGCAGGACGACGCATAATGAAGTATATAGTTTTGCAGGAAAGTTATCGATATTGCAATCGGCAGAGTTGATAAAGAGAAGTGCGTTGCTGATAACGAATGATTCGGCACCATTGCATATAGGAAATGCTGTAAGTACAAAAGTAATAGCTTTATTCGGTTCAACTACAAAGGATTTTGGCTTTTATCCGACAGGGGAAGGCGATAAAGTGTTTGAAATGTCAGGCTTGAAGTGCCGTCCCTGTTCAAATCACGGAAAACAGGAATGTCCGATACATACATTTGACTGTATGAATAATATTTCCGAAAAAGAGATTTATGAAGAAGTAAAGAGAAGTTTACTTAATCTTTCCTAAAATTCTCATAACAAACTTACCGAGCATATCAAACTCAAGGTTAATTCTGTCTCCAGGTTTTAAATAACAAAAGTTTGTTGCAGAATATGTATGAGGTATTATTGCTACTTTAATAACAACGCTTTTCGAAGTTTCTTTTACAATCTCAGCTATTGTTAAACTGATTCCGTTTATAGATATTGAGCCTACGTAGATAATATTTTTTCTGAATTTAGCAGGAAACTCGAAGTAAAACTCCCAGCTGTCCTTTAATTGTTTAACTTTGTACACTTTACCTGTAGCATCAACGTGTCCCTGAACTATATGACCGTCAAGACTTTCGTGCATTTTCATAGGTTTCTCGAGGTTAACAGAGCTGCCTTTTATCAAATCACCGAGATTAGTTTTGCTGAGTGATTCATTAACAGTTGTAAACTCGAATTTATTATCTTTGATGTTTTCAATTGTCATACAGGCACCATTAATTGCGATGCTGTCGCCTTTCTTTCTGTCTTTAAGGTAATTCTTCTTTGAAGGTGCTATTGTAAACTTAATACTGTCGCCGCGTGGGGTTGTTTTTACTACTTTACCTGTATCTGTTACTATTCCTGTGAACATATTTAATAATTTTTATATTTTAAGACTAAGTCTTTTTCTAAAAGCGTTATTTCATTCAAAAATAATTCTTTTGCTTTTGCAATTCTATCTATTTTAAAATCCTTAAAGGGAGATATTCCTGCGCCTATGATTTTTGGTGCGACGATTACATTTAATTCGTCGAAAAGGTTTTCTTTTATGAACTGCGAATATACGAATGAGCCACCTTCTACGAGAAGGGAATTATATCCAATACTGTACAGATGTCTTACTACATCGGACATCTTAATAATATTCTTCACACATTTTAATCTTACATAATTAAGATTAGGAAGGTCTTTAGTATTTTTTGCGCTGCTATGGAAAATTATAGTCAATGGTGGTTTATTCTTTAGTAATTTGTATTTTGAAGTCAATTTCAGGTCTTTATCTATAACAATTCTAACGGGCTGTTTTAAAGATTCTATGTGTCTGACGGTGAGTTCAGGATTGTCCAGAATGACGGAATTTCTACCTATTAAAATACAATCATTCTGAGCACGGAGTTCATGAGCGAACTCCCTTGAAAATATATCAGTTATCCACTGTGATTTAAAATCATTTAAAGCTATTTTCCCATCTATACTCTGAGCTACTTTAATTGTGATATAAGGGCGGTTTTGGGTAATGTTTACGATGAACTTTTCGTTGAGTTCAGTACATTTTTGAGTAAGGATTCCTGAGTTAACGATTATCCCGGCTTTTTTTAACCTTGCAATGCCTTTTCCATTAACGAGGGGATTCGGGTCTTTTAAACCTATAACGACTCTTTTGAATTTGTGATTTATAATTAAATCAGTGCACGGGGGAGTTTTTCCGAAATGTGAGCAAGGTTCGAGATTAACATAAAGAGTGGAACCCCTGAGGGTTTTTGTTTTCTTTAAAGCATCATTAACAGCGTTAACTTCGGCATGATTTGCACCGAACTTCTTGTGATACCCCTGACCAATTACTTTATTATTTTTAACTATGACGCAGCCTACGAGTGGATTCGGTTCTACGTACCCTTTACCTTTAAGAGCTAAATCGATACAGAGATTCATATACTTTTCATCAGTGTTTTTCATTAATAGTCTTTTTTAGGTTAGTTAAAATGCTGTCTTTAGAGTTTCGATAGTAAATGTATGTTTTCGATTCAAGTTTTGATACATTGAAGACTTTTCCGGCTCTTCTTA
>JBMOHR010000116.1:0-8697 GCA_049317745.1 Ignavibacteria bacterium
TAAATTAAAACAATATGAAACCCCGCATATTTAATAAACTTAGTTTTAAACTATTTCTATCCACATTCTTACTTCTTGTAGCTTTTCTTTCATTTCATACATATTTTACGGTTTATAAACTTAAGAAAGATGTAACTCAATTATACCTGCAAACTGCTTACAACATTAGTGATTTAATTAAAAACTCCACCAGGTATAGTATGCTTCACAATAAGCGGGAAGATATATACCAGATAATCAAAGCTATAGGTAACGAAAAGGGTGTAAAAAGAATTCGTATATATAATAAACAGGGGGTGATCACTTTTTCAACAGATTCAACTGAATTGCAAAGAACAGTTGATATGACTGCCGAAGCATGTGTTGTCTGTCACGATAAATCTTCAAAGAAATATGTTTCTTCCCCAAGAGACAGTATTCGAATCTTTGAATCATCAACTGAGGGTAGAATTTTAGGCCTCATAAACCCAATTAAAAACGATAAAGATTGTTACACATCTGATTGTCATGCCCATTCTTCCAATAGTAAACTTCTTGGTGTTTTAGATGTTATGATGACTATGAAAGATGCCGATGCTACTGTTCAGGAAAATCAGGCAAATACTATTTACTCTTCAGTATTCATAACTTTAATAATTTCAGGATTTGTTGGTATCTTCATACTCTTCCTTGTGAACAGACCTTTAAAGAAACTTCAGGAAGGTATCAATGAATTAGGAAAAGGGAATTTTGATTTCAGAATATTGATTGGGACTAAAAGTGAACTGGGTGATATTGCACGTGAATTTAATATTATGTCACGTCAATTATCACAGGCTTATAATGAAATAAAAGACTGGTCTGAAAACTTAAACCAGAAAGTTGAAGATAAATCCAAAGAGCTTAAGAATATTTATGAGCAGGTTGTTCAGATGGAAAAAATGGCATCATTAGGTAAACTCTCTGCTACAGTAGCACATGAATTAAATAATCCTCTGGAAGGAATATTAACATACAGTAAATTAATTCTGAAAAAATTAGGGAGCATAGAAAAAACCGGCAGTATAGAAAAGATGGATAAATACCTAAGATTAATAATCGAAGAAACTGCGAGATGTGGTAACATTGTCAAAGATTTGCTCTTATTCTCTCATAGAAACGTAAATGAATTCGTAAAAGCTGATTTAGTTGAGATTATTGAGAGAAGTTTGGTATTGATTGAGCACCATCTTGATATGAATGGTATTAAACTTACAAAAATATTTGATTTAAACTCATTAGTCCTGACCTGCAGTCCGCAGAAATTACAACAGGCCTTTTTATCTTTACTTATAAACTCTATCGAATCTATGTCGGGTAAAGGCGGAACGCTGAAAGTTAACCTCTCTCACGACGGGGAAAACGCCATCATCAGATTCTCAGATGAAGGATCTGGTATTGCTGAAAGAGATATACCTTTTATTTTCGAACCTTTCTTTACAACTAAAGATGCGATGAGCGGAACAGGATTAGGTCTTTCAGTAGTATATGGAATTATAAGTTCTCATAATGGAGAAATAGAAGTCGAAAAAACATCAGAAATGGGTACAACATTTAAAATAAAATTACCGTTAAACATGAATTTAAATAACAAAGAAAATGGAAAGTAGAATATTAATCGTTGATGATGAACGAATAGTAAGGGAATCATTACAGCACTGGTTTGAAGAAGAGGGATATATAATTGAAACAGCAGAAAATGGTATGAAAGCTTTAGAAAAATTCTCTAAAGATACATATGACCTGGCATTATTGGATATGAAAATGCCTGGAATGACAGGTCTTGAACTACTGAAGAAAATTAAACACATTGATGAAGACTGTATTGTAATATTGATTACTGCCTTTGCTTCTGTTCCTACCGCAATTCAGGCATTGAAAGATGGTGCTTATGATTATGTAACAAAACCTGTAGACCCTGATGAACTGAATAACATAGTCAGAAATGCTCTGGAAAGTGTAAAGCTAAAGAAGGAAAATAAAGTGCTGAAAGTCCATCTTGATAGCCTTACAATTCCTGAAAATCTGGTTGGCGAAAGTCCACAGATGAAAAAGATTATTGAATTAATAAAGACTGTTGCTGATTCAGATTCTACTGTCATGATAAGAGGTGAAAGCGGAACAGGAAAAGAACTTGTTGCTAAAGCCATACACCAAAATAGTAAAAGAAAGTATTTCCCGATAATTACCGTAAATTGCGGCGCTCTTTCCGAATCATTACTCGAAAGTGAATTGTTCGGTCATGAAAAAGGTGCATTTACAGGAGCGCATTTTAAAAGAAAAGGTAAGTTTGAGATTGCTAATGGAGGTACTATCTTTCTTGATGAGATAGGAAGTATTTCCCAGAAAACACAGGTAGACTTATTACGTATTATTGAAACAAAGAAGTTTAGCAGAGTTGGCGGAAATGAAATGGTTGAAAGTGATTTCAGGTTAATTACGGCGACTAATGAACCTCTTGAAAAACTTATTGAAGAAAATAAATTCCGCAAAGATTTATATTACAGATTAAATGTAATCACTATTACATTACCACCATTACGTGAGAGGAAACAGGATATTCCGATTCTTGCAAATTTTTTCCTGAAAAAATATTCTGAATTAATGAATAAAGACCTTGTTGGTATATCAGGTAATGCGATGGATTTCCTGCTTGGTTATGATTTTCCCGGAAACGTTAGAGAGCTTGAAAATACAATCGAACGTGCAATCGTCATCGGTAAAGGAAATGAAATACTCCTTGATGACTTAAGTCTTGAAGTAACTAATGACAGCTATGCTTTTGCAGATGATGCTGCAGGAAGTCTTGAAGATGTAGAGAAAAAATATATTATCAAAGTACTTGGAGAAAACAAATGGAACATTTCCAAGAGTGCTGAAATATTAGGTGTAGAAAGAGTTACACTCTACAATAAGATAAGTAAATATGGTTTAAAGAAGATTTAGTAATGGAATTAACAATACTGCCATTAAAATTTACAAATGAGCAATTAATTAATGATTTACTTTTCAGATTAAGGTTTGTTTTTGAAAAGGTGGATTTACTGAAAACTATAATTGATATTGACCATACTTACAGTGCTCAGAGAAGGCAGTTTTATTCTACAAAAATAATCGAATCAGTAAAAAAAGCAAACCCTGTAGAAGAAGGATTTGTATTAATATTAACAGAAATGGATTTATTCGTTCCGGTTTTAACTCATATTTACGGAGAAGCAGAATTAAATGGGAGATATTCTATTGTGAGCGTATGCAGACTGCATGAAGAATTCTACACATCTGAAAGTAATCCGGCTTTATTAATTGAAAGGACTTACAAAGAAATCATTCATGAATTAGGTCACAATATCGGTTTAAAACACTGTAAAGACTGGAAGTGTGTTATGCATTCTTCAAGCGGAATTGAAGAAGTTGATATTAAAGGTAATTTGTTTTGTGAGGATTGCCATACTTTGGCAAAAGAAAAGGGGTTTGTAATCTGAAAATCAGTAAGACAAAATTATTATTAATTATTATTAAGTAAAATGATAGGCTTATGAAAAATCTGAACAGACGTGATTTTTTTAAGACAGCAGCATTCGGAGCAGCAGTTGCTACTCTCGGTGCAAAATCTGCCAAAGCATCGGATAAGATGCTTTCAGAGGACAGGCTTGGTGTACTGGTTGATACTGCTGTTTGCGTAGGATGCAGACATTGTGAATGGGCTTGCAAAGTAGCTCATAACATTCCAACAACTGATCTGGAAACATATTCCGATAATTCGGTTTTTAAGGAATTCAGACGTCCGGAACAAACTGCATTAACAGTCGTTAATGAATTTGAGAATGAAAAAAATTCTCTTTTGCCCATCCATGTTAAAACTCAGTGTATGCATTGCGAACGACCTGCCTGTGTTTCTGCCTGCATTGTTGGAGCTCTGACAAAACAGGAAGATGGTTCTGTAATCTGGGACGATGATAAATGTATTGGATGCAGGTATTGTATGGTTGCCTGTCAGTTCCAGATTCCTACATATGATTATGACAGATCGATTGATCCACATATCAGGAAGTGTGACTTCTGCAATGAAAGGCGGAAAGAAGGTCAGTTGCCTGCGTGTGTTAATATCTGTCCGAATGAAGCTCTTTTATTCGGTAAACGCAGTGAGGTACTAAGGGTTGCAAAGAACAGGATTAAAAGAAAATCGGACGTTTATGTAAATCATATTTATGGTGAACAAGAAATAGGAGGAACATCATGGATTTATATTGCCAGTAAGAACTTTGATAAACTTAAAATGCCGACTCTTGTAAAAAATCCTGCACCGGGTATTTCTGAATCAATACAGCACGGAATATTTGCCTACTTTATTCCTCCGGTTACTTTGTATGCTTTGCTAAGAACAATAATGTGGGTTTCATCGAGGCATAAAGATAAAAACTCCGATAATTTATCCGATATACATAAAGATGAGAAAGGAGAAGAGTCATGATAGCATCACCTGTTAAACAGAAATTTATTACTCCGGGCGTTCTTATACTGATAATACTAGCATTAAACGGATTAGCGTTTTTAGCAGTAAGGTTTATAAGCGGACTTGGAGCTGTCACTAATCTTGATAATTATACTCCCTGGGGTTTGTGGATTGGTGTTGATGTAGCCGCGGGGGTTGCTTTAGCTGCCGGTGGTTTCACATCAGCTGCCCTTGTACATGTAATGCAGCGAGAGCATTATCATGCCATTGTTCGTCCCGCATTACTGACTGCTATGCTGGGATATACATTCGTTGCATTTGCAGTATGTGTCGATATAGGCCGATTCTACTTTATCTGGCACCCGCTTATTATGTGGAACGGAAATTCAGCTCTTTTTGAAGTTGGTATATGTGTTATGATTTACCTTACTGTTCTTTATATTGAATTCTTACCTGTTATTATAGAACGTTTTATGTTTAGAGTTAATTTACCGGGCTTATTAAAGATGCTTAACAAACCTGTTGACGGACTTCTTCGACTATTAAACAGAGGACTCTCAAAAACTATGTTCGTTTTTATAATCTTTGGAGTTGTGCTTTCAACTCTTCATCAGTCATCGTTAGGTACTTTGATGGTTATTGCAGGTCAGAAAATGCATCCGCTCTGGCAAACTCCAATACTTCCATTATTATTCCTTCTTTCAGCTATTGCTGTTGGTTTCCCGATGATAATATTTGAATCATTGATTGCATCAAGGAGTTTTAAAATGAAACCTGAAATGAAGATACTTTCGAGTCTTGGCAGTATGGTAGCACCGATACTGGCAATATATCTGGCATTTAAAGTTGGTGACTTATTCATTCGCAAAGCCTTTCATTTTATACTTGTATTTGATACCTCAGCCTGGATGTTTATAGCTGAAGTTGCATTAATAGTATTAGCATTTTTGCTCTTTCTTTCAAAGAAGACTGTTGATTCTCCTTTAAGGCTTTTTGTTGCTTCCACACTTGTCATAGCAGGAGTATTGCTTAATAGATTTAATAATTTTATAATTGCGTATAATCCGTTTTTTAATCCGACTTCGTATTTCCCGTCGTTCGGTGAAATATCTGTAACAATCGGATGTATCGCTTTGCTTGTACTTATATACAGAGCGGTTGTACTAATATTCCCTGTTATAAGTCAGGAAAAAGTTAAAGTAAGGAATTAAAAGATTTAAATTAATTAATAGAATTTAAATGTTTACAATAGGAAATTAAAATATGAAAAAAATATTATACATACTTATCCCTGTAATTCTGGTTTGCTTCTTTGCGATCGCTGTTTCCTCTTCGCAGACCAAGATGCAAAAGCAGGTTAATGAAAAGATGAACCCGCAAAATAATAAAGTATCTGAAAAGTTAACGGTTCATGATGTAAAAGGTTTCACTTGTAAAACCTGTCACGTAAATGAGTATCCCACGAAAAATGATCCGGGGTTATCAGATTGCCCCCGTGAATATATGGTGTCAGAGTATCGTTCACCAAAAGAGGGTCCCGATGTAGTAATCATTAAGGACATGGCGGATAATTATTCAGGCGTTGTGTTTTCACACAAATTACATTCTCAGATGTCTGAAATGTCAGGCGGCTGTACAGGATGTCATCATTATAACACTACCGGTCCCGTTTTAAATTGCCGCAACTGTCATGATAAAAACCGTTCGCGTGAAGACATTACTGTTCCTGACCTTAAAGCTGCATACCATCGTCAGTGCATGACATGCCATAAGCAATGGACTCTTGAAAACGGATGTAATACTCAATGTCATCTGAAAAAAGGTACCAATATTGAACAGGTTGTTGATTCATATAAAGGTAAAGAACATCCTAAAGTTAGTTCACCTGAAAAAATACTCTGGGAAACAAACTCTGATAAAGGTAAGATGGTTACATTTTTCCATGAAGAGCATAACAAGTTATTCAGGATAAATTGCAATACCTGCCATAATCAGGAAAACTGCATTAAATGTCACGAGAAAAAACCACGTGAAGATTACAGTAAACCGGTGAAAATACAGAAATCCCTTGAAGAACATCATTCAAGATGTAATAACTGTCATGCCGGAAACTCGTGCTCAAAATGTCATAGCGAAAAAGAACTGTCACCGTTTAATCATGCTAAATCAACAGGCTGGGCTTTGAGTTCGTATCATAGTAAACTTGAATGTACAAAGTGTCATGGCAACAGCGTACCGATTAAGAAACTTGATCGAAATTGTACTTCCTGTCATAAGAACTTTACAAAAGGTAAATTCGACCATAAAGTAACCGGTATATTCCTGTCAGAAGTCCACTTAGAACTTGAGTGTAAAGATTGCCATACAAATGGGGATTTTGCAAAAGCACCTGTTTGTAAATCCTGCCACGATGATAAATCTTTTCCTGCACAGTTACCCGGCAAAAGAAGATAAATTTTGTTAGTTTAATCCTACCCTTTATTTAAAGGGTAGGATTTTTTATTTTCACTATAAATGTTAATTAAAATCAATCATTATGCTTAATCCTGTTATTAAAAGCATTGTTAAATACTGCGTCATATTTGTCGTATATGTTTTATTCGCAAATATATCCTTTTCTCAGGGATACCTGAATTTCCCCGTAGATACTATCGTTAAAGACACTTACTATAATTACAGAAGTCTGATTAAATATGATAAAGACGGATTTCTTCATATTGTTAATTCAAGCCAGTTTGATGTTCAGAGTAATACCAGAGAAATTTATTACAGAACAAATAAGTCTGGAGCATTTCTTACTACAAAGCTGACAAGTAATAACATTGATGATAATTATGCAACCTTTGATTTCGATAAAAATGGTAAAGTGCATATTGGCTGGGAGAGGAAAGATGGTACTAATAATTTTCAGTTAATGTACACAAATAACAGGAATGTTACATCTGGTTTTGGCGATTCCGTATGGATTACCACTGGCGGGTCTAACAAAGCCACACCTTCTATGTGTGTTGGTAAAAAAGACAGTTTAGTTCATTTTGTGTATTACACATTCGTAAATGCTGTTCAGGATTATGTATATTATAGAAACTATAATTATTATACAGGTATATTAAGTCAGGAATACCAGTTAGGTCCTGCCGAAGCAGGAAGCGAAAATGATTGTGAAATACTTTCGGATACTAATGGAGTAATTCATATTGCATACATAACAAATACTCCTTTGAGCACTTCTGCACTAAAGTATTTCACGTATTCTAACGGAACACTTTTAGAAGCTTCCACAGGATTGACTGGATACATCGAATATCCTGAAATGTGTTTAAACCAGGGAAATAATACTGTTCATATCATTTACAGACTTTCAACCGATAAAAGAATTTATTTAATCACACGAAATTCTAGCGGTACTTTCACAACCCCTTATGCTATTTCGCCATCAAGTATAGGAAATCCTTCGTACTGGCGTGGAATAGATGTAGATGATTTTGGAAGGTTATTCGTGACGTATCAGAACAGTGTTGCACCCGCACCAAAAGGCTTTTTCCTGATTTATGGAACACCCGGTACAGCCTTTTCGTCACCCGTATTGGTCTGGTATGATAGTGTAAATTATTCAGGCAGAGGTTCATCTTCTGTTGCGGCAAAAGGGGATTATGGTATAGCAGTTGCATTTGACCCTACAGCATTAAGAAACGGAAATATAATATCAGATATTTTCATTAAAAGAGGTACGTTGATTCCTACATCAATATCAGAAATTACTAATGAGTCGAAGGAATTTGAATTAATGCAAAATTATCCGAATCCATTTAATCCTGTTACAATTATAAAGTTTAATTTATTAAAATCTGATTTCGTTTATTTATCTGTCTATGATATACTGGGCAGGGAAGTAAGAGTGTTAGTAAATCAAAAACTGAATCCCGGAACACATACTGTAAAGTTTGAAGGTTCAGAACTTTCTAACGGAGTATATTTCTATAAAATCAGAACATCAGATTTTAGTTCTGTGAGGCAAATGATTTTATTAAAGTAATTTACTTTTTTGATAATTCAACAATATCCTTTACTTCAAGAATGTGTTTGTCATAACCTATTGTTATTGAGTTTATCATAGCTAAGCCCAGTTCTTTTAACGTTGATACATATTTAGGAAATGCAAAACGAAAAAGAGGGTATAGAAACCCTATCCATTTGTAATAACTGTGTGAATAAGCTAAACCTTT
>JBMOHR010000117.1:0-8421 GCA_049317745.1 Ignavibacteria bacterium
AAAAGGGGCTTGCCGCCCCTTTTGTTTATACTATAAATGATGATTACATTTCTTTTGTGGAAATTCTTTTCTTCAATTGTGAAATATGCCAGGTGATATTAATTTCCTTTGGGCACGTTTCTATACAGTTAAAGATTGTGTGACATCGCCAGATTCCGTCAGGATTATCTATGATATCAAGACGTTCATCTCCTCCGTCGTCGCGTGTATCAAAAGCAAACCTGTACGTCTTCAGAAGTGCAGCAGGTCCGATGTAGTTTTCGTTCGTCCAGGTTGAAGGGCACGAGGTTGTACAGCATCCGCACAGTATGCACTTTGCCGATTCAAACAGTTTTTCTGCGTCTTCATTCGATTGAAGTCTTTCGCTGTTTGGCGGCGGCGGTGTTTTTGAAATTAAGTATGGCTTAATTACTTCATACTTGGAAAAGAAACTCGACATATCAACCACTAGGTCCTTTATAATCGGTAACGAAGGAAGCGGTTCGATAACTATAGTCTTGCTCATATTCATATCTTTTAAAAGAAGTGAACATGCAAGACGGTTCTTGCCGTTTACCTTTATTCCGTCACTGCCGCAAATTCCGTGTGCACAGGAACGGCGGAATGTAAGCGTTCCGTCAACTTTCCATTTTATCTCGTGAAGAACGTCAAGCAAACGCCAGTCCGGGCTTACGTTTTGTACTGTGAAATCCTGAAAGTAAGGCTTGTCGTCTTTTTCCGGATTGTAACGAAGAATTTTTAGTCTTATATCCATATTATTTTAATTTAAAATCTTCTTTTAAAATTTTTATGTATTTATCTATATCCTTACATTTGTAAACTTTCTTAACTAAGTCGTAACCTCTCTCGACCTGCCCGAGTGAATAGTAATCCGCCACTATCGCAGCAAGAATCGTCTTCACGCTTCCTGCGTCTGTGTTGAATGTATCTTCATCGTCGGTTTCTGGACATTCAAAACCTGTTTTTAAAATTTCATTAAGGTCTTCTTCAAAATAACCGATTTCCATTATTAAGTCATCTTTGAAGTTTCCCGTAATCTCGATAAGTTTTCCGTTTTCGAATTTCTGAACTCTAAGCGGGAAACGTGTTTCCGAATAGTTTGTAAAAGCATATGCAAACATATCGTATCCGGACATTATTTCTTTTATGCCGTCTTTGTTGATATCTTCAACAACGTATCCTGAGTTTCCGTAGAATCCCGAATCAAGAACAACAAATTTATTATCTTTTATCTCAGTTATTAAAAGGGATGAGCAGCAATGCGCACCGCCTGAATAAAGCTGTAATAAATAATACTTGTTGCCGCCCGGCTGAAATTGCTCAAGCGAGATATCAAAAATGTTGTCAAGAAATATTGACTCGTGAATTTTGTTTTTGTCTTTTGTGATAGTAAGCTTAGTCTCAAATTTTGTTGTATCATACTTCGCAACAAATCTTACACCTGCTATAGTTGTATCGAGGTCTTGTCCCCATTGCGCAAACAGGCTCGAAGAGAATAAGAACATTAATATTATGAAAATATTTCTCATTAATATTTTCTCTCCATTGGTTTGTACTTTGTTACAACCACAGGTTTCTTTGTTATCTTTGGGTCGCCATTTTCATTTTTGAAAATAAAAGTATGGTTCATCCAGTTCACATCATCTCTTGCGGGGAAGTCTTCTCTTGTGTGAGCTCCGCGGCTTTCATTTCTGTTCAAAGCACTGTAAACAGTGGCTTCTGCGTTGAGCAATAGATTCTCAAGTTCGATAGCTTCCATTAAATCTGTGTTGAAAACAAGTCCCTTGTCCTGAATTGCGATATTCTTAAACCTCACTTTTAATTCTTCAAGTTTTACTATCATTGCTTTTAAGTCTGCTTCTGTTCTGAATATTCCGCATTTATCCATCATCCATTCCTGTAACTCTGTTCTTAAAGCATATACCTTTTCGGTTCCTGTATTTGCAAGCACATTCTTAATTTGCTCAAGTGTCTTTTCTTCAGGCTTCGAAGTTATTTCCGAATATTCTGCTGTCTTTAAGAAGTCAACGATTGCTTTGCCGCCTCTTCTTCCGAATACTACTATATCAAGAAGTGAGTTCGTTCCGAGTCTGTTACCGCCATGAACTGATACGCACGCACACTCTCCTGCTGCATAAAGTCCCTGTACAACGGTTCCCTTTTCATCTGCAAATACACGGCAGTCAACGTCCGTTGGTATTCCGCCCATTGCATAGTGCGCAGTCGGCTGAATAGGAATAGGTTCTTTCGTAGGTTCAACGCCAAGGTATGTTCTTGCAAAACCTGTTATCTCGGGAAGTTTTTCGTCAATAACTTTTTTGCCTAGGTGTGACACGTCAAGGTTAACATAATGTGTTCCGTCGCTTCCGAGTATTCCGCGTCCTTCGCGAATTTCAGAAATGATTGCTCTCGACACCATATCTCTTGGTGCTAAGTCCATTACTGTTGGAGCATACCGTTGCATAAATCTTTCACCGTCTTTATTCTTTAATATACCGCCTTCGCCTCTTGCGGCTTCGCTGACGAGGATTCCGAGTTTCCATAATCCCGTTGGGTGAAACTGGAAGAATTCCATATCTTCAAGCGGAAGTCCGTTCTTGTAAATTAATCCTGTTCCGTCACCCGTTCCCACGTGTGCATTGGAGGTGATTCTGAATACTCTTCCGTATCCGCCGGTTGCAAACATTACTGCCTTTGCGTGAAACATAGTTACTTCGCCTGTTGCAATATTAAACGCAACAACGCCTTTGCATACTTTGCCTTCTAAAATAATATCTGTTACAAAATACTCTGAATAAAAATCTACCTGATTCTTTATGCAGTTTTCAAACAAGGTCTGAAGCATGACGTGACCTGTTCTGTCTGCAGAATAACACGCACGGTTTACAGGTACGCGTTTACCATAAGGGTCGTTTGGGTCGACAGGTTTTGTGTGTCCTCCGAATTTTCTCTGTGCAATCTTGCCCTCAGGTGTTCTTGAGAATGGCAGCCCCATATGTTCAAGTTCAATGATTGCCCGGATTGCATCCCGGCACATTGTTTCTATTGAGTCCTGGTCGCCAAGATAGTCACTGCCTTTGACCGTATCAAATGCGTGATTTTCCCAGTTGTCATCTTCCTCGTTTGCCAGTGCTGCGCATACGCCGCCCTGTGCCGTTCCTGTATGTGATCTCGGGGGAAACACTTTTGAAAGTACAGCGCAGGAATATTCTTTTGGAATTTCCACAGCTGCTCGGAGTCCCGCTCCTCCTGCTCCGATTATTACGACATCATAATTTTTAATCATATTGAGTGATTTTTATATTTACCTTAATTTAATATTATTCTTCCATTTTTTTAATTGCTTTATAAAGCCCTAACTTTTTCTCGTTCTCTTCCTTCGTATAAGTGTAGGTGCTCTTTATATCTATGTAACACATCAGCGCATCAAGCTTTCTTCCCTCTTCTACGGCTATCATACCGCGGTAATAATGCAGGTCAAGATAGTTGCCGTAAGAATATTCTTCCATCATCGTTTTCTCAACTGCCATAGTGAGATATTTCTTCGCCGACTTAAAATCTTTTTGCTCGTAGTATAACTTTCCAAGCTGAATGTAGCCCATTATGTAAGCAGGGTCTATCTTTATAATCTTTCTGTAAACCTCTTCTGATTTCTTTACGTCCTTCTGTTTGCTGTAAAGGTCGGCAATCTGGTAAAGAACATAAACATCATTCGTGTCTTTCTTCTGCAGTTTCTCATAAAACATAAGCGCCTTTTTGTAATCCTTCGTGGTAGAATAGGCCATCGCAAGCGATGAAGAAAAAGTGTTCAGTAAACTGTCCGAGGTAAACTTTTCCTTTATCATTCCATAAAGCGGCTCTGCCTTGTTAAAGTTTTCTGTATAAATATACATATCCATCAAACCCTGATAAATATAAAAAGTATCGGGCTGCATTTCTATGCACATATTATAGTAATTTTCAGCCTTAATAAAATTTATCTTATTCAGCGAATCCTGTTTCACAATCATCGTATCATAAGTCTTCATAGTATCACGCTGCTTTGTGTAAAACCAGCTTGAATAAAGTTTAGACTTAAAAGATTCTGCAAGGCGATAGTTGGTCTTAAACAGGTTGTCTTTTTTCTTGGCAAGGAAACTTTCATCTTTATCTAATGTAGCAAAATCTATTGTGCTGCGTAATTTTGTAAAGCTGTTTATAGCAATCGCAAAGTTCAGGTTTCCGTAAAAACCGTATGAGTATGTTGTAATACCTATCACCTCGCCTTTGCCGTTAAACAGTGCGCCGCCGCTGTTGCCCGGGGATATTGCCGCCGTTATTTGTATCACACGGTCAAAGGTTTTTTCTATTAAGGCATAAGTCGCAGGGTCGTTAAACGACACCTTCTCGTTTTCTCTGAGCGCAGCAATAATTCCTTCTGAAATTGTATACTCAAAGCCAAGCGGAGAGCCGATTGCGTAAACATTCTGTCCTACTCTCGGTAAATCTGAGTTGCCGATTTTTACCGCAGGAAAAACTATGTTATCCGAATTTATAATTCTTAATATTGCGATGTCATTTTTCTCGTCTACAAAGATTAACTCTGCATTGTAAAAATTCCCGTCAGACGTTTTAATCATCAGACTGTCAAATCCGTCAATTACGTGGTAGTTTGTTCCGACGAATCCGTGTGAATCAAATATAAATCCGCTTCCGCTTAAAAGCGTTGTATCCTTTGGTGTTGATAAATAATAGTAACCATAGTAGCTGTCTGTATGGTACCATACCGATACCAGTGCCGACTTATTCTGCTCGATTATTTGTTCTGCGTTGAGGTCGTCGTCTTTTCTTTCCGATGTAAGAATATCATTCTGCGCATATGATGTTACAAACGAAATCAGTAATAAAAATACAATAGCAATTTTGTTCAAATGTTTTCCCTTCAATATTTATTTACCCTTCCAGGTTGGTTTCCTTTTTTCTACAAAGGCCTTCATTCCCTCCATCTTGTCTTCAGAGGCAAACAGTAAGTAAAAGTTCTTTCTTTCAAATTCAATTCCCGTTTCCACGGTAGTGTCGAATGCACGTAATATACTTTCCTTCGCAAGCTGAATAGCGATAGGCGATTTTGTACAGATTGTCATTGCTATTGCAACAGCATCATCAAGATATTTATCGTCTTCAGATATTTTTGATATCAATCCCGCTTCGTACATCTCGCCAGCTTCAACCATTCTTCCCGTTAGTATTATCTCCATCGCTCTTGCCTTGCCGACTGCCCTAGTTAATCTCTGCGTTCCGCCTGCCCCCGGAATAACTCCAAGGTTTACTTCGGGTTGTCCGAACTTAGCGCACTTTGCTGCAACTATCATATCGCACAGCATCGCAAGTTCACATCCACCGCCAAGCGCAAACCCGCTCACTGCAGCAATGAATGGTTTTTTGTAATTTCTTATTTTGTCCCACGAAGCGAACATTTCTCTGTAGTAAATATCAACTGCATTTGCATCTGCCATTTCTTTGATGTCGGCACCTGCAGCAAAAGCTTTTTCGTTTCCTGTTATAACACTGCATCCGAAATCTCCGTCTTTGTCAACCGCAAACAGTACTTCCGCTATCTCACCCATAAGTTCTATGTTCAAGGCATTCATTGCATTCGGTCTGTTGATTTGTATCTGGCAGACGTTTAGCCCTTTTTCGTTTTCGATTTCCGTAACGAGTATATTCTTATATTGATTCTTTAGAAACACTTTATCGCTCATCAATGTAGTTTAAAAATTATTGTAATTATGGAATTTATCAATACTGAAGAAAAATAACAATGAAATGAAAGCAAAAGAAAGTAATCAGTGAAATATTATTTATCCTGCCTTTTAATGATCTTTATCTCACCTTTTAGTAAAGCCGGATACCCTTTTATGTTGTCGTAAGCATAATATCCTTTAATATTATCAAAAGTCCATTCTGCAAGAAGCCCATTACCATTTGTACCGTATATTTCTGAGGCGTTTATTGCCCTGCCGTAAACCCTTACATTGTCGAACATACAGGCGTCTCCGTAATGTCTTGCAGATGCAATGTACGCAACATTCCCGAATACTAACCCGTAATTCAATTTCTCAATATCCAAAGACTTTCCAGAGGTATTCAGTTTCATTATTTCTGTGCTATCTGCGTATACTTTTGTTATGCCGTCTTCATAGGTGAGTGTATACCTGTGCCATTTACCGTCAGATTTCAGTTCTCCGCTTTTTTGATATTTTTCCTTTGACTTATATTTGCCCGAAAACAAAAACAAGGAGTCTTTGTTAAGGCTTAAGAAATATTCCTTTTCAGGATTAAGGATTATATAAAATTCCTGCTTCTTTTCGCCGATGTTGTCATACTTTACATCCATCTGAATTGTGAAGTTCTTTACCCCCTTAAATATGTTCTTGTAAAACTCCATCCTTCCTGTCTTTTCTCTGTGTATAACTGCTTTTCCTGTTTCGTTATTTAAATAAGGTTCGGACGATTTAAATCCGTCGGGTATGTCCAGTGACCTTAATACTCCGCCCGAAGTAATAGCCCATATATCAGACTTACTTAAATCAAAAACCTTCTTTTCGCTCATCTGGTCAAACTCATAATTCAGTACTATGCCATCGTCGTTCCATTCCGGCGATTTATATTTTAACCTGTTAATGTTGTTGCCGTCAAAATATTTTTCGTATATCTTAAAATTGAATATCTTAAAAAAGCCGTTCATTTTCTGAGGGTGCCTGTTATCGTCAAACACAGGGTGCCTCGAACCAAAGAATATCACGTCACTGGTTTGTCTTATAATATCCTTGTCTACGTATTCTTTGTTTGTTTTATCGTTTAATGTTAGGAACACGTTATTCAGGTCGTATGAGATACAAACATAATTCCATTCGTCAAACCTGACTTTTGAATCAGCTTTGACGGAAGAAAAATTCTTGAAGTCTGCTTTTCTGTTGTTAATGAAAAATGACAAACTGGAGTCCCTTTCAAGCAGAAGGGCGAATTTTGTCAGAGAAGAGTTATCGTTCGATATTCTTAACACCTGAAACCCTTTGTCTTTGTAGTATGTTTCATCATCATTATTGTTCAGAAGTTCTGTATCGGGCTTGAACCAGAAACTGATTGTGAATTCTTTTGGGAAAATATTCCGCCCCGGTGTAATAAGTATTCTGTCGTCGCCATTTTTTATAACGGCCGAGTATCCGCCCTCATACTTCTTCGAAACAGCCTTAATGAAGATTGTTTTTGTTTCTTCTTTATTGTCAGAACGGCAGAATATAACCCTCGCTCTTATGGAGTCACTTTCTGCCATCGGCGAAAACTTTATATTCAGGCGTTGCTGAAAAGACGGGTTAATTTTGTCCGGTGAAGATGGTTGCTGTTCTTCGTCAAACCATAATAATTCAAAGTCATCATTACCTTCAACCTTAACATCAAACGACTCCTCTTTCTGGCTGTTGTTCCAGAACTCGAGCATCGGAAGCCACTGGTCGCCAACCGCAACTTCTCCAAAGTCTATTGTATCACCACCAAAATAATCTGCATTCTGAAACACCCACTTATTATCCCTGTCGGGAGTGTATACCAGTGACATCTTTGAGCTAATGTTCGGCATTGTCTTTATATCTTTCGGTAAAAATTTTGATGCCAGCACAAAAACCAGAACAGAGGTAACCAGAATCAGCAGCGCCACGCTCGTATACTTGTGTTTGTTTGTCAGCAGTTGTGTATAATTTTTAAAACTTAACTTCTCGGCAACAAACAACTCTTTGTGTTCAAACACTTCTCCGGCATTTTCTACGCTTATTATTTCCATTTCCTTTGTAGGATACAGCGCCCTCAGTTTTTCGTAAGCATCGGTAGCGTCGTTGAAGTTTTCTTTCGGCACAACACAATACTTAACCCACGAAAAGAAAGCGGCTTCAATTTTGTTCTTTACCGAACCGCTGTTTACCTTTGTTACTTTTCCCGTTTTATCAATTGCCCCTGTGAACGCCACAGCGTTGCTTATTTTAAAGCGTTTTCTGCTGTTTGTGTTTGTGAAATAATTACAGGCGCTTATCACTGCAGCACCGAGGCCGAATGATGCCCCCCTGTATATTACTTTTATGTTCTGAAACCGTAAATTTCTTTTGGTGTTATGCGAAACTGTTTTTCCGGAGAGGTGTTTTACTAATTGGTTTGTAGCAGATACAATATCCGTCAGTGTGTTTTCAAGCGAATAATCTTCAAGGTCTGTAATGTTTTCGAATATAATGTTGTTTTCTTTTGCGGTCTTCTTCTCTGTTGCACACATTAAACTTTGTATCGTCCCGTTTGAGTTATTTACTTCAAGCCCGTCCTGCTCAACAAGCAGTATGTTAATATGTTCGTCAGAGTATGAATTGAGCCTTTCAAGTTCGTTCTTGATTTCGGTTA
>JBMOHR010000118.1:0-8328 GCA_049317745.1 Ignavibacteria bacterium
TGTCTTTTACATTTTCTTTATTCAAATTATTTAATTAGATTTACGGAAATTTAACGAAACCTTAATATAGTATATAAGATTATATCCATATAGAGTTTATAAATATTTTTGTTAATTAAATAAATTAAACTATGTCGCTATCATTGGTACTAATTTTCGGAATTAGTATTTTTGCTTTAGGATTTGCTGTCTTTTTGATAAAGGACGTAATGAAGCGCGATACAGGAACTCCTAAAATGCAGGAAATATCGAATGCAATTAAAGAGGGAGCTGAAGCGTTCCTAAGAAGGCAAAACAAAACAATTCTATATTTGGCAGTTGCAACGACTGCACTTGTGTATTTATTGTACACTTTTCAAAAACCTGAATTAGCATTCTGGGCAGCATTGTCATTTATTCTTGGTGCATTAAGTTCGGTTGCTTCGGGTTACATCGGAATGTGGATTTCAATCAGAGCAAACATCAGAACTGCATCTGAAGCAATGAAGTCACTTAACGGTGCATTACAAACAGCATTGAGGGCAGGAGCAGTATCAGGTTTGTTTATAGTTGCTATGTCACTTCTTGGTGTGGTTTCGTTGTTCTACATAGTTTTAACATTTAGTGGTCATCCTGTAGAAAAGATTCCGTTCTTTATAGCAGGTTATGGATTTGGAGCCAGCTTTGTTGCATTGTTTGCACAGTTAGGTGGTGGTATTTATACAAAGGCGGCAGACGTTGGTGCTGACCTTGTCGGAAAAGTTGAAGCAGGAATTCCAGAAGACGACCCGAGAAATCCAGCAGTTATAGCTGACCTTGTTGGTGACAACGTAGGTGACTGCGCAGGTCGTGGTGCTGATTTATTCGAATCAACAGCGGCAGAGAATATTGGTGCTATGATTTTAGCGGCAATGTTATTTAAATCGAATTCTGCAGTGTTCGGTGATAATCCCGCAACATTGTTATTAATAATATTATTCCCGTTGCTTGCAAGAGCATTTGGTCTGATAGCATCAATAGTCGGAATAATGTCAGTTAAAGCAAAAGAAACTGAAGACCCGATGAACGCATTGAACAGAGGTTACTATTTAACTTCATTTCTTGCAATGATTGGTTTTGGTATTGCTTCATACTGGATTTTCGGAACAGGCGATGCAGGCGCAAATGCACCGACAGCATGGTGGCATTTCTTCATTTGCGGCACCATCGGATTAATAGCATCTGTTTTGTTTTTATGGATTACACAGTATTATACAGAATATAAATACGGACCTGTACAGTCGATTGCAGAAGCAGCGAAAACAGGACCCGCGACAACGATTATCTCAGGTGTTGCAGTCGGGTTTGAATGCGTTGCAATGCCATCAATAGTAATCGCAATCGCAATCTTTACTTCTTACACACTTGGTAATACAATAGTCGGTATGCAGGATGCAGGCTTCTTCGGAACTGCAGTTGCAACGATGGGTATGTTAGGACCTGCAGCATACGTGCTCGCAATGGATACTTTCGGACCTATCACTGATAATGCAGGCGGTATCGTGGAAATGTCACAGCAGCCTGAAGAAATCAGAGTGAAGACTGACAGACTTGATGCAGTTGGTAATACAACAAAGGCATTAACAAAAGGATATGCAGTAGGTTCAGCAGCATTAGCAGCATTCTTACTCTATCAGGCATTTATAGTTGAAATTAAAGAATACGGTGGAACATTAGACGGTGTTAACATTACAAAGCCGGCAGTATTCATCGGTGCTTTAATGGGTGCTATGATGGTGTTCTTATTCTCAGCGTGGGCAATTAAGGCAGTAGGCCGTTCTGCACAGGCAATCATTCAGAATGTACGTGACCAGTTCAGAGAACATCCCGGGATTTTACTCGGTACTGAAAAACCTGATTATGCACAGGCAGTGGATTTAGTAACTAAGTCTGCTTTAAGAGAAATGGTAAAACCCGGATTACTCGTAGTTGTTATGCCAGTATTAGTTGGTGTAATTTTCAAATACCTTTATAAGGCAGGTTATTCAGATGCTTCAGGTGCTGAAGTTGTGGCAGCAATGCTTCTGGTCGGAACAATAGTCGGTGTTATCACAGCACTCTTCCTGAACAATTCGGGTGGTGCATGGGACAATGCCAAGAAGTTCATTGAACTCGAACCGAAAGATTTAGCAGCAAACACTGGTAAAGGTTCAGAAAAACATAAAGCAGGTGTGGTGGGTGATACAGTCGGTGATCCTTTCAAAGATACAGCAGGACCATCTTTACACGTACTGATTAAACTTTTATCAACTATTACACTCGTACTGGCACCACTCTTTATTTAAGATATTATTCTATTCGAAATATATTAAAACCCCGCTCTGCGGGGTTTTTTATTTGCAGATGTTTTAATTCCCTTGTAAATTAAAACTCAGTACATAATTTTGTATGATGAAGTTACTAAAGAAATATTTAGAAGAAGAATTAAGCATAACAGACGGTAAAGTATTTGAAGATTTTGTAGAATACAATAAGTATTTGTATGAATGGAATTCGAAAGTAAATGTAATATCACGTAAGAATGATTCCATAGAAAACATTGTTCTGAATTCCGTTTTTTTTCTTACAAAGTTTAAATTCAATCCATCTGCTAAAGTGCTTGATATAGGCACTGGCGGTGGTTTTCCCGGAATACCGCTTAAGATAATCTTTCCTGAAATTGATATAACTTTATGCGATTCAATCCGTAAGAAAATCAATGTTGTTGATGATGTGATTAAACAGATGGGTTTAAATAATGCCGAAGCCCTGTGCACAAGGGCAGAAGAACTGAAGTATAAGAAGAAATACAGCAGGAAGTTTGATTATGTGGTATCGAAGTCGGTTGCACCACTTGACAATCTTTTCAAATGGGGAAGGGGTGTCCTGAACAGCAGTGGTGTTTTCCTCTGCGTAAAGGGCGGCGATATGACGGAAGAGGTGGGAGATTTACTAAAGAGAAACAGGGACGCTGAGGCAGAAGTTTTAGATTTTACTTTTGCAGAAGAATACAACATAGAAGAAAAGAAACTTGTTATTATAAAAATCAAAAGACAGATTGTATGAAATTTAAAAGTTTACTGCTGCTGCTCGTACTGGTTGCGTGCAATTATGGGTTCTCACAGACTTATAAGATAACAGGAAAAATAGTCGATGCAAAAACAAATCGTTCGTTGAGTTTTGCCTCTATGAAAGTGCTTGAAACGAGCACCGGAACGACAGCCGATGCCAATGGAGAGTTTATATTAAACGTGAAAGACGGTTCATACAATGTGGTAACTTCTTACATCGGTTATTTTTCTGATACATCATCTTTCTATATTACGGGCGAAAATACCGACAGGAATGTATTCCTTAAGTCAACGGATATTTATACGGAGATGATTGATGTTGAAGGTGAAGACCCTGCCTATGAGATAATACGTAAGGCAATAAAGTATAAACAGGAATTCAAGAAAGACCTGAACGAGTATAACTATGACGCTTACTCTAAGTTTGTTCTAAAGTCTAACGTTAACCCGTACGAAGATAAGTCGCTTAAGAAAGATTCGAACGGGATGAACATACTCGGAATACTCGAGTCGGAGAGTGTTGGATATTTTAAGAAGCCTGATTTAGAAAAACAAATAATTAAATCAAAGCGTGAAACAGCTAACATTACCAGAGGGTTCGCCATTCCGCTGATAGTAAATTTCTACGATGAGAAAGTTGACCTTGGTGATGCGAAGATACCTGGTCCGTTATGCGATGATGCATTTGACAGTTATGAGTATAAACTTATAGGAACGACTTCAATAGATTCTACAACTGTGTTTAAAATAAAAGTTATAAATACGTCAACACTCGTTCCGCAGTTTCTTGGTAACATATACATTATAGATAAACTTTTCGCTTTGATTAAAGTTGACCTTGAAGCTAACAGCGAAGTGATTAAGAGTGTCGATAAACTTGCATTCAGACAGAAGTTCTCTCAGGAATATGATAAGGATAAGAAAGTGTTCTGGATGCCTACTGACGTTGAGATTTATGCCAGCGGCACATTTGCAGGATTGATAAAATTCAGGGGTGATGTGTTTACTATAGTGTCGGGTTACAGGTTAAACGAAAAAGCACCTGCTGACATCTGGGATGAGGTTGTTATAAAAGTTGAAAAGGACGCGAAGAAGGATTCGTCGTACTGGCAAAAGAATCAGCTGGTGAAAAACACTGCTGACGAGAATAAAGCATATAAGTCTATTGAAAAGTCAATGCAGGATAAACCGGGTATTAAACTCGGCGTTACGAGTATAAGTTTCGGGAAACACGTTACGGCTGACCTGCTTGAAACGTATAAGTTTAACAGTGTTGCAGGACATCAGTTAGGGCTGAAGTTAAACTATCAGAAGGATTTCGGAAGAATCACATCTGACTTTTATGCGGGTTACGGATTCTCTGACAAGAAAGCAAAGTACAGGTTTAATTTTGCGACGCAGCTGCTGAATGACAGAAGCCTGAGGGTTAACGTATCGGCTGTTAACTTTCTTCAGTCACCGTTTATGTTCAGAGGGCTTGATGCTGACTGGCTTGACGTGCTTTATACACTGGGTACAAAGAAAGAAAGGTATGTTTATTATAACCTGAATGGTTACAGCATTGAGGTCTTTAAGAAAATAATCCCGCAGATAGGAATCGGGATTGGATACAATCAGGGAAAACGTACTTCGGCTTTCGTAAATACAGATTACAGTTTTTCAAAAAAAACCGGCACTTACGGAACTAATCCTCTGATTAATGATGACTTCCGCAGGTCGCTGAGTCTTTCGTTCAGGATTGACCCGAATAAATACAGGGCTATTGACTGGGGCGACGGAGATTATTCAAGGTTCAGGATTACAGAATATCCCTGGTTTACGTTTAAAGTTGAGAATGCATCGAAAGAATTTCTGCAAAGTACTTATGACAACAGAAAATATACGGTTGAAGTGAACGGCAGAAATAATTTTGCCGCAAGAATAAAGCCCACGTATAAACTGGGAGTTAAGTTTATGAACGGTACAATCACTTATCAGGATATAAACTATTTCGATGTTTTTAAAAACCCGTTAGACCCGATGACTTTTGCAGCTATGGATTATAATGAATTCGGAGGAAGTCAGCTGTATTTCTTTAACATAGAAAATAACTTCGGCAAGTTGTTCCCGAAAAACATTCCGATATTAAAGAGCTTGGATTTTATCGGGTTCTTTAACGCGGGACAGAGTACAATGAGTGACGAACTGAAATTATCTATGCCGAACAGTTCACTTAAAGGTACGGACGGGACAATGCTTGAGGTCGGGTTTGCGATTGCTAACGTGTTTGACGTTGCAAGAATGAACTTCGGTTGGAGACTGAATAATTATAAACCGGGCAGTAATTTTATATTTTATTTAAGTTTCTTCTAATATCGGGCTTGTTAAAGTTTTATTAGATTACTTTTTGGTAAAAGGGTTTCAAATACGTCCTTTATTGAGTTTTTGGAAAGGGATAATGAATAATTCCCATAAACCTCAAAATATACACTCAAAACGAAGAATCTTTTATTTCTCTTTTTAGTAAATGTAGTAAAATTCCCCGTAAAAGACAAATACGGGAAATAATTGCACATCCATAAATTCGCAATACCCCAGATTTCTCTAAAATTGCCCTTTATTATCTGGCACACAAATTGCTGAAATTATGATTAATTATATATTTTATTCATTAATCAATTAATTTTATTATTATGGGAAGAAAGATTTACTTATTAGTTTTATTTGTAGTATTTGCATCATTTGTGCTCACTACTTCAAATGTATTCTCGGATGCAAATGGCAGAACCGGCAGAACACGAAAAACTTCAACAGCCGGATGTGGCACATGTCATACACAGGGTACAACAATTACGGGCTTAATAACTGGTCCAGATTCAGTTGTGGCAGGGCAAACATATACATTTACTTTAACTCTTACAACAACTGGTGGTAGTGGTAAGTATGGAGTAGATATTGCTGCAAAAACGGGTACATTAGCAGTTATTGCAGGTCAAGGCTTAAAACTATCAGGTTCAGAATTAACTCACAGTGCAGGTATAACATGGGTAAGTCCTTTAAATATAACTTTTAGTTACACCGCTCCAGCTGCAGCAGGTACAGATACACTTTATGCAACTGTAGACAGAGGCAAAAACGGTGCGTATAACTGGGCACCTAACAAAGGTATCAGGGTTAGAGTCGCAACAGGAATTTCAAACAATGAAACCCCTGTTAAGTATTATTTATCACAGAACTTCCCGAATCCGTTCAATCCTGTTACAAAAGTAAATTATGGAGTATTGAAAGCATCAAACGTAAAAATTACTGTGTTTGATATGCTTGGCAGAGAAGTTGCTTCATTAGTTAATGAATATCAGAATGCAGGTAATTACTTCGCTACATTTGATGCAACAAAGTATTCGTCGGGTATTTACTACTATAAAATTGAAGCAGGTGATTTTGTTGAAGTAAAGAAAATGAGTTTAATTAAATAGTAATAAAGAGTTTTCCTTTTGCGAAAGGGTGTCAGGTAAATATCTGACACCCTTTCTTGCATTATAACAGTACAATTATACAGAATTGTTTAGAAGTGATTAGCGTTATTGATATTAATAATCATATTGTATAACTTAATAAAAAATTTAAAGTATGAAATATATATTAGTTTTAGCTTTGCTGTTAACAGCAAAGTTTGTCTTTTCACAGGACTATGTGGTAACAACTGACGACAAGAAAAACGAGCCGATGCTTATGGGTACTATAACCCGTTCGCTGTTAACTGAGAACAGTTTTGGAGAATGGTTTAATAAGAGTTATGAAGCCCACAAGATAGACCAGAAGACTCTGGATAAAGTGAATAAAGATTTCTCGAACCTGAAAATTCTGATAATACTCGGTACGTGGTGCGGAGACAGCCGTGAATTTGTTCCGCCGTTTCTTAAAATATTGGATAATATAAATTTCCCTGAATCAAACCTGAAGTTAGTATCCGTGAACAGGCAAAAACAGGGCATTGCGGACGAGGTAAAAGACCTGGAAGTTAAGTTAGTACCTCTTTTTATATTCTACAGAGATGGAAAAGAAATAGGAAGAATAATAGAGAGTCCTAAAGAATGGCTTGAAAAGGATTTCTTAAGAATCACTTCTGAACAATAATAATTAAATTTGTAAATTAGATTTGTTGAATGATGAAAAATTATTTCGTATTGCTGTTTATTGCCTCAGTTCTATATTATGGGTTCGTTGGAAATCCTGATGATAAATACACAGGTGTGGAGAGAATTAAATCCGAAAACCTTTTGAAGACAGTAACGTATCTTGCATCTCCTGAATTTCATGGAAGGCTCGGAGGAAGCGAAGGATATTATAAGGCAGCTGCATACATTGCGGGTGAGTTTAAAAGTCTTGGGTTAAAACCCATTGGCGGTGACGGATACTTTCAAAGCTTCAGCATTGAGTACAATGAAATAACCGGACCTTGTGCTTTTACAAAGGTAAACGATGACGGCACAGTGAAAAATTATAAACTTGGTGATGATTATGTCTGCAGGGGATTTACCGGTTCGGGTAAATTATCGGCTGAAGTAGTGTTTGTTGGTTATGGCTTTTCGTTCCCTGAAAAAGGTTTTGATGATTACAAAGATATTGATGTTAAAGGTAAAATAGTAATGATGTTCAAACAAACACCCGGCTGGAAACTGGGTGAAGAAGGCTGGAATCAGTCTTTAAGGAACAGAGCAGGAATTGCAAGTTCAAAAGGAGCAGTCGGAATAATATTCGTTTCAAAACCTAACGATGTAAATCCTCAGAAACCGATTGGCAGTACGATGGATGGAGAAGGAGAGCAATTAGAAAACTTTCCTATGATTCATGTAGATTTACCTGTTGTAAGTGAGATATTTGATAAGTCAGGTAAAGACTTAAAATCACTTCAGACTGAAATAGATGATACAAAGGCTACGAAAAGCTTTACAACAAATCAGATTGTAAAGATAGAAGTTAATGCTAAATATGATAAGTCAAGAAAGACGATGAATGTTGCAGGATTACTCGAAGGTTCGGATCCTGTACTAAAGAATGAATATTTAATAATAGGTGCGCATCTTGATCACGTAGGAGGACAGGCAGGCGAAATATATTTCCCGGGAGCGAATGATAATGCATCAGGTTCTGCTTCAGTACTTGAAATGGCGAGAACGTTTGTGAAATCAGGAGTAAAACCAAAGCGTTCTATTGTGTTTATATTGTTCTCAAATGAAGAGTCGGGATTGAACGGTGCGAAATTTTATGCTGAGAATCC
>JBMOHR010000119.1:0-8315 GCA_049317745.1 Ignavibacteria bacterium
AAAATATCATTTCCAAGTGTTGTTAAAGATTTCGTTCCATTGTTATCAGTTTGAATCCAATTTGTTCCGTTATTAGAAGAAATATAAACACCAAATGCAGTTCCTGCAAGAATATTACTTCCCTGTGTTGTAAAAACATTTATTGTTAGTTGATTCATACCTATTGCATTCCAATTTGTGCCGGAATTTGTTGAGTGGTGTAAACCATAACCGTTTGTCCCTGCATATATATTATTTCCACTAGTTACAATACTATTAATATCTTTATTCAAAATCGTTTGGGTAAAGTTTAAACCGCCATCTGTAGAGATATAGACACCACTATTTGCACCTGAATACATTACACCTGCAAAAATACTATTTCCACTGACAGCAAGTGATATTACAGATTTATTAGTTAAAGCAGTTTGCGTCCAGGTTGCTCCATTATTTGTAGAGAGATAGACACCTGTTCCAACTGTCCCTGCAATAATATTATTACTAAATGAAGTTAAAGAAGTAACATTTTTATTATTCAATGAGGTTTGAGTCCAATTCATTCCATTGTTAGTTGAAATGTATACTGCGGAATATGTTCCTGCAAAAATATTATTTCCACTAACTGTAAGAGACTGAACTGTTTGGTCATTTAAGGCGGTTTGAGTCCATGTATTTCCGTTATTTGTAGAGAGATAAACACCAGAACCCTGTGTTCCTGCAAAAACATTATTCTCGGAAACAGCAAAAGACAAAACACTTCTATCATAACCCAATGGAATTTGAGACCAGGTAATCCCGTTATTTGTAGTGAGAAATATTCCATTCGAAATGGTACCTGCCAAAATATTACTTCCACTGACTGCAATTGAAAATACTGATTGATTGTTCAAAGCAGTTTGACTCCAAGTGTTGCCATTATTGGATGATAAATATATACTTCCACTACTAGCCGCAAAAATATTATTTCCACTGACTGCCAAAGATTTTACTGCCCCTCCGGCTGGTCCATTTAACTGCACCCACTGTGCATTGGTATTTATGGCTACGAGCATAGCTAAGAGAACTAATAGTTTATTCATAAAATCGAATGCTTTATTGTTCTTAATAATTGAATATAGTTTGACTTTCTTGTTTGAAGAGTCGTATAGCAAACATCGAATATTTGTGTTTTGTATTCCATTGGGAAATCTATTTGCTTACCTTAATGTAATAATTATATTTTTATTTAAAAATACAAATTAATTGTTCCTTAGAATATTCTTTATTGTTTATTTGTTTTTTGTTAGCCATTCTGTCTTATGAATTTGCAAAACAGACCCTTCCATTGCAAGTATGCTAATTTACATAAAATATTATAGATATTTAGATGTTGACTATTAAATCTGATTTAAATAATTTAGAAATAAGGTATTAATAAATTCAGACGTTTTCTCTTAATATTTGTACAACTTTAAAACAATTTATTCTTTGGGATCACTTTTAAACATACTTTTGCTGCAGTTCTTCGTCCGTCTTGCTCGTACCGTTCATTTGTATTTAACTTTTAGTCCTCCAACGCGTGTCTAACCCGTATGTAACCCGTATGCAATGCGTTAAAAACGCGTTATATCACCCTTCCAAATGCATTTTAAGGGCATTCACAGTCTATTCGCCAAGGGTTCAATATTCTCATTTTCATCTTAAGATATTCCATAAGGAACTATCGGATATCGTTCCCGCTTACAGAAACCTTTTATTCATAAATCAATCATCATCTTATACATGGCACTAATCTCACGTCAGTTACTCGGCATCGCCCGTGGTTCAGTAGGCGATCTTGTTTATAAAAGAAGAAGAAACAAAAGCTACGTCTCTTCCAAACCTCGTTCTTACAAGAAAACAAAATGCCCGGATTCCATCAAAAACAGGAACAGGTTTGGGATTATGTCTAAATTTGCCTCCGTCATAAACGAAACTGAATATCTGTTCCCAGTCTGGAAACTCTCAAAGTTGCCGGGTAAATCTTCTTATACCAGAATACTAAAGTACAATTATACCTGGTGCCGCGATAATTTTGTTCACGACGAAGCAGAAATAGTTCCTGGTGGTAAACCTTTAAAAAACCTTGATATATTTATTGATAACGATTCGCTTGAGTTTACTTTTAATGTGACTAAAGAAATTGTTGACACTTTTGAACCTCCCTTTGTTGTCGTAGCAGTAATATATATGTTCCAGCCTTTTAAAAAGGAAACTCCCGATAACAGAGAAGCATACCTTATTTTTCAGCAGGAGTTGCGCGACGGCGAATTCTATCTCGATGATATCAATGAACTTCCAATGCAGGTTGATAAAGGTACTTTCAAAACATTGGACGAATACAGAAAAGCCATCGTTTTCTTTACTATCATCAGTTATGAAAACAAAACAGAATCTCCTGTGTTTACCTACAGCAAAGGTCACCGCTTCAAAGGTTTCGAACATTTCGATGCCGAAACGTTGGCTCTGAAAGACCTTGAACCGAATAAACCTCCCCTTTCTGATAAACCCGTAAACATTTTCCGTAAACGGTAAAGTATTTAAAAATATTGACGTCCTCTTGGTTTTTATCAGTGATAATCAGTCATCATCACTTCTTTAAGTGTACGTTCTTCCATCCGGTTTCTGATTACTCTTTTCTTTAAATCTTCTAAATAACTTAAAATAAACCAATAATTACACGAAATTAAATATCCGTGAAAATCAGTTCATCCGTGCAAATCCGCGTTCCATTCTTCAAAAGTTTCTTACATTTCTAATTCCGATTCATTGGGATTTAGGCTTATCTTTAACCCTGAAATATCTTTTATCAGTGTGCGCTTTTCCATCCCGTTTCATTTTGCACTTTTATTTAATCAGTGGTAATCAGCTCTAATCATCTTTTATCAGTGTGCGTTTTACTTGGTCTTTACAAAAAAATGAATTAACTTTCAGATTCAGATTATTTATATTATTCCATGTCGAAAATAGGGATTATATTAGGGTCAGGATTAACAAAGTTCAGGAATGAATTAACGAATCAAAACGTGATTTATTCCGAACTAGGTGGTATTCACGAAAAACAGGTCATTGAAGGTAAGATTAACAATAAATCCGTAGTTCTTTTTACGGGCAGGAACCATTTCTACGAAACGTATTCGAAGGAAAAAGTATTCCGCAACGTTTCTCTCGCAAAAGACTTAAACATAGATTTTCTGATAGTTACAAACGCAGCAGGCGGGCTGAATCCGCAGTTTAATATTTCTGATTTGATGCTCATTAAATCACACATAAACTTTTTTCATAAACCATTGATTGATAAGCAGAAAGTGGAGTTCTCCCCCGATATCGTAAAGTGGGCGAAGGATTGTGCCATCCGGAACAAAATCAAAGTATTTGAAGGATGCTACTATGCCTCTTCAGGACCCGTATATGAAACACAGGCAGAAATAAACTTCATTCAGAAAACAGGTGCCGACTCAGTCGGTATGTCGACGATTCCCGATATTCTGAAGGCAAATGAACTTGGGATTAAAACTCTCGGTATTTCCTGCATTACAAATATGCTGCATTACGGAATGACTGCAAAAGTCACTCACGACGAAGTTGTTACTGCTGGCGCAAAAGCCTATAAGGTTTTCTCCAATTATCTAAACGCACTGATTAATGATTATTGATACTCACGCTCATCTCTATTATCCTGATTTAAAAGACCGGATTGAAGAAATACTCGTAAACGCAGTAAACAACGGCATCACTAAAATCATCGCTCCTGCAATTGACCTGAAGACTTCCGAGGCAATTCTTGAACTCGCATCAAAACACGAGATGATTTATGCTGCAGTAGGTTTTCATCCAGGCGATATTCCCGAACTCACTGACAAAGACTTTGACTCTCTTGAATCTCTCTTAAAAGAAGATAAGGTAGTGGCAATCGGAGAAACAGGACTCGACTACTACTGGGACATCACATACAAAGACAAACAGAAAGACTTCTTTAAACGCCATCTTGAACTTTCGGCAAAATACAATCTTCCCGTAATCATTCACACACGCGATTCCGTTAAAGATGCCATCACAATTATAAAGGAAAGTAAACTGAACGTCAAAGGACAATTCCATTGCTTCTCAGGAGACTCTGCCGACCTTCAGGACGCCATCGCTCTTGATACATACTGCATCTCATACTGCGGAAACATTACGTATAAAAACTTTGATGCACTCGACCTCGTCCGTCAGACACCCGTAAACAAACTCCTCGCAGAAACCGACTCCCCTTTCCTTACCCCCGTTCCACACCGCGGAAAGAAGAACGAACCCGCATTCGTAAAACACACTATCGATAAAATGGCTCATCTCCAGAACACATCCTTCGAATCACTCGTATCACAACTCGAAATCAACACCCGCGCCCTCTTCCCAAAAGCCTTCTAACCTTGCCTTGTCATTCCTGCGTGCTCTTAGCAGGGGGTACCCTCTGGGTCATCTCTACTAATGCAATCATCCACCAATAAACATTTTCCTTGATAATATTTAAATTATGTATTACATTGTATTACAAATTATTACAATAATATGAGAGAAATACTAACCGTCAGTATTGGTTCAAAGTTGAAAAAGAAGCTAAACACTGCTGCCAGGAAATACAAAACAACGAAAAGCGATATTGTGACAAATGCTATTGAGAAATATATAGCTTCAATAGAATTCGAAGGAGTACGGGAAAAACTTATGCCGTATGCCCGTAAAAAGGGTTACCTTACAGATGAAGATATTTATGACGATAAAGGAATAAAGTGAAAATAGTATTCGATACTAATGTTATACTGTCTTCTTTTTTAACTGAAGGTATTGCGCACAAGATATTTAACCATTGTGTGATAAATCATTCTGTTTATTTATCTGATTATATTGTAAATGAGCTTACAAGGATACTTACTAAGAAATTTAAAGTTAAAACAACTGAGTTAAATGAATTTCTGAATTTTATTGAATCCTATTTAACAAAAGCCATACCTGACAATTTAATACCGGATATTTGCAGAGATAAGAACGATAATCAGATTTTACAGTTAGCTGAATATATTAAAGCAGATATTATAATATCTGGCGATAAAGATCTTCTGGTTCTCAAAAAGTTTAAAAGCACAAATATAATATCCCCCCGAGAATATTTTATTAAATATCTAATTGACAAAGACTAATTCTTTAACTGTTTCTCTTTGCCTAAAAAAGCTCCGAAAACTCCGCAGTAAAACTCTTACTCTTATCTTTTTGCCTAAAAATAATTCGTGTCATTAGTTTAAATTCTTGTCTGCTCTTGCTCTTTGCCTAATAATTTATCTGTGATAATCAGCTCTTTCAGTGTATATCACTGTGCCAATCTCTTGATCTTCTGCATTAACCTTTAACTGAATATAACGCTTCGCATACTCATCGAACCCATATCCACACTGTCATTAAAAAACTCCACACCGTCACTCTTATCCCTCAACCCCAGTGTGTACATCAACGGCAGATAATGGTCATTACTCGGATGCGATAATCTTGCAACCTCACCCAACTTTTCATACTCAACAAGCACCTTCGGATTGTCTTCCTCTATACTTTTCTTCACTATTTCATCGAACTCAACCGCCCAGTCAAATGGCTTTGCACCCTCTTCCCATTTCACCATGCGAAGATTGTGCACAACGTTTCCGCTGGCAACTATCAGCACACCTTTGTTTCTTAAGAAGGATAATTCCTTTCCAAGTTCAAAATGATATTCAGCAGGTTTTGTATAATCGATGCTCATCTGATAAACAGGCACGCTTGCTTCGGGATACATATTCATCAGCACAGACCACGCACCGTGGTCGAGCCCCCATTCATAGTCTTCATTAACTTTCGCCGACTTCACTCCGTCAATCGTTTCCTTGCCGTATTCCTTTGCTCCATCCGCAGGATACTCAACCTGAAAGAGTTCGTCAGGGAATCCATAAAAGTCGTGAATGGTTTTCGGCTTATCCATCATCGTTACGTACGTTCCTTTTGTGAGCCAGTGAGCCGACACACAAAGCACGGCTTTCGGCAGTATAAGTTTCTTACCGAGTTCCCGCCAGACTTTGCTGTATTTATTATCCGAAATCGCATACATCGGATTCCCATGCCCGACAAATAATACGGGCATCTTCTTTTCACCCATATCAGTTTATTCCTCCAGACACTTCAATCCTCTGACCATTAATCCATTTTGCATCTTCAGAACAAAGGAACGCAACAACTCCTCCTATATCATCTGCCTTACCTACTCTGCCAAGCGGTGTCATTGACGCAAGGTGTTCCTTAAATATCGGATTGTTTCTTATTCCTGCATTATTAAAATCAGTCTCGATAGCACCCGGTGCAACAACGTTTGCAGTCATTCCCCTGTGCCCTATCTCCTTCGTTAAGTATTTTGTGAACGTTTCTATTGCACTCTTGAATGAAGCATAGACAGAATATCCGGAAACACAAAACCTTGTTGTTCCGCTCGATATGTTTATGATTCCGCCGTTGTCATTCATATTTGGCAATGACTTCTGTGTGAGGAAATAAACTGTCTTGAAATGCACGTTAAGAAACTTATCGAATATCTCTTCAGTCATATCTTCAATCTTTACCGTCTGTCCAATCCCTGCATTGTTAATCAGATAATCGAACTTATCAGTATTCCATTTGCTTTTAAGTACTGCAAGTATATCATTCACAAATCCATCAATCCCTTTAAAGTCTGCCGCATCAAACTTCAATACTGCACCCTTTCGTCCCATCGCCTCAATTTCTTTCACAACATTCTCTGCTTCTTCTTTCTTACTAACATAAGTTATAATAACGTCTGTCCCTTTTTCTGCAAGTCTCAGCGCCATATTCTTTCCAAGCCCTCTTCCCCCGCCTGTTACTACTGCAATCTTTTGCATAATCTAATTATTTTATAATTATTAAAACTTAATATTCTTAATTCCATTTCTCTCGTTCCCAAGTTCCTCCCTGCAAGTTTTAAGCAGGGATCAGGAAGGCGTTTTGAAATCTGATATTATATTTATCTGAAATCCCCTCTGTGGTCTCCGTGACTCCTCTGAGGTCTCTGTGAACCTGCTAAAAACGTCCTACTCCGTCCTCGGACTCTTCGGTACAAACTTTATATCTTCGAACTTTGCATTCCCCTTCTCATCTATAAGCAATAATAAAGACTGATACAGTTCAAACTTTAACTCAACCGGTACATTCTTTCCTTTGTAATTTATGTTCACTTTCTTCGTAATCGTGTTCTCCTGCAATGACTGCCCGTATGCTATAGGATATGTAAGTCCTTCTGCTTTTGGGTTCGCAAAGAACATCACAAGCGACTTACCGTCGGTCCTGCACCAGTAATCAGGTACATTGTCACCCATCACTAAATGATTCATTCTGATTGAAGTAAATTCATTCGTAACATTAGGCAGACTTTTCAACTTACCAAGTATCGTTTCAAACTCTTCGCTCTTTATGTAACCGCTCTGCTTTGGCAATTGCTTCAGACAAACAGGCAGTCCATCCTTCGCAAGTTTGTAAATAGTCTTAATTGTTTCGATGTCCAGATTCTTTGCATCCACATACAATACTTTAAAACATAAATCGTTTACATGGAGAACATTATTCTTCACAACACCTTTCGAAAGAAAGTAATTGTTAATCCATAACGGATGAAATCCTTTTAACTCAGCGTTAAACTTTTCATACCTGAGTTCATAAGCACCCCACGCCCACGGCAGCTGGAGTTCCTTCGGATACTCACCCGCAATCCACGAATCTTCAAGCGGAAGATAAACTGCCACGTCCGAATACGTTCGGCCGAATCGCATTCTGTCGGAAACTTTTTGCATATAATCGTTAAAAGGTTTAAACTCATCCTTCAATGTTCCACGCTTTCCTACATGACAGGTTGCGTAGAAATAGAATGTATCTATGCCGATTGGATTGTACGGCATTCCGTGCCAGATAATCTGGTTAACACCGTTAGCAAACAGTGCATCTGCAACAAGTTTTAAATCTGCTGTTTGCTCTTCACGTATATGCTTTGCGGGAAATCCATAAAGACACGTAAACGTTTCTGATGAGATTATCTTCTTACCCGATAACGCCGCAGAAGATGCAACTATAGAAGAATAAGCAGGATTGTAAAGCATTGCTTCTGTTTCGGGAATATCAACACTTGCATACGATTTCATTATGTCCGTAGGTGAACCCATACACTGAACACGGCTAAGAGAATTCATCCTGTGAGATTCTTCTGTAAACGGTATAAAGAATTCATTTATAACAAGTTCTGAAAGAAA
>JBMOHR010000120.1:0-8168 GCA_049317745.1 Ignavibacteria bacterium
ACTTCGGGCAGAGTATAAACAAGGTTATAGACAGGAGTCAGGCAGAAGGTGCACTGATGCAGGGCATCGGATGGGTGACGCTCGAGGAAATAATTTTTAATGCTGAAGGTAAGCTGCTGACTGATAACCTTTCAACTTACAAAGTACCGGACATTAACTTTACTCCGAAAGATATTGAAATAGAGTTTCTTGAGAACTCATTTAATAAGCCCGGTCCAATGAACTCGAAGGCAATAGGCGAGCCGCCGTTTATGTATGGCATCGGCGCTTACTTCGCGCTAAGGAATGCTGTAGAATCATTTAAAGGTAATACAGGAATAAAATACGAAATACCATTAACTCCTGAAAGAGTATTGATGAATTTATATAATGATAAATAAACATGAAGCAATTAGATTTCTGGAATGAGATAAAAGAGAATATAGTAAATCATAAAAAGCTTTCGCTTGCTATAGTTTTTGATGCAGATCATTCCACGCCCGGAAGACAGGGATTCAAGATGTACGTCACTCCTGACGGGAACGTCCGCGGAAGTGTTGGCGGAGGACTTGTGGAAAGTATGGTGATGGATGAGTGTAAGGCTAACCTGCGGAAAGAGGCCGTGAAGAACTACTTCAAGGAATTTAAACTTCTTGGCAAGGCAGAGGAAAGCATAGGAATGATTTGCAACGGTGTCCAGATAATCGGATTTCTTGTGCTGGAAGAAAAGCATCTTCCTTTAATTACAGGAATAATTGAAAGTGTTAAGAGTCACAAAGAAGGATATATAAAAATAACAGAAAATGATTTTAAGTATGTAGAAGAAAGTATTCCGAAAGATTCATTCAACCGTGAGGAATTTATTTATTCAGAACGTGTCGGTGTGAAGAACAAAGTCTATATTTTCGGAGGCGGGCACGTAGGACTTGCAATATCCCGCGTTATGTCGCAGTTGGATTTCTACGTTATAGTAATCGACAGCAGGAAAGATGTTAATACTCTTGTTGAAAATACTTTTGCCGATGAGATTGTAATAAAGGATTTTGTTGAAGCGACTAACGATATTATCGAAGATAAATTTTCATACGTAGTGATAGTAACTCCCGGGCACATACAGGATAAAGGAGTTCTTAAAGCAGTGCTGAATAAAAATGTTAAATATATCGGAATGATGGGAAGTGCATCGAAAGTAGGGACAGTGTATAAAGAACTTGTAGCTGAAGGCATTAATCCCAATTATTTATCGAGGGTTCATTCTCCAATCGGCATTAAAATCAAAAGCGAGACACCTGAAGAAATAGCAATCAGCATTGCTGCTGAAATAATCGGAATAAAGAACGCGATAAAATAGCATTTTATGCTGTTTTTAGAGTTTATATACAAATTTTTCTATTGATTTAGTACTATTCTTTCACAACTTTACGTTAAGATACACGTAATAAACCTATATACTCAAATTAATTAATATAATCACTTATGAAAAAAACAGTTTTATTATTAATTTTTTTATTTATGACAATGGTTTCTAATGCACAGGTAAGACAGATTCCTTTAAAGGATTTCTTCAAGAATCCCGAGAAAAACGGATACCAGATTTCACCCGACGGAAATTATTTCTCTTATTTAACTTCCTGGGAAAACCGTATGAATGTATTCGTTCAGAAAGTTGGTTCGGATGAAGCAGTTCGCGTTACATCCGCTACGGAAAGGGATATCTCATCTTATTTCTGGAAGGGCAATAATAAAATAATGTACCTGCAGGATAAAGCAGGTGATGAAAACTTCAAACTTTATTCAGTTAATAAAGACGGAAGTGATTTGAAGCTATTGTCTCCCGAAGACAAAGTAAGGACTGAAATCGTTGACGACCTTGAAGATATCGATGACTATATGCTCATTACACTGAACGAAAGAAACCCTCAGGCATTCGACGTTTACAGGATTAACGTAAACACAGGCGAAAAGAAGATGATTGCCGAAAACCCGGGTAACATTATGGGCTGGATGACTGACCACGACGGCAAACTCAGGATTGCAACTGCAAGCGATGGTGTTAACAGTGTACTGATGTACAGGGAAACCGAAGATGCACCTTTCAAGGAAGTTCTCGTTACTAATTTCAGAGAGTCAGTTGAACCCATTTTCTTTTCCTTCGATAATAAATTCGTCTATGCATCTTCGAACCTCGGAAGAGATAAGAGTGCTATAGTAAAGTTCGATATTGCCAACGGTAAAGAAATGGAAGTGATGTATGAAAACCCTTATGTAGACGTAAGCGGTCTCAGTTATTCCAAGAAAAGAAAAGTCTTAACTGCGATTTCATACGTTAAGGAAAAGAGAGAAATGAAGTTCCTTGATGCTGTTGCAGAAAAAAGATACAACAGGCTTAAAAAAGAACTTGGTGATTATGAAGTTGTAATAACCGGTGTCAATAAAAACGAAGATAAATTTCTGGTAAGAACATACAGCGACAGGTCGCTCGGTTCGTATTATTTCTACGACCAGGCATCTGATAAACTTTCAAAGATTGCTGAAGTCAGTCCGTGGATAAACGAAAGTGAACTTGCAGTACAGAAACCCGTAAGTTATACATCACGTGACGGTTTAACTATAAACGGATACCTTACTTTACCTGTAGGTGTTGAAGCAAAGAATCTTCCGGTAGTTATGAACATACACGGCGGACCATGGGCAAGAGATAACTGGGGCTTCAATCCAGAGGTACAGTTCCTCGTAAACAGAGGTTACGCAGTTCTTCAGGTTAACTACAGAGGTTCAACAGGTTACGGAAGAAAATTCTGGGAGGCTTCATTCAAAGAGTGGGGAAAGAAAATGCAGGACGACGTTTCCGACGGTGTGAAGTGGTTAATCTCCGAAGGAATTGCGAATCCTAAGAAAGTTGGAATATACGGCGGCAGTTACGGCGGTTATGCAACACTCGCAGGGCTGGCATTCTCTCCTGAACTTTATGCGTGCGGAGTTGATTACGTAGGTGTTTCAAACCTGTTTACGTTTATGAAGACTATTCCTCCGTATTGGCAGCCATTTATTAAAATGATGTATGAAATGGTAGGAGACCCTGAAAAGGATAGTCTGCTTTTAGAATCAGCATCTCCTGTATTCCACGCAGATAAAATCGTAGCTCCGTTATTCGTAGCGCAGGGAAAGATGGACCCGAGAGTTAACATAGCTGAATCAGACCAGATGGTCGAGGCAATGAAGAAACGCGGCATCGAAGTTGAGTATCTTGTAAAAGACAACGAAGGACACGGATTCCGCAATCAGGAAAACCGTTTCGACTTCTACGGTTCGATGGAAAAATTCCTCGCAAAGCATTTGAAGTAATTCAGAACATATATATGTTGTTTAATAAAAGTCCGTACCCAAAAGTACGGACTTTTTTTGCGGTTTCTCAACAGAAATGTTTTAAATGAATTCCTTTGCATATTTATTACCTAAACCTTAAACCTTGTTCCAGTCGCGCAAACCCCATTATAAAACTTCGTTATTGCTAATTTAAAATTTGACTTCTTTATTTAATTCTATACATTTATATTAAAATACCTTTTAACTTATATGTTCGATTATGAAAAAATTTACTCTATTAAGAAAAAAGCTAATACTTCCTTTGCTTTTACTTATATCCGCTTCAGGTATCTTATTGTTACAAGCACAGAAATATGATGAACCCATCGATGACAATGACCCGAGATTTGAAAGACCAACACAGGAATCCCGAACAGTTTTCGTACCACCAAGAATTCAGGGTCAGCCAATGGTTGTTACTATAAATAATTTTGATAACTTTGATATTGGGGTTGATTATTATGAACAGTACGGCTCATCGAATCCGCTCAATCCAATGTGGATTTTCTTCGGAGCCAATGGGACAAGTTTACCTCAAAACGGACACGGGACAACTAACGGAGGCATTAACTGGTATACAACCAATCCCAGTTATCCTGCAGGAACCTGTTGCGACCCCTGGGCAACTCATACAGGAAACGGAGTTTTAATTTATGCATCGGGTGTTACAGGACAGTATGTATACCGTTCTACGAATAATGGAGTGAACTGGTCAGCACCAATATTATCTGTAAGCGGTGTCGACAGAAATCACGTAACCGCTGAATATACAGGAAACGGACCTTATGCAAATTATGTATATGCAGCAATGACTCCGGGTAATTTTGCCAGAAGTACTGATGCAGGATTAACGTGGACAACAACTTTCTCGCCGAGTAACTCTCTTCCCGGATGCTATATTGCTGTAGGTCCGGATGGTGCAACTGACGGAGGTTGTGTAATGTATGTTACCAATACCGGTTCTTCCGGCGGCGGAAGAATATATAACTATTACCGCTCAACAAACGGAGGTGCAAACTTTACGCTTATGTCGAGCCAGAGCGGATGGGCAGGTTATGTAGGTTATTACACAGGCAGCAGACATACGATTAATAACGCAAGAACTGATGCTCACCCTAAAATTGCAATGGATAATTCCAACGGTCCTTACAGAGGAAGACTGTATCATGTAAATGCATCCAATGACCCTCCGGGAAACGGAAATAAACCTGATATCTGGTTACGTTATTCTACGGACCAGGGTGCAACGTGGTCAGCAGCAGTAAGGGTTAACGACAATCCAAATCCGACAGCCAGCGACCAATGGTTCCCTGAAATATTTTGTGAAAGAACTACGGGAAAACTTTATATTCACTGGTATGATGACAGGGCTAATCCGACGACGTTCGAGACCGCTTTATACGGAACATATACAACAGACGGCGGACAGACATTTGCACAAAGCCAGCAGATTTCTAATTCTACTTTCACATATCCCAATCCTCCTGTTTCACCTAATACCTACAGAGGGGATTATACTACTATGACGGCAAACAATCCGAAAGTAGGTTTCAGCGTATGGAGTGACCATAGAAACGCAACAGCACTGAATATGGGTGCCTATTTCCCTGACTTTGCGATGAGAGTATATCCTGCAACATTAAATATGGGTGGATTGAATGACAGTGCGTTTGTAATCGTGAGTGTTCCGGGTGTAAAATTATACACTGATACTGCATTATTTTCTGCCGCGGTAATAACTCCACCGGGTACAGGCTCCATCACTATGACATTCTTAAATAAAACTACTAATGCTACTCAGAATATTCTCACGTCGTATCCGGATTCACTGAGATTAAGAATAAAAACTACAGGCGGAGTTCCGGCCGGAGCATATACCGTAAGGGTACAGGGCAACGGACCTAACGGAACGCCGGTACACGAAAGGTTTATTAATGTTTCAGTCGGTCTTGTGGGAATTGCTAATAATAACGAAGTCCCAAATAATTTTAAGTTACTTCAGAACTATCCGAATCCTTTTAATCCGATAACTAATATTGAGTTCAGCATTCCAAAAACCAGTTTAGTATCTCTTGTAGTGTATGATATTACGGGAAAGGAAATTAAAAGAATTCTGAACAATGTGATTTATAATGCAGGTAATCATAAAATTCTTTTTGCAGGAAGTGAATTGTCATCAGGGATTTATTTTTACAAATTAAGTGCAGACGGATTCAGCGATATGAAGAAGATGATATTGTTAAAGTAAAGATTGTCCTGTTCGATATTAAAAGCCGGAAGAATATCTTCCGGTTTTTTTATTTCCCGGAATTGATAATCATAATATTAGATCAAATATTTTCTCTTGTTTAAATCGGATAAAACTATTATTTTTAAACAGATTAAATTATCTGATTAATTATGACTGTTATATTTTCTAAGAAATGTGAGTATGGGCTTCAGGCCGTACTGTATCTCTCAACTATTGAAGAGGACAGAACTGCATCTGCGGATGAGATTTCCAAAAAGCTGGGTATTCCGAAGGAATTCGTTTCGAAAATCCTGCAAAGTCTTGCATTAAAAAAGATTGTCAGTTCTAAAAAAGGTAACTCAGGAGGTTTCTATCTTGGCAAACCTGCTTCAAATATAAAGCTTATTGAAATAGTAGAAGCTATTGACGGATTATCTTTATTCCATAATTGTGTACTTGGTTTTCCGGATTGCAGTCCTGAAAGTCCGTGTCCTGTTCATAATAAGTGGGGTAAACTGAGAAGTGATGCATATGATATGCTTACTAAAGAAACACTCGAACAGTTTAAGAAAAAAAGCATAGCCAAAATTAAAAAGATGAATAATGTCTGATTGTTTTCTGACGAAGAAAGCATAAATGCTGAAGAGGGATGTAATCTAAATATTTGTTGTTATGAACACCGTTAAAGACAGTGGTAAGAAGTTTAAGGTCCGTGATTTCAGATTCTATGTACAAACTGCTTTTACTCTTTTGTGTGTATGGATTGGTATAGAGTTCTATTTCTTCATAAAGTTTCTTGATTCAGGCGGTGCAGGAAATCCTGTTTCACGCCCTCCCGGAGTCGATGGATTCCTTCCAATAAGTTCTTTTATGAGTTTCTATCTTTTTCTAAGAACGGGTGAGGTGAGCCTTATTCATCCAGCAGGGTTTTTTATTTTCACTGCAATCGTAATAGTTTCTCTCGTGTTTGGAAAATCTTTCTGCAGCTGGTTCTGTCCTGTTGGTTTCATTTCAGAACTGCTTGGTGATTTAGGTGAAAAGATTTTCAGGAGAAAACTAAAACTTCCGAAGTTTCTCGATTATCCCTTGCGCAGTCTGAAATATTTGCTGCTTGCATTCTTTGTATACTCAATCATATTTCTAATGACAGATATGGCTGTTAAAGCTTTTCTGGAAGGTCCTTACAACGTTATGGCAGACGTGAAGATGTATTACTTCTTTGCGGATATAAGCCGTTTTTCTATAATAGTTTTAGGAATATTGTTTGTGCTTTCAATAATAATCCGCGGATTCTGGTGCAGATATCTTTGTCCGTACGGTGCTTTTCTTGGATTAACTTCTTTGCTGAGTCCGAACAAAATTAAAAGAAATAATGACACCTGTATAAACTGCGAGATGTGCACTAAGGTATGCCCTTCGTTTATTAATGTTCATAAGATAAATACTGTCATATCCGATGAATGTACTTCCTGTCTGAGCTGTGTTGATGTATGTCCTGTAAAAGACACACTGAATTTAAAGAATGTGGTAGTAAAGAAAACAATTGATAAAAAGTACGTGGCATTCGGCGTAATACTGATATTTATTATCATAACTGGTTTTGGAATGGTAACAGGTTACTGGCAGAATAAAGTAACTAAAGAAGAATATATGTACTATCATCAGAGCATTGAAGAACTCGGACATCCTACTGATTCCGAGGGAATAGAGAAAATGAATGAAGATTTAAGGAACAAAAAATAAGCTGCAAGTGTATTACAGGAAGTAACGATATTCGATGTTTCAAGTATTGTTAAAATTGAATATATTTAGTTTCACTATGAAAAAGGGCTTAAATAAAATATCATCTGCAATTGCAGGTTTATTGTTAACCTTGCTTGCAGTATACGTATCTTCCTGTGATTCAAAAACAGGGATAACGAGTTATAATCCTCCGCCTCCGCCGCCAATTGACACAAACGTTTACGGCGCAGGGAACGGTAAGATTACTTTTTTCAGGACAGAGCAAATATCCGGTCAAGTCATCATCAAGGTTTCAAACTATCAGTTCGCAGATTCAATCGTATGGCAGGTTGCGCCAAATTGCGATTCAAATGTTGCAGTTTCAAAAATATTAAGAGCAGGGAACTATACAGTCTCAATAGAGGGTGCAGTATTTTTATGCAACTATAACGTTACGGTTGAAGAAAAGAAATGCAAGCTTCTGAATTATACTAACTGTTATAACGGATACGTCGGATGTTATACGCTTAACGGTACATGGCTCAGGACTGCCGACGGCCCCTGCCCGAATTGTGCAGGATTGAAGATACAGTTTGCAGATGGTGTTGGTGAAGTGATTTATACTCCCCAGGGTTGCCGTTTCCCTATTGGTGATATTAAGTGGAAAGATTTAAACCTTGCCAACTGTACTGTTAACGATATTGCAAGAGACCAGTACGGAGGCTCGCCGGAGTACCAGCTGGCTAATCTTCAGTTCTATAATAAAGATTCGCTGTCTATAAACGGGCCTTCGGGTGTTATACCATATTCAAGAATAGCAAACACAAATGTTAAAACACATAAAAAGCAAAATACTGTTGTTATGCCTGAC